>URIK01000049.1 GCA_900547855.1 uncultured Collinsella sp. | reverse complement strand
ACACTCGACTAGTCGTCGGCAGCGTCAGATGTGTATAAGAGACAGGTATGGCGGTTCCGCCAAGCCCGGCAACATCGCCGAGCTCGTCGCCAAGCCCGACGTTGACGGCGCCCTCGTGGGCGGCGCTTCGCTCAAGGCTGCCGACTTCGCCTCTATGGTCGTCAAGGCAGGCGAGTAGGACATATGGCACAGCGTCATCTTCCTGCACTCCTGATCATCATGGATGGCTGCGGCCTTGCTCCGGCCGATGGCGAGAACGCCGTCGCCGCTGCCAAGACGCCCTTCCTTGATAGCCTGTACGAGAAGTATCCCCACACCACGCTCGGTGCTTCGGGCGAGGACGTGGGCCTTCCCGACGGCCAGATGGGCAACTCCGAGGTGGGTCACCTCAACATCGGTGCTGGTCGCATCGTGTTCCAGGAGCTTTCGCGCATCAACAATGCCATCAAGGACGGCTCCATCGCCAAGAACGAGGTTTTCGTCAAGGCTATGGACGATGTCAAGGCTGACGGCAAGACTCTCCACCTCATGGGCCTTATGAGCCCTGGCGGTGTTCATTCTCATATGAACCACGTCGAGGCTCTGGTCAAGATGGCTGCCGAGCACGGTGTCAAGACCGTTCGCGTCCACGCCTTCATGGATGGTCGCGACGTCGACCCGCAGTCCGGTGCCGGTTACATGAGTGAGTTCTGCGCCTTCCTGGCTAAGATTTCCGAGGAGACCGGTTGCGACGCTCGCGTTGCCACCGTCTCGGGCCGTTATTGGGCCATGGACCGCGACAATCGTTGGGAGCGCATCCAGCGCGCCTACGACGTCATGGTCAACGCGTCCGATGCTGATACCGACCCCGTTGCCGGTATCAAGGCCTACTACGAGAAGGATCCGCGCGGCGACGAGTTCGTCGAGCCCTTCGCTGCCCACAACGAGGGCATCCACGAGGGCGACGCGGCCATCTTCTTCAACTTCCGTCCCGACCGCGCTCGTCAGATGACCCGCGTGTTCACGGACAAGGAGTTCGACGGCTTTGAGCGCGAGCAGATCAAGCTTTCGCACTTTGTGACGATGACCGAGTACGATCCGACGTTTGACGTCGAGGTCGCCTTCCCCAAGACGTTCCCCGAGAACGTCCTGGCCGACGTTATCGCCGCCAATGGCCTGAAGCAGCTGCACACCGCCGAGACCGAGAAGTACGCCCACGTGACGTTCTTCCTCAACGGCGGCATCGAGGAGCCCAAGGAGGGCGAGGAGCGCGTGCTCGTCGCTTCCCCCAAGGTCGCTACCTATGATCTGCAGCCCGAGATGAGCGCTCCCGAGGTTACCGAGAAGCTTGTCGCCGCCATCAACGAGGATCGCGCTGATTTCTACATCGTGAACTTCGCGAACTGCGACATGGTTGGTCACACCGGTGTCTTCGACGCTGCCGTTAAGGCCGTCGAGGCTGTTGACGATGCCCTGTCCAAGGTTGTCCCGGCGATTCTCGCTAAGGGCGGCTTTGCGCTGATTACCGCCGATCACGGCAACGCCGATCACATGTTTGACGTTGCTTCCGACGGTTCCAAGCATCCGTTCACGGCTCACACCACCAACCGCGTGCCGTTCATCATCGTTGATGAGAAGGCACAGCTCACCGGTATCGAGGACGGTCGTCTCTCCGATATCGCCCCGACTATGCTTACCATGGCTGGTCTGGAGCCTTCCGCCGAGATGACGGGCCGCGTGCTCGCCGCCGAGGCCTAAGAGAAAACGCCAAGCGTTTCTTTGAAGGGGGTTGTCCATATTCGGGTAACCCCCTTTTTTTGGTATTTCTTCCATATCTGCCCCGTCCCCAAATGGCAGGTGGGGGAGTGTCGGGGGTTGTGGTATAGTACTGGAGTTTGAATTGTTCTATTAAGGAGCTTATCTATGGGTCCGTTCCAGATTCTTCTGTTTGTCGTTTGGGCTGTCTCTGCCGTGGCGCTGACGATTCTCGTCCTGATGCACTCTGGTAAGGGCACCGGCGTTTCGGATATGATCGCTAGCTCGCTGTATAACTCCAGCTCTGCCACGGGCGTCATGGAGCAGAACCTCGATCGCCTGACGGTAATTATGGCCGTTGTTTTTGCCGTGTGCGTCGTCCTGTGCATGTTCTTCTTCCCGCAGGGCATCGTCGGCTACTAAGCATCGGCGTATATACGTTTGCAATGGGTCTCGCAGGTGCGGGACCCTTTTTGTTTACATATTTGTAACAGAGTCAAAATATCCCCACATACTTCGCCCAACTAAAGAAATTCTCGACCGTTAACCGGAATTAGCCCCAAATCGTGCATAAAATGCGCTATTGTATTGCGAAACGTTGGTCCGTTGTGCATAACCAGCCATAGCAGCGGGCGGCGTTTTGATGGTTCGGATCGGATTGTCTCGACATATGTCCGACTGAACATTTCTTTGTCCTATCTCATAAGGAGGATGGCATGGCTGATTCTATGTTCCACCAGCCCGTTATGGGTCGTCGCGCCTTTGTTGGCGGCACCCTCGCTGCGAGCTCCATGGCTTTTCTTGCCGCATGCGGCAAGAAGGGCGGCGACGCTTCCGGTTCTGAGTCCGGTTCGACGCTGAACTTCTACATCAACAACCCGGTCTGCATCGACCCCTACAATGTCCAGGAGGACCAGGGCACTCAGGTCGAGTACCAGCTCTTTGACGCTCTGACCTCTTATGACGCCGAGAAGGGCGAGATCGTTCCGCTGGCTTGCGAGTCCTTTGAGGCCAACGACGACGCCACCGAGTTTACCTTCAAGATCAAGAAGGCCAAGTTCCACAACGGTGACGACGTTACCTCCAAGTCCTTCAAGCTCGGTTGGGAGCGTCTGGTCAACACCAAGTCGGCCATCGCTACCGAGTACGGCCCTTCCGAGGTCTCCTATCACCTTTCCATGGTCGAGGGCTATGACGACCTGCTTGCCGGTAACGCTACCGAGCTCAGCGGTGTTACTTGCCCCGACGATGAGACCCTCGTCGTCAAGCTGTCTTCCGCTTACGCCGACTTCCCCTTCGTCGCCTCTCACCCGGCTCTGGCCCCGGTTCCCGAGTGCGCCGAGTCCGATGCCAAGAGCTTCTATCTTGCACCGGTCGGTAACGGCCCGTTCATGATGGACGGCAAGTGGGAGGATGGTCAGGAGATCAACCTCAAGAAGTTCGACGATTACTATGGCGACAAGGCCAAGATCGATGGCATCCACTTCCAGGTCATCAAGGACATGGAGACCGCTTACAAGGAGTTCCAGGCCGGTAACCTCGACGTCTGCGACGTTCCCGTTGCTCAGATCGACGCCGCCAAGAAGGATCGCGGCGTGTCCAAGGACGGCTACACCATGGGCGACGGCGAGCGCATGCTGCTCGGCTCCGAGCCTTCCACCTACTACCTGACCTGCAACAACACGGCCGAGCCGTTCAACAACGCCGACCTGCGCAGGGGTATCTCCCTGGCCATCAACCGTGAGGCCATCTGCAAGACCATCTTCAAGGGTACCCGTACCCCCGCCGACGGCATTGTTCCTCCGGGCATCGATGGCTACAAGGAGGGCGCATGGGAGTTCTGCGCCTACGACGTCGACAAGGCTAACGAGTACCTCGACAAGGTTGCTCCCGCTGACGCTAACGGCGATCGTGGCATTAACGTGACCCTTTCCTACAACCAGGACGGTGGCCACAAGGAGATCATGGAGTCCATCATCGGCGACCTCGCCAAGGTTGGCGTTACCGCTACTTCCGATACCCCTGAGTGGTCTGCCCTGCTCGAGCAGTATCAGAACTTCAACTATCAGTTCGGTCGTCTGGGTTGGATTGCCGACTACCCGATCATGGACAACTTCCTGTATCCGCTGTTCCACTCCGACTCCCTCGGTGGCGACAACCGCTCTGGTTACAACAACCCCGAGTTCGACGCCAAGGTCGACGAGGCTCGTACTATTGTTGACGACGAGGAGCGCGTCGCTAAGATGCAGGAGGCCGACGCAATGGTCGCTGCCGACTGCCCGGTCATCCCGGTGATGTTCTACACGCACACCATCGTCGGCTCCGATCGCATCAAGCACCTCTATGTCGATCCGCAGAAGCATGCCGAGCTGGGTACCGCTGAGCTCGCCTAAGAGTTTGCAGCTTCCGTGAGGGTCAAGTATTTACGTAGACCTCATGGGAAACATACAGTTCTCCCTAACCTGGGGTAAACTGGCTGATGGTAATTTTGGGATGCCGGTCTGGCGATCGGCATCCCATTTAGGTTAATCCCTAGATAGGGGAGTGGTATGGGTAAGTACATCGTTAAACGTGTGCTTCAGTTCATCCCGGTGTTTTTGGGCGTTACGCTGATTCTGTTCGCCCTCCAGAATATCGTGCCGGGAGATCCGATCAAGCTGATCGGTGGAGACAAGGCTCTGTCCCCCGAGGTGGAGCTTCAGCTTCGCGTCCGCTATCACCTGGTCCAGTCGGACGAGGACGGCAACGCGATCCTTGACGAGAACGGCGACCCCGTTCAAACGTCGCTCGTGGACCGTTACTTGTATTACATGAACGGCCTGCTTCATGGCGATCTGGGCAATTCGTATCAGCGCAAGCTGCCGGTTACGGAAATCTTTGCCCAGAAGTATCCGTATACGGTCAAACTTGCCGCGTGCGCCATCGTGCTCGAGGCAATCATGGGTATCGGTGCGGGTATCATTTCGGCGGTAAAGCGTTATTCCTTCTGGGATATTTTGGTAACGCTCACCACGTCGATCCTCGTTGCCGTCCCGGCCTTCTGGCTCGGTATGTTGCTGCAGCTGTTCTTTGGCGTCATTCTCAAGGACGCCACGGGCGGTGCATTCTCCATGCCGATCTCGGGTGCCGGCGGTTCCAGCTCTCAGTATCAGGATTGGATGCACTATGTGCTTCCGACCATTACGCTGGCTTCGGTTTCGACCGCTTACGCCGCCCGCATTATGCGCTCGCAGCTGCTTGACGTCATGAACCAGGATTACATCCGTACGGCAAAGGCCAAGGGTCTCTCCAATCGCGCGATCATCATCAAGCACGCGCTTAAGAATGCACTCATCCCCGTCGTTACCTATATTGGTGTCGACTTTGGCGGCATGCTTTCGGGCGCCATCCTGACCGAGACGGTCTTTAACTGGCCCGGTATCGGCTATGAGGTCTATCGCGCCATTAGCATGCGTGACTGGCCCATCGTTATGGGCGGCGTTACGCTCATCGTCGTCGTCGTCATGGTGATCAACCTGCTCGTCGACATTAGCTATGCATTCCTCGACCCGCGCATCCGCCTTGGCGGTCCGTCGGATAAGGCCTAAGGGAGGTACGTCTCATGCAGGAAACTGATTCTCAGTCTCAGGAGCAGGCTACCGCCACCAAGGCCGCATCTGCTCCCGCCAAGTCCCGCACGCTGTGGGGCGACGCTTTTAAGCGTCTTCGTAAGAACAAGCTCGCCGTTATCGGTGTCTGCTGGATCATCATCGTCGTTGTGGTTGCCCTGACCGCAGATCTGTGGGCTAAGCCCTGGCTCGGTTCGCCGACGGCTTCCGACTCAACCACCATGGCCCAGACGTCGCTGATGGCTCCGTGTGCAGAGCACCCGTTTGGCACCGACGCCCTTGGTCGTGACATTCTCGTCCGCGTTATCTATGGTGCACGTGTTTCGCTTTCCGTCGGTATTATGGCTACTGCGATCTCCACGGTGATTGGTCTGGTCATGGGTGCCCTAGCCGGTTTCTACGGCGGCATCTGGGATACGATCATCATGCGCTGCGCGGATATCTTCCTGGCATTCCCGTACGTGCTTTTCGTTGTCGCCATGATCGCCGTTATCGGCCGTGGTCTTCAGAACGTCTTTTTTGCCATCGGCATTCTCGGCTGGCCTTCGATTGCGCGCGTCTTCCGCTCTGCAATCTTGACGGTCAAGGAAAACGATTATGTTGACGCTGCGCGCGCGATGGGTGCATCTGATGCTCGTATCGTCGTGCGTCACATCTTCCCGAACTCCGTCGCCTCCATCGTGGTCTACGCGACCATGAACATTGGTGGCGCCATTCTGACCGAGTCCGCTCTGTCCTTCCTCGGCATGGGCGTTATTCCGCCTACGCCTTCGTGGGGCTCCATGATTCAGGACGGTCAGCAGTATCTTCTGACTGCCCCCTGGATGATGATCATGCCCGGTCTGGCAATTCTCTCGACGGTGCTCGCCTTCACCCTGCTGGGTGACGGTCTGCGCGACGCCCTCGACGTCAAGATGAAGGACGCATAAGGATGAAGAAGAACAAGAACTATGTGGACCTGAAGGACCAGCCGGTTCCCGAGGGCCATCATCTGCTCGAGGTCGATGACCTTAAGATGTATTTCCACACCGAGGATGGCGTTGTTCGCGCTGTCGACGGTGTCTCCTACACGCTCGATCGCGGCGAGACCCTGGGCGTCGTCGGTGAGTCCGGCTCCGGTAAGTCCGTGACCGCCATGACCATCATGGGTCTTATCTCGATGCCTCCGGGAAAGATCGAGGGCGGCGACGTTCGCTATCGCGGTCGTTCTATCCTCGAGATGACCGAGGAAGAGATGCAGCACATTCGCGGTAACGACATCGCGATGATCTTCCAGGATCCTATGACCTCCTTGAACCCGGTCTATAAGATCGGCAGGCAGGTGGGCGAGGGTCTTCGTCTGCACCGTGGCTACTCCAAGCAGGAGGCGCTCAAGCGTGCCACCGAGCTTTTGGACCTCGTTGGTATTCCCGAGCCCGAGAAGCGCGTCAATGAGTATCCGCACCAGTTCTCTGGCGGTATGCGTCAGCGCGTCATGATTGCCATGGCTCTTGCCTGCGATCCCGATATTTTGATTGCCGACGAGCCCACGACTGCCCTGGACGTTACCATTCAGGCTCAGATTATTGAGCTTATGCAGGAAATGCAGGAGAAGAACGGCAACGCCATCATCATGATCACCCATGACCTGGGCGTTGTCGCTGATATGGCCGACAAGATCATGGTTATGTACGCCGGCCGTCCCGTCGAGTTCGGTACTGCTGAGGAAATCTTCTACGAGAGCCGCCACCCCTACACCTGGGGCCTTATCCGCTCCATCCCGGAGCAGGCCATCGATGAGAAGAAGCCGCTTACGCCGATTCACGGCAACCCGCCTTCGCTCATGAACCTGCCCGAGGGCTGCGTGTTCTCGCCTCGTTGCCCCTATGCGACGGATAAGTGCCGCAAGCAGCGCCCCGAGCGTGTTGTCACCGAGTCCGGTCATTACTCTGCGTGCCACTACTCCGGTGACCCCGAGTTCCTCAAGAACTCTCCTGAGACGTCCCGTACGCGCAAGGATTCCAAGAAGGGAGGCGAGGCGTAATGGCAGATACCAACGAGCGTACTCCGCTGCTGAAGGTCGAGCACCTCTCTAAGGAGTTCCCCGCTGAGTCCGGCATGTTCGCCAAGCGTTTTTCCAAGTGCGTCGTCTCTGCCGTAAACGACATCTCTTTTGAGATTTATCCTGGCGAGACCTTTGGTCTGGTCGGTGAGTCTGGTTGCGGTAAGTCCACGACGGGCCGCACCATCATGCGCCTGACCAAGCCGACCGCCGGTAAGGTGTTCTTCCAGGGTAAAGATGTTGCCGAGATGAGCAAGCATGAGATCAAGGACATGCGTCGCGAGATGCAGTTTATCTTCCAGGATCCCTATGCCTCGCTGAATCCCCGTATGACCATCGGCGAGATCGTCTCCGAGCCCATGACCATTCACGGCGTGGGCACCAAGGAGGAGCGCATTGAGCGTGTCCGTGAGCTTCTCGACGTTGTCGGACTGAACCCCGAGCACATTAACCGCTATCCTCATGAGTTCTCGGGCGGTCAGCGTCAGCGTGTCGGCATTGCCCGCGCGTTCGCTCTGAAGCCTAAGCTGATCATCTGCGACGAGCCGGTTTCCGCTCTGGATGTATCCATTCAGGCCCAGGTTCTGAACCTGCTCAAGGAACTGCAGGACAAGTTCGGTACCGCGTATTTGTTTATCGCCCACGACCTGTCCGTCGTGCAGCACATCTCCGATCGCGTTGCCGTTATGTATCTGGGTAAGATGGTCGAGGTTTCGGACTGGAAGACGCTCTACAGCGAGCCCCACCATCCGTACACTCAGTCGCTGCTGTCTGCCGTGCCGGTTCCCGATCCTGATATCCAGAAGACCCGCAAGCGCATCATCCTCGCCGGCGATCCGCCGTCGCCGCTGGATCCGCCGACCGGCTGCCGTTTCCACACGCGCTGCCCGATCGCGCAGGGCATCTGCTCCGAGAAGCTTCCTGAGTTTAAGGAAGTTGCCCCGGGTCACTGCTGCGCCTGCCACTTCGCGGAGCCGTTCCCGATCAAGGAATCGCACATCGACCTGTAGTCGGTTGTTATCGTCCGGGCCCGCCCTGAAGTTACTTTTCAGAACGTCCTCGGACATGCAAGAAACCCCCGCTGCGCACTTCGTGCGGCGGGGGTTTCTTGCGTCCTGCGGAGTGTTCTGAAAAATAACTTCAGAGCGGGCCCTGCGGCAACCCGGCAGGGGGAGTGCGATTCCTCGATCGCTCACTTAATCTAATAGGAAAGTTAGTGAGGCCGGAGCTTTAGCTCCGGCCTCTTTATATAAGGGCTCGGCAAAGCTGAGCCACCAAATTTGCATCAGCCCCCAGAACATGTTTGAGAACTGTGCCTGAAGTACGTATTTGCAGGCCCCGTATCGGTGTTTCCTCCCAGCGTATTCCGCAGGGGGAGCGATATTTTGCAGCACGAAGTGCGTAGCAAAATATCGCTCATGCCCGAGGACGCGCTGGGAGGCAACACCGATACGGGGCCGGACATATCGATTTACCTGCGCATTTACAAATTCGTAAACTTTTTTCTAAAAAGTGCTTGCACAGTTCTCAAATCATAGGTTATTATCTTCCTCGTTGAACGCGCGGGTCCAACAAAACGAACTGCGAATCAACAACATAGCATGTCGGAGTGGCGGAATTGGCAGACGCGCTAGCTTGAGGTGCTAGTGACCGCTTTTTTGGTCATGCGGGTTCAAGTCCCGCCTCCGACACCATCGCATTTAAGAAGCCTCTTCGGAGGCTTTTTTGTTACCGATAGACGGTGGGGTCCACGATGGAAACGCTTGAACGCAACGAGTGGGCAGACGTTGCCCAACTAGTCGAGATCACGAGCGATGCTGTCATCATCTGCGAGCTCGACGGAACCATTCTGCATGTGAATAATCGCTTACTTGGTTTGATGTGCGAAGAACGCGCCGATGTCGTCGGTGGAGATGTTAAAGACGTCCTGTATTCGTCCGCTTTTGAACGTGCGACGGAACATCGTCTGCCATTTGAAACTGATGGCTCCGAGAGCGAACTGATGCTCAAGCTGAGTGACGGCTCCTTTATCCCCGTCTTGGTTCGTGCAGGCTCCGTAACGCCTCCACGCATCTTTGGGCGCCGAGCGCCACGCGTCCTGGTGGCACTTCACAGTATCGAGGAGCAGTATTCTCACGACCGTCAACTCAAGCGTGCGTTATCGGAGCTCAGAGTGGCGAACAAGCGTCTCTCAGGCACGCTCTCGGTCATTATGAGCACTGTGGGCTCCGATGAGTTACCCAGTCTGCTTGATACCGTTTTAAACCAACTTGTAGGAACGCTCGATGCTTCGGGTGCCGCTATCTATTTTTCTGAGAGCGGCGGTTTTAAGCTTCGCGGTGTCTCCAAGGAGCTGCACGACAGCTACCTGCCCGAGTTTTTGCCGTATGGCGCTGGCATTCCGACGTATGTTCTTCGCGAGTCGCGTGCCTGTCGCTTGTCGATTCAGCAGGACCTTGAGGGCGATAGGGCCGCCTCCGGTATGTTCATGGACCTGGATAATCGTTCTAAGCACCTGTTGCGCATGCAGGATATGCCTCCGTACCGCAGCGAGATCTGTCTTCCCGTTTTTTACGGTACGCAGATTCTTGGCGTGTTGGAAGTTGGTTGGAAACGCCCCCAGGCACCGCTCGCCTATGACGTTAATGTACTTGAGGTCATTTGCGATTACCTGTCTATCCAGCTGGTCGGAATGGCATCGAGCCTTCGCTCTCGTCGCACGGCCGAGCTTGGCCGCTCGCTCAATGTTTTACGTGATGAGTTGTTTACCTTTCTAGACGATTCTGCCGCGGCTACCCAGGCGGTATCGTCCGAGATCTGCAATATGCTCAACTGCCATTTTTGCCCTGTTGAGTATGACGCCAGTCTGGACTCCTATGTCATAGATTTTGAAGGCGGCAGTCGCGTTGCTTTGCCGGACGATCCCGAGAAGCTTTTCTTTTCTACGACGGCGCCGGCGGCACGTCTGGGAGCTGGCCCTGATGGCTTTGAGGCATCTGTTTTGGGCGGCACGAGTGCCGAGGACCTTAAGCACGTCCGTATAACTCGCGTTGATGAATCGATGCCTATGGGAGGCTGGCTTAGGACGCATGGTCTGCCTTGCCAGGGTCTCTACGTCGACTTCGGCATCGAGGCGGGGCGCCCGCGCTCTGAGGGTGATGGCAAGCACAGCAACGACGCGATTGTTCCTGCTTCTGTTGCGAAGGGCCCGACGACGCGCGCACTGCTGCTTCGTGATGGCAGCCAAGAGCCGATTGATGACCTTGAATATGACTACTTGGTGCACTTGGCGCATGACTTTGAACTGATCTACGAAGGCGAATCTCAAAAGCGCGAGGAGCGCCATATCGCTCAGACCCTCCAGATCGGCATGAGAAATTCCCTGGGGGATGTTCCGGGTATCGCAACCGATTCGGTATACCTGTCGGCCACGAACTCGGCGTTGGTCGGCGGCGATTTCTATACGCTCATCCGACTTCCCGACGACTGCGCCGTCATGATTCTGGGTGATGTGTCTGGCAAAGGCATTGAGGCCGCATCGATGTCCGCGCTCGTCAAGACGGCCCTGACGGCCTATGCCTGGGAGGGTGCGGGGCCCGCCCGCATGGCACGCTCCCTTAACAGCATGCTCATGGGCTTTTCGAGGGTCGAGACGTTCGTGACGGCCTTTATCGCCAAGATTGACCTTAAAGCCGGACGCGCAACGTATTGTTCGGCGGGCCATCCTCCGACCATGGTCATCAGGCCAGAGTCGATGCCGCTGGGTGGCGGCGAGGCCCGTGGGGGAGAGGTCGAACTGCTTGGATGCCAATCGGGCGTAATCGGCGCATTCGAAGGCATGGTGTACGAGACGGGTGCCTTTACGTTCGCCCCCGGCGATATGCTCTTTATGTATACGGATGGAACGATTGAGGCCCGTGACCGCACCGGAGCGTTTTTTGGCGAGCAGCGCTTGCGCGATCTTCTGCTTTCTGTTTCGGCGGAGGGCGTGTCGGGCATTTGCGGCAAGGTCTTGGGCGAGCTTGATCGATTTACCGATTCGGCGCTGGACGATGACATTGCATTGGTGTCCCTTGAGTTTTTACGGGGTCGTTCATAGACGACGCTGGGCGGGTTGAATCCGCACGGTTGGGGAAACGAATGCATCGAGTGGGCTTTTTTGGGGAACCATGGTCGTATGAATGAGTGGAATGACATAGCGGTTTTGACGCCACCGGGTGATGTCGACATCGCATCGGTGCCGGTGCTGCGCCGACGGTTGGATAATTTGATCGACCGGGGCGTGCGTCGCGTTGTCATCAACTGTCAGGCTGTTAGCTTTATCGATTCGACAGGCTTGGCATTCCTGCTTACGCGCGCTCGTGAGCTCATGAGGCGAGAAGGCCTGCTTTCGCTCGTCAATGCATCAGGTGAAGTTGTTCGCTTTTTGGAGATTGCTCGTCTTGTCGATATCCTTCATGTCGCGGGGCCGGCACGGGAGTCTATTCCCGCCATTCCGGTGGGGGAGCTGCCTCGCTGGAGTAAGAGCGTCGAGGTCCGTCAGGGTATCGAGAATCTTCCATACTACCGACACCGCATCGCCGAACTCCTTGAATCGCTTCCGTTGCGCCGTGACGAGCGCTACGATGTCGCATTGGCGTCGGGGGAGGCGCTGGGTAACGCCTATGACCATGCGGGCGGTATCGGGTGCGTCCTGACGGTTCAGGCCTATGGCGATCGCGTTGTGGTTGAGGTGCTTGATCGAGGTGCCGGCTATTCTATCGATGAAACGAGCGAACCGGTCGCATCCGAGGAACGCGGCCGTGGTATCAAGCTTATGCGTATGCTCGTCGATAACGTGGAGGTTGCTCGTCGTACGGACGGCGCCGGCACGCGCGTGCAGATGGTGAAGCTGTTTAGCGGAGCACTGGAATCGTGTGCCTAGCCAATCGCTTTAGCGCGTTTGGCTACTAAGAACATGCGGCAGACGGTTGATTTCCGATCTCAGCCGAACACATTGAGCGGATAGGCCATTCCCGCAGCT
>URIK01000048.1 GCA_900547855.1 uncultured Collinsella sp. | reverse complement strand
GATGTGTATAAGAGACAGGCCTCTCACACATATCATTCCATGCTCAAACATTCTCGCTTCGCTTCGCTCGCTGCGAAACTGCGCGTGGAACGATATGTGTGAGAAGTGGTCGGGCGGCTACTCGCTTGAAACAAAATTATCTTACTGGTTAGCCGGTGCGACAAAGGAACAATCGCTTTGTCGCACCGGCTAACTATTATTAGAAATTTTGTTTCTACCTTCGCAGGCTCTAACTGGGGCGAACCCGGCGTAGCCGCTAGCAAGTAAACGTAGCTCACCTGTGGGAGAGCCCTATATATCGTCCCGCGCGCAGTTTCGCAGCGAAGCGAGAATGTTTGAGCACGGGATGATATATAGGGCCTCCCGCAGGCTAGCGGACATTAAGACCCTAGCGAATATGCGCGGGTTTATCGCCCCAGTAGAAGCGGCAGAAGGCTCGTTTGCGCTTTTGGGGTTTGCCTACGAGCTCCATGGTTGCGATAGCTATATCTTCGGCTGCGTGGGGGCGGCGTAGTACTTCGCCGTTGATGAGTAGGGCTTTGAGTGATTCGGGATGATCGTGCAGATGGCGCAGGGTTACGATGAGTTCTCGTGCGGTGGTGACATGCATGCTGGCGCCCATGCCGGTGAGCATCGTGGTGTTTGCCTTTTCCTGGCCATAGGACTTGCCCAGCAGGATCATCGGCAGATGAGCGCACAGGCACTCGGTGACGGTGAGTCCGCCCGATTTGAGGATTGCCAGGTCGCAGCCGTGCATGAGGGCCGCCATGTCGTCCACGTAGTCCAGAACCGTGACGTTGTCGAGCTTCATGGCGTCGAAGAGCGTTTTGAGTCGGGTGGCGTATTCCTTATCCTTGCCCGGTAAAAAGACAAAGTGCATGTCCTCAAAGCTGCGTAAGAAGGGGAGCGTGTGGTCCATCGCGGCACGGAAACGCACGTATGGTTGGGGCAAACTGGCGCCGGCCATCACCAATACGACGGTTTTGTCTATGGGGAGATTGAACTTGCTGAGCTCATCTTCGCGTTTGTAATCTGAATCGAAACCGGCACGAATGGGAATGCCCGTTATGCGGATCTTTGACTCGGGAACTTTGCGCGGGCGCAGCGTTTCGGCCATAAACTCGTTGGCCACGCAGAACAGGTCGGTGTCCTTGTGGGGCCAAAAGCCTTCGACTTCATAGTCTGTTGGTACGCAGATGACCGGATAATCGATACCCGTAATTACGCGGGCGCCCACGGCAACATTGGCTGCTGTGATGTGCGTTGCGACCACGGCTATAGGCCTGCGGCGACGAATATATTCGTTGAAGGCGGGGAACATAATTCGCGACCATGCCGTGCCGCCACCCCAGAGAAGATGTCCCGTAAGCGTATATCGCCAGGTCAGGTCGTAAATGGGGCGTGTGGCTCCCGTAAAAGAAGCCGCGGTCTTATTGCCGTCGAATTTAATACGTCCAAAATCAAGGATATCGAGCACTTCAATTTCAATATCCTCAGGGATTCCCTTGGTGCCGCGGATAAGGTCAAATGCTTGTGCAATCGCGTTGGCGGCGGCTTTGTGGCCCGATCCAACCGATGCGTGCACAATGGTTACCAGGGGTTTTTGTGCAGGTGAAACGGTCATTTGCTCCGGTTGGGGAGTGGCTTGCATGGGCAGGGGAGCGCTATTGCTCGTCTGCTTTTGATCCATCGATAACTCCCCTTCAGTTTTGTTACGCGATTTATCATTGTAGTGCATGAGTGTCATGTTCACGTAAATTTGGGTATGAGCGCAAAGAACGACAACGTTTCGACGAGAGGATTCTTCATGACTACCGATCAGCCGATTGATGTTGCGATTATCGGTGGAGGCCCCGCGGGCTATGCTGCCGCCATTTACGCTGCGCGTGCCAACCTGACGACGACCGTGATTGAGCAGGGCATGTCGGGTGGACAGATCGCCACGACCAATGAAGTCGAGAACTATCCGGGCTTTCCGCTCTTGAGTGGCGCCGAACTCGGCGAGCGTTTTCAGCAACATGCAGAGGGGCTGGGAGCACAGGTTACATGGAGCATGGTTACGGGTATCGATTACGATGCCGATGCAGCGCTGTTTACGGTGCATCACGATATGGGCGATACGCTTGCCTCGAGCGTTATCGCTTGCATGGGTGCCACGCCGCGTCCGGCAGGTTTCGCTGGCGAGGATACCTATCGCGGTCGTGGCGTTTCATATTGCGCAACATGTGACGGCATGTTCTTCCGCGGCAAACAGGTCTTTGTAATCGGTGGTGGCAATTCGGCATGCGAAGAGGCACTGTTCCTGTCAGACATTGCCAGCAGTGTGACCATCGTGCTGCGCCGCGACCAGTTCCGTGCGCCTGATGGTGTTGTTCAGAAAGTACTCAAAAAGGACAATATTACAGTTAGGTACCAAACTAGTATTGTTGAGCTTTCTGGTGAAGCGATGCCTACGACAATTACGTTCAAGGACAATGCATGCGGTAAGACGCATGCTGAGACCTTTGAGCCTGGCTCGTTTGGCATCTTTGTCTTTACCGGGACGCAACCCCATACCGAGCTTGTTGAGCATCTAGTCAATCTGGCGCCTGATGGCGGCATTCTGACTGATGAATCCATGGCGACCCGCACGCCAGGGCTATTTGCCGCTGGCGATATCCGTTCCAAGCGTTTACGCCAGGTTGTGACCGCCGTTTCTGATGGAGCCATAGCGGCAACCAGTGCATACGCATTTCTCCGTTGATAAGTACGATAATATATCTTATGTAAGGTTGCTATCAATTAACTAAATGGCGGGACGATGCATCTGTGCGCTGTTCCGCCAATTTTCTTGCTGGCTATGTGGTATGCAAAACTAGATAACCTAGAATACAATATAGAAAATGAATGGAGGACCTTTATGAACCACGTTAAACACGTTATTCCGATGTCCGATTCGTCGGTCAGCATTAAGCCCGAGGATATTCAGCCCACTGTGCTGCCTGATGCATTTATTCAGTCCGATATCGTTCGCAAACTCAATGCGTTGAGTCTGCCGCGCTATAACCAGTTGCCCAATGTGACGCTCTATCGCGACCAGGTTATTGAGTATGTTGCGTTGTGGATGGAGCCGCTGTCCATTTGCGTTGAACAGCCTGTCATTACGCCATCGATGATCAATAACTACGTAAAGGTCGGCCTAGTGCCTGCTCCGGTCAAAAAGCAATATGGCCGCGAGCAGATTGCCCGCCTGATCGCAATCTGCATCTTTAAGCAGGTGCTACCTATTGCTGCTGTGCAGGCACTCTTTAACATTCAGCGTTTGAGCTACGATGCCCCGACGGCCTTTGATTATGTGGTCGATCAGCTTGAGGCATCGATTCGTTCGGCGTTTTCCGTCGAGCAGACTCGCGTGCCCGATACGGCGCATCAGGTAACGCGTGAGTCGCTGCTTGTGCGTAGCGCGGTATCGTCCTTCGTTTCGAAGGCTTACTTGATGAGCTATCTCAAGTTCAATGGGTTTAATAGCTAGCCGACGTATAAAACGGGCGGGACAAAGAACCAGCTGTCACTTTGTCCCGCCCGTAATTTTGCTTGGTTGGACTTTATTGGCCCGAAGCCACGCCCATGCCGTAGCCGATAATCAGGCCGTGCATCTCGGCGTAATAGGAATCCAGGCCGTTGCAGGGCATGATGATGGTCTTGGAGCCGGGCCAATGCTCGACTATGCGGTCAGTAAGCGCCTGAGCTCCAGCTTCGTTCTCAACGTGATCGATGACGACCTCACCGCCCGTAAAGCCCTCGGCTTCCATAGTGTCGATGATCTTGTTGAGCATCTTCTTTTCGCCTCGCGTGTGCCCCACGAGTTCGATTTTACCGGCCTCACTCGCCGTGCCCAAAATGCGGATATTGAGCTTGTTGGCAATGACGCCAGCTGCCTTAGGGATACGTCCAGCTTTGGCGAGGTTTTCGTAATTACACAAACTGAAGAGGATTTTGCTGTTCTGCTCAAGACTATCGAAGTATGCGCAAGCATCCTCGAATGAGACATTCGGGTTGCTTGCAAGATAGCGGTCGAACAGCAAGAAAATGAGGTCCATTTTGCCGCCAGCTGCGCGTGAATTGACTAGATGAATCTGTCGGTCGGGCTCATCGGCAAGAACCATATCGCGAGCCGTGGCTGCTGCGTTGTAGCTGCCCGACACGCCCTCAGAGATCGGCATGCAGATGGTCTTGCCTGCCAATTTGAAGAGCTCGGCCCACTCCCCTACGCTGGGACAAGCGCTCGAAGAAGCGTTCGTCTCCGCCTGAACAGCGCAGTTGAGCTCATGAACATCGAGTGAAAGGTCATCGACAAATTCACGCTCCCCCACTCGAATTTTGAGGGGCGCAAATGCAAAGGTGGTATGGGGCGCGGTCGGTTGCCAATCGCGGAGGTTACAGCTTGAATCGGAGATAAGTGCCCAGCTCATAGAGGGTCCTTTCTAATTGTTCCTCAACAATTATAGCCATCTTGCAAACTGAATGTACGGCTATCTAGTTTTGAATACTAGATAGCCGTACAAGATTAGAGAAAAACGAATGGACCTCGCGACTTAAAGCCACGAGGTCCACATTCACACGCTGTGTAAGATGACTTAGTAACGCACGAAGATATAGTTATTGTTCATGCCGGCGGCAACGGAGCTGATGATAACACCCGTGTTGTAGTCGGAAGCATGAATCATCTGACCACCACCGATGTAAATGCCGGTGTGGTACGAGTTGACCACAACGTCACCGGGCTGAGGATCGGACACACGCGTCCAGCCCATAAAGGTGCCCGTGGTGCCCAGGCGGCAATAGTGACCAGTGAGGCAATAGCTAACAAAACCAGAGCAGTCGAAACTGTTCGGGCCAATTCCGCCCCAGGAATAGGCGCAACCAAGCTTGCTGTATGCACGCGAGACAACAGAACCGCCATCGACGGACTGGCTCGGAGCAGAAGGCGTCGGAGCCGGGGCAGGCGTGGAGGGCTGCGGCGTCGGAGCAGGTGCCGGCGTAGGAGCCGGAGTGTTGCCGCCCTGGTTGTTGTTATTGCTGGTCTGGCCACCGTTGTTGGTGTTCTCGGTTGTACCGGCAGTCTCGTTGCTCACCGTGGCCTTCTCGGCGGTGCTAGCGTTGATGCCGGCCTGCAGCGCGGCGTTGGCCTCGGCCTCTGCGGCAAGCTCGGCCTGAAGCTGCGAATCCAGGGAGTTTACGACGTTCTGGGCTTCAGCCTGCTGGGCGTTAAGCTCGTCGACCTTCTTTTGCGTGGTGGCGACGTTCTTCTCCTGCTCGGCCTGCTTATCGGTGAGCTGCTGCTTAAGCTCCTTGACTTCTTGAATGGTCTGAGCCTGCTTATCGGAAACCTTGCCGTAGTAGAACAGACGGTTGAGCATATCGCTCAGGTCATCGACGCCCGTCAGAACCTGAAGCAGACTCAGACCGCCGGTTTTGTACTCGCCGGCGACATAGGTCGAGAGCTTGGCCTGACCATCGGCGATCTCCTGCTGCTTTTGCGTGATCTCGCCAGCAGTCTGATCGAGCGCCTGCGTCTGCGTTGCGAGCTCATCGTAAATCTGCTGGGTTTGGGTACCGATCTGCTCGAGCTTCGTACGAGCAGCGGCAAGGTCGGATGCGGTATCGGCGTAGGCAGGAGCCGCGAGGCCCAAGCCCAAAACACAAGCGAGGGTTGCCGTAGCAGCGCAGCGTGCCATGTTTTTATGCGTGTTTGCTGTGCGCATGTAGCTTCCTTTCCAGTAACTAAGGGTAACGGCTAGTCCACCGTCACCAGGCTAAAGAGCTCCACATCGTCATCAGACGGCGTGAGCTTCTCGCGCGGGTTGAGAAACGCAAGCTCAAGGATACAACCGTAACCGATAAGCTTTGCGCCCATATCTCGCACCAGTTTACCTGTTGCCTCGACGGTTCCGCCCGTCGCGACCAAGTCGTCCAGAATCAACACGGTATCTTTAGAGCTGATAGCGTCGGCATGGATCTCAATGGAATCCGTTCCGTACTCGAGCTCGTAGCTCTGGCTCACGGTCTCGCGCGGCAGCTTGCCCGGTTTACGTGCGGGAACAAAGCCGGCGCCAAGGGCTACAGCCACCGGTACGCCAACCATAAAGCCGCGAGCCTCGGGACCCACGACCTTGGTGATTCCCATGCCGGCAAAGTGCTCGGCGAGGGAATCGGTCATGGCTTTGAGCGCCTCGGGATTGCCAAAGAGCGGCGTGATGTCTTTAAAGATGACTCCGGGCTCGGGATAGTCGGGGATGTCGACGATTTGAGATTCGAAGTCGTACATTTCAGGACCTTTCAATGGTTTGCCGGATAAGCGGCAGCTGTTATTTGCCCGCGGTGGCGGTTCCGGAGTGCGAAGGGGCGACAACCTTGAGCGGCTTTACGAGAGAATCCTCGTGTGGAGCCGGCGCAGCTATCTCTTCGTTTTTGGCCTTGGTGGACTCGGAACGAGTGATTTCCTCATCGAGTGCATCGATGTCGGCGTCCTCGACCACGGCGTTGAGCGACTCAAAAACGCGGTTCTTGAGCAGTGCGGTGTGCACACCTTCCGTTAGGTCGTGAAGCTTCTTAAAAGCACGTTCGAGCTTGGCGTCGCGCTCGTCATCGGAGGTATCCATTCCGAGCATGCTCACGAGCACCTGCTCAAACATCGAGGACTCGCGGTTGGCGGAAGACACGTACTGACGCAGGTTGCGCGGCTCGATATGGAAGCGTGACAGCTCGGAGCAGTAGCGGATGATTGGGAAATCGCGGCCATCGACGAGCTCTCGATTCTGCGGGCTCTTGATGATGCGAATGAGGTCGTTTTCGGCAAGCGACCTGATAAACGAGATTTCGACGCCCAGCATATCGGGAATGGTCTCGATGGGATGCAGCTTTTGCTTAGTCTCCTTGGGCTCCGTCTTGAGCGGAACATCGGACAGCAAGCCCACCTCGTAGGCGAGCGTTGACAGATCCGTGGCGTTTTCCAAGCGCTGCTTAATCACGTTGAGCGGCATGTAGCGGGTCTTCTGCAAGTGCAGGATGACCTCCAGACGATCAACGTCCTCCTTGGAGTACTGACGGTATCCCTTAGGCGTACGATGAGGGGTAATGAGCCCCTCATCTTCTAGAAATCTAATTTTTGAGTTCGAAAGATCGGGGTATGCGCCTCGAAGTAGGTTGACGACTTGGCCGATACTCAGATAGTTGCGTTCGGCCATGCCCTACTCACCGGTTTCGATGCGCTCCGGCGTGCTCTCGTGGTAGATGAGCGTAAACGTACCGATCTGAACGGAAGAACCGTCGTGCAGCGGGGCTGCATTGACAATGGCACCGTCGACCCAGGTACCATTGAGCGAGCCCAGGTCCTCGATGCGAGCGCCGAGGCCCTCGCGAATAATGCGCGCGTGGCTGCGCGAAACGGTCATGTCATTAAGGAAGATGCCGTTCGCGGGATCGCGGCCGATGGTGGTCACGTCGTCCTCGAGCTCAAAAGCGGCACCCGTCTGCGGACCCTTGACGATGGACAGAACGGGGGCGGTGATGCGCACGTTGGCCATGAGGTCGGGAACGGTGACGTCGCTTGAAGGCACGCGGAATACGCAGGTAGCGTCAGCAGTCTTATCATTCTGAGGCATATTGTTAACCATGTTGTCCATGACAACCCCTAACTTATCGCGGACGTGCCGCAAATAATGAACCGTACGTAATCATACCCCAACGAATCAGTCTTCGATTTCAGGGTTCAGAAAGTCGATGTCCTCGTCCTCGGGATGCGCGAGAGCCTGTTTAATGGCCACTCCGCCCTTAATGGAGTAGATGACAGCCGTGAGCATGGAGAAGATCACGCCGCCGTACACAAAGAAGATGCCGAGGGGCACCGAGCTTCCGTTGAGGCCCGGGAAGGCCGTAAGGGATGAAGGTAAAAGATGCAGGCCGTCAATAACGGGGAAACCGAGCAGCATGAGCGAGAATCCGGTCATGAGCAGCGCCGTGGCAATCTTTCCGGGGAAGACGACATCGATGGGGCGACGATGATAATGACGCACGATAAGCGTGCCGATGCCCAGATAGATATCGCGGCCAATAATGAGCACGCAGACCCAGATTGGCAGCTCTCCGCGAACCACCAGTCCCAGCACGCCGGTGAACAGCAGCGCACGGTCGCAAATGGGATCCATGACCTTGCCGAGCCACGAGACCGTCTTGGTCATGCGGGCGATCTGCCCGTCCATCCAGTCGGTGGAGGCGGCAACGGCGTAGATAACGATGGCGATGACACGGTTGTTATCCGTCACAAACAGGTACAGAAATACCAGGGTGAGGATCAGGCGCGTAAAGGTTATGAAATTGGAGATCGTAAAGATCTTATTCGACGGGTAATCGGAAGTGCCGATAAGCTCCTTTTTGATCTTCTTTTTGATGCCCACAGGACTCCCCCGCTGGTTAACGACAAAACTTTCGATACTATACCCGTTCCGGCGATGTCTATCCAGCGCAGCCATAGAGAGTCCAGACATGTGGAGGGCGCCTCTGGGCTGCGCTGGATTCTGCATTTGTGTACATCAGCCTCCAAAAGCGACATTTTTCGGCATCTTTGGTGGCTGGTGTACACGTTTTGATTCGGTGATTACATCGATCAGGAAAGTTGTTGCTTTAAGCAAATGCGTACGGGTCGAGAAGGGCTGGCGCCAAAAGAGCCCAACGGCCGTTACGGCTTCGTTAGAAACGCGCCCCACCATGGATGGTGAACCCGAAAGGTAAGGCGCGCGGGCACGGCGACTCGGCCCGCGCGCCCGGAAGAGAAAGGACGAACCCATGGGTTACATGCTCGAGACGCGCGGGCTCACCAAGCGCTTCGGCCGCGGCGACCAGGCGCAGGATGCCGTGGCCGACGTGAGCCTTCATATCCGCGAGGGCGAGGTGTACGGGCTGCTCGGCCCCAACGGCGCCGGCAAGTCGACAACGCTCAAGATGATCTGCGGGATGCTGCGGCCGACGGCCGGGGAGATCCTCTTTGCCGGGCACGCCTGGCGCCGCGAGGACCTCTACGCAATCGGCAGCCTCATCGAGGAGGCGCCGCTCTACCCCAACCTCACCGCGCGCGAGAACCTGCGCGTGCGCACCACGCTGCTGGGCCTTCCCGAGAGCCGCGTAGATGAGGTGCTCGCCGCCGTGGACCTCGCGGGCACCGGGAAGAAGCGCGCCGGGCGCTTCTCGATGGGCATGCGGCAGCGCCTGGGGCTCGCGCTGGCGCTGATCGCCCGGCCACGCCTGCTCGTGCTCGACGAGCCCACCAACGGCCTCGACCCCATCGGCATCGAGGAGCTGCGCGACCAGATCCGCGGCTTCGCGGCGGCGGGCACGACGGTGATCGTCTCGAGCCACATCCTCTCCGAGGTGCAGCAGATGGCGGACACCATCGGCATCATCTGCGGGGGGCGCCTCGCCTACGAGGATGCGCTTCGGCCCGGGCAGGACCTCGAGGAACTCTTCATGAGCGTCTGCCGGGAAGGGCGGCGAGCGCGCGGGGAGGTGGCGGCATGACGGGCGAGAAAGGCGGCCTGCTCGCGGGCCTGCGCGCCGAGGCCCTGAAGTCGCGCCACGCGGCACCGGTTCGCCTGGCCGTGCTTATGGCGCTGCCGATGCCGCTGCTCGGCGCGATGCCCTACCGGGGCGTGCAGATCTTCAGCGCGTGGAACTACTGGTACGCGCTCTTCCTGCCCGTGTCTCTCTCGCTCGTGGTGGCGTGCGTCGCGCGGGCGGACGCGCGCACGCGGATGCGGGGGCTTCTGGGCCTGGGCTTCCCGCTCGGGCGCGCCTGGTGGGCCAAGGCGCTCTGGTGCCTCGCGCTTTGCACGCTCTCGAACCTCGTGGTCTTCGGCATCTACCTCGCGGGCTCGGCGTTCTCCTCGCAGGGCCTCACGGCCGCGGGCACGCTCACGATGCTCCTCTGCGCGCTCGCCAACACGGTGACCGCGGCGTGGATGATCCCCGCAGGGCTCTTCCTCACGGCGCGGCTCGGCATGCTCGCGGGCATCTTCTGCCCGCTCGCCGCGCAGCTCGTGGGTGGGTTCGCCTGGTCGCTGGTGCCGCTGCCGCAGCTCTTTCCGCCGTCGGCGAGCATGGTCATCCCCACGAGCTTCATCCCCGTGCTGCCGAGCGGCGAGCCACTCGCGGCGGACATGGCGCTCGGCGGGGCGCTCGCGGCGGACGGCATGCTCACGCTGGCTGGCCTTGCGGTCTGCGCGCTCGCGTTCGCCGCGCTCACGGCGGCGGGCGCGGCCTGGTTCGCGCGCTCCGAGGAGAGGTGATGGCCGTGACACGACTCTCCGACGCGACGCCGCGCATGACCCTCTCGCGGGCCCTGCTTTCCGAGGCCCTGCGCCTGGCGCGCTCCCCGCTCGCAGCTGTGCACCTCGTCTGCGGCCTGGCAGCCGGTCTTGCCTGCGGCGAGTACTTCTCCATAACCCGATGGGACCCGGCGCTGGGCGCGGACGCCTACGCCCAGTTCCTCGGCGCCCTCATGCCGCTCATGTCCGCCATCGTCTGCGGGCTCGCCGTGGACGAGGAGCGCGCTGCCGGGCGCCTCGGCAACCTCACGGCGGTCCCCTCGCGCGGGCGCGCCGTCGCGGCGAAGCTGCTCGCCCTTGCGGCGCTCGGCGCGGGCGCGCTGGCCGTGGCGCTCGGCGTGTTCGGGGCCGTGCTCGCCGTCGCCGGGCGCCTGCCGCTCGGGCCCGCTCCGCTTGCGGCCGCCTGGGCGGGCATCGTGCTGGGCAGCCTGCCCCTCTACGCGCTGGGGCTCGGCGTGGCCCTGCGCCTCGGCCGCAACGCCGCCATCGGCGCCGGCGCGGCGGGGATGCTCCTCGCGTTCTTCTCAGTGGGCGGACTTGCGCACGGCCTCATGACCGGCGAGCTCACCGGTGCCCTGGCGACGCCCCTGAACTGGGTGCCGCTCGCCTGGCCCGCGCGCCTAGGGTCGCTCGGGGTGGAGGCCTTCATCGACGCCGCACGCGCGGCGGCCCCTCTCCTCACGACTGCGCTCGCTGGCCTCGTGCTCGCCCTGGCAGCCACCGCCGTCCTTCTGGCCTGGTTCCGCCGATTCGAGGACGGGAGGGCAGATGAGTAGGAAGCCGCTCGCCGCCGTGCTCGCCCTCCTCTCCGCAGCGCTCGTCCTGGGCGGGAATGCCCTGCTCGACGCCGGCTGGGGGTCGGCGCTGCGCTCGATCGCCGACCGCGTGCTGCCCAACCCTGAGATCACCATGTGGGCGCCCGCGCCCGCGGCTGCGCGCGGGGCTCTGGACCGCTGAGCACGGCGCTAGTACAATTCCGACGGAAGTTTCAGGAGGTCGAACATGGCGAGGATACTGGCAGTGGATGATGAGCGGGCGATCCTCGACGCGCTCGCGCGCGTCCTCGGCCGCGACGGCCATGAGGTCGTCAAGGCGGCGGACCCGACGGCGGTCCCGGGGATGGACCTCTCGCGCTTCGACCTCGTGCTCTGCGACGTCATGATGCCGGGGCTCGACGGCTTCGAGCTCGTGCGGCAGATCCGCCCGGACTTCGACGGCCCCATCATCTTCCTGACCGCGCGCGTGGCCGAGGAGGACGCCGTGGCCGGCTACGGCCTGGGCGCCGACGACTACGTCCGCAAGCCCTTCGGGGCCGCGGAGCTGCGCGCCAAGGTCGCGGCCCATCTACGCCGTGAGCGCCGGCCGCGCTCGCACGCCCTCTCCTTCGGGGAGGTGCGGATCGACCTCGGGGCGCGCGGCCTCGCCGTGGGCGGCGAGGCCGTGCCGCTCACGCCCACCGAGTACGCCATCTGCGAGTACCTCGCCCGCCACCCCGGGCAGGTCATGAGCCGCGCGCAGATACGCGAGGCGGTGCTCGGCTGGGAGAGCGACGCCGACGACGCGGCCATATCCATGCAGGTCAGCCGCGCCCGGAGGAAACTCTCCGAGGCCGGCGCCGATCCGATCGCGACCGTCTGGGGGATGGGGTACAAGTGGCAGCTCTGAGGACCGGGGCGCGAGGTCGCGGGGGCATGCCGCTCTCCTTCGTCATCGCGCGCTACTTCGCCTACGCGTTCGCGGCGGTCGCCACGGCGTGGCTCGCCGCGTTCATGGCGCTCTCCGCGGCGATCAACGCGGGCTTCGTCTACGAGGCAAGCTGGGGGCCGGCCAATGCGCGCGAGGTCGCGGAGGGTCTGGCACGCGACGGCGTCTGCGGGCAGCAGGACGTGCCGACGGCGTACCGCTACCTCATCCTGAATAAGGACGGATACGCGCTGATGACAGACCTCGAGGGCACGCGGCTCGAGGACGCGACGGAAATGGCCCGTGCGGAACTCGCCGCGGATCCGGGCACAGTGGAGATCGAGGGCGGGGGCTCGGGCCTCACCTACGCCGCGTTCCCGCTCAAGGGCGGCGGGGCC
>URIK01000047.1 GCA_900547855.1 uncultured Collinsella sp. | reverse complement strand
GAGCGTCTCGTGGGCTCGGAGATGTGTATAAGAGACAGGCCCATAGCCGTTCCTCGTTTCTCGACGGGGAACACCAGCATGGGAACCACCGAGACAAGCGGCATGAGCACGCCTGAGCCCGCCGCTTGCAACACGCGACCGATGATGAGGAACAGGAAATCAGGGGCTGCGGCGCACAGCAGCGTGCCCAGCGCGAACACCAGCGTCGCCCCGAAGAATAGCGCGCGGGTGCTGAACTTGTCGATAAGGAACGCCGAAACGGGGACCATGATGCCGCTCACCAGCGGGTATATGGACATGATCCACTGGGCAGTCGAGGCATCGATGGCGAAATCGGACATGATGACCGGCAGCGCAGGCGACATCACCGTTTGGTTCAGTAGCGCCAAGAAGGCACCCAGGACGACGACCGCGACGATGCGGATCTGGGTACCGGTAATGCGCCCATTGGCGGGCGCGACCGTACAATTATCAGACATAAGCTTCCTTCGTATCTATTCGATTCTTCGCCGAAGGCGCGCCGGCCCACGGGCGAAATAACATGCACGTGCTATGCGTGCATCAGATACGACAGGAAGAAAGCGGCTGCTCAGAGCGCACTTGGGGAACAACAGGAGAGGCCCCGTATACCAGGGGCCGCCGAAATGCGATGTATGCTTTGGTCAAATCCTTCATAGCGGGGAGGTATTCTAGCAGCCGTCTTCGCCCCTTTCAAGGGATGTAACCCAGACGTTGATTTTCCTCACCGAGGCGCCATCGTTGACGGGTGGCGTGCTTCTCTATCGCCACACCGCGGGGCGAGGGAACGCCGCGGCGAGCTTGTACATCGGCTATGTGTGCAGCTGCGAGCGTGTCGCCGGCGCGCGCTGGGCGCCAGTCCGATCCGGCCGACTCTTGCCGACGGTCGGTCGCCGTCCTCCTCCATCTCCGCCTGCTCTGTTTTTGCTCGGCTCCCTTGTCGTATCATGGACGGACGAGAATTGAGCGAAGGCGGTACGTATGAACATCCAGATATTCGGCACGAAGAAAAGCTTCGATACTAAGAAGGCGCAGCGCTATTTCAAGGAACGTCGTGTGAAGTTCCAGTTCATCGACTTGAAGGAAAAGGGGATGAGCAAAGGCGAGCTCGAAAGCGTGGCGCGCGCCGTCGGCGGGATCGACGCTGTGATCGATCCAAAGGCGAAAGATGCCGACACGGTTGCGCTCGTACAGTATCTTGCTGCCGACCAGAAGTTCGAAAAGGTGCTCGATAACCAGCAGATTCTTCGTGAGCCCATCGTTCGCAACGGCCGCCAGGCAACCGTTGGCTACGAGCCTGACGTGTGGAAGGGCTGGGAATAAAGCGGCTGGGAATAAAGTGAAGCGCCCACGCCCGTGGTTTTATCCACGGACGCGGGCGCTTGCGTAAGACGTCTCTTGTCGTTTGAGTGGAGCGCCCCGGCGGCGCTGAACAACGCGCCCCGGTGACGTGGCTGAACTCGGGGTTCTTTGTGCCGCACATCTATGAGAGGGAATCGATGCGCACGGGCGCTACTCCATGTAGCCGCCCTGAATGGCGGAAACCGCATGCTCGGTAAAGAACTTGAGCGTGCCGGAGGTGTAACGATTAGCCTTGGGCTTCCAAGCGGCTCGGCGCTCGGCCAGGACGGCGTCGACCTCGGCCGGCTCCATCTCCTTGCCGGCGATGCCCACGATGGACAGCGAGCGCTCGGGGATGTTGATTCGGATAAGGTCGCCCTCCTCAATCAGGGCAATCGGACCGCCCACAGCGGCCTCGGGCGAAACGTGACCGATAGCCGGGCCCTTGGAGGCGCCGGAGAAGCGGCCGTCAGTGATCAGGGCAATGCTCGCGCCCAGCTCGGGGTCGCTGGCGATAGCTTCGGTGGTGTAGAACATCTCGGGCATACCGGAACCCTTGGGTCCCTCATAGCGAATGATAACGGCATCGCCGGGCTTGACCTCGTGCGTCAGGACGGCGTGAATGGCGTCCTCCTCGCAGTCGAACGGACGGGCCTTGAGCGTAGCCTGGAACATCTCGCGCGGAACGACGGTGTGCTTGACGACCGCGCCCTCGGGAGCAAGATTGCCGTGGAGGATGGCGATGGAACCGTCGGTGCCGAAGGCCTGGTCAAACGGACGGATAATGTCCTCGCGCTTGAGATTCCACTTCTCAAGGTAACGACCGCACTTCTCGTAGTAACCGTTGTTCTTGAGGTCCTCGAGGTTCTCGCCGAGAGTCTTGCCGGTGACGGTCATAACGTCGAGGTGGAGCATCGACTTGATCTCCTCCATAATGCGCGGCACGCCGCCCGCATAGTAGAAGAACTGCGCCGGCCACTCGCCTGCGGGGCGAACGTTGAGCAGGTAGTGGGCGCCACGGTGCAGGCGATCGAAATCGTCGGCGGACATCTCGATGCCAAACTCGCGGGCGATCGCGGGAATGTGCAGCAGCGAGTTGGTGGAACCGGAGATGGCGCCGTGGACCATGATGAGGTTCTCGAAGGATTCCTTGGTCACGATGTCGCGGGGGCACAGGTTGTGCTCGGAGAGCCACACGGACTGACGGCCAGCCTCGCGCGCAAACTCACGCAGATCGGAGCTGGTTGCGGGCAGCAGGGCCGTGCCGGGGAGCATAAGGCCCAGGGCCTCGGCGGTAACCTGCATGGTCGACGCGGTGCCCATAAAGGAGCAGGCGCCGCAGCTGGGACATGCGTTGTGCTTGGCAAACTCAAGCTCCTCGCGAGAGATCTCGCCGCGCTCGTAGCGGGCAGAAATCGCGCCGAGCTGCTCCAGGGTCAGCAGGTCAGGGCCTGCATCCATGACGCCGCCGGTAACGACGATGGAGGGGATGTTGATGCGACCCATGGCCATGAGGTTCGCAGGCAGGCCCTTATCGCAGCTGGCGACAAAGACGCCGGCGTCGAACGGGGTGGCCTTGGCATGAATCTCGATCATGTTGGCGATCATGTCGCGACTGGGCAGCGAGTAGTTAATGCCGTCGTGGCCCTGGGCCTCGCCGTCGCAAATGTCGGTGCAGAAGTAACGAGCACCGTGACCGCCAGCCTCGGCAACGCCAGCACGGACCTCCTCGACCAGATCAAACAGGCCGGCAGAACCCGGGTGCGAGTCGCCGAACGTCGACTCGATAATGACCTGCGGCTTGTCCAGATCCTCGATGGACCAGCCAGAGCCCAGACGCAGCGGGTCCATCTCGGGGCTGATGGTGCGAAACTTGCCGGAACGCGGCTGCAGCTTGACAACCAGGTCGGCTGCCTCCTGCTGAATCTGTGCCTTGGTCTTCTCGTCCATGATGCTCTCCTCTTTTGATTTGAACGGTTGTACCAATCGTTGGTTAATGAATCAGGTGTAAATGGGTACCGAGCGATGCCCTCGGCAAAAGATGCTTAGCTACGCGAACTAGGCGAAGAACGAAATCACCAGGGCGCAGGCAAGACCCGAAAGGCCGATGAGCGTCTCCATAATGGTCCAGGACTTGAGGGTGGTTTTCTCGTCAATCTCCAGGAACGAGGAGCACATCCAAAAACCGGCATCGTTGACGTGCGAGAGGGCCGTGGCACCGCCGCAGATAGCAAGACAGATGGAGGCACGCATGAGCACCGAAGCGCCGGCGACCGCGGGCATGGCGGCCATAATGCCCGATGCCATGGTCATAGCGACGATGGAGCTGCCAACAGAGGCACGCACCATGACGGCAATCAAAAAGGCAACGACCACCAAGGGCAGCGGTGAAGCCTCGAGCATGGGCCCAATAACCTGGCCCAAGCCGCAGTCCTGCAGCATCCAGCGAATGACGCCGCCGCAAGCGATAACCAGCAAGATCATGCCGACGGGCTTAAGAGAGCGGTCGAGCAAGGCCTTGAGCTCGGCGCCGGAGTAGCCGCGGCGCGCGCCCAGCAGATACATCGCGACGAGCGTGGCGAGCGTCAAAGCGACGAACGGCTTGCCCAGGAAGGCGAGAATCGAGGCGAGCTCGGCGGGCATGGGGATATAAGAGGACAGCGTGCCCAGCAAAATCAAACAAAGCGGCGTGAGCACGATGGCAAGCACCATGCCAAAGGAGGGAAGCTCCTTTTCGTCGCTCGCGCCCTCGGCAGAGGTAAAGTGCTCCGGAACATCGGTAAAGATGCGACCGCCCACGTTGCGACCCCAGATGACGCCGGCGATCGCCATGGCGATGAAGGCGGTAGGGATACCGACGAGGATCATGGTGCCCAGGTCGACACCGAGCGTGCCGGCGACCAGAACCGACCCGGCCGATGGCGGCACAAACGCATAACCAGCGGCAAGTCCCGCGAGCAGCGCGATGCCGTAGTAGAGCGTCGACTTTTTGGTCTGCGATGCCACACTAAACGCAAGTGGGATCAAAACGACCACGCCGGCCTCAAAGAACACCGTAGTGCCGATAACCAGACCGGTAATGCCCAGCGCCCAGCTGGAATGATCCTGCCCAAAGGTATCGATGAAGGTCTGGGCGATCTTCTTGGCGCCGCCGCTCTCCTCAAGAATCTGGCCAAACATCGAGCCGAGGCCAATGAGCAGGGCGATGTTTTGCAGCGTGGTTCCCACGCCCTTGGTGACAGTGTCCGCCACCAGGTCGAGCGGCATACCGGCGCCGATGCCGATCGCGAGCGCCGAGACCATCATCGAAAGCACAGGATGCAGCTTGAACTTAATGATGAGCGCAAGCAGCAGCGCGATGCCCACGATGGCGGCGATGACCAGCCTGGTGGGGTCGGCCATAAACGTTGGGTCTGACATCTTTCCTCCAATTCATCAGACCTTTTGAATTCGGCTTAGACTATAGCGCGTTTTCAATAGGTCTGATGTTTAAAAGGGAAACTTATTCGAAATACATCTGATGTATTTGCTGAACGATCTGTTTTTTACGGTAAACGGCCACTTACAGTTCTCCATTGTCGGAGCGAACCACCGCGGCTTCTGTTAAATGAGCTAGAATAGCTCTGATGAATTCTTTTGATATGAGGTGAAGCGTGGCACGAGCCGATTCGGGACTCCCCGAGCAGATTTCGGAGAAAATTATTCAACTGATCCTGGATGAGCATCTTGAGCAAGGCGACCGCCTGCCCAAGGAGGCTGTGCTCGTCGAGCGCCTGGGTGCTGGCAGGAGCACCGTACGCGAGGCTATGAAGCTGCTGCAGTCGCGCAACATCGTGCGCATTAAGCAGGGCTCGGGCACCTATGTGGCATCAAACCCCGGCGTTGCCGACGATCCGCTGGGCTTTACCTTTATCGATGACAAGAGGCGCCTGGCACGCGACCTGCTCGAAGTGCGCTTTATGATCGAGCCGCAGATGGCCAGCATGGCCGCAGAGCACGCGACCGACGATCAAATCATCTGCATTAAAGAGCTTTGCGATGAGTCCGAGCACTTGGCCGCGCGGGACGAAGACTATTCTGCCGCCGACACCGCGTTTCACATCGCAATTGCCGAAAGCTGCGGCAACCTCGTCGTTCCCCGCCTAATGGGCGTGCTCAAGGCGTCTGTCCCCCTGTTTATTGACGTGACCGGCAAAAAGCTGGTTGAGGAAACCATCCGCACCCACCGTGGCGTGGCCGACGCCATCGCCGCGCGCAATCCCACCGCAGCGCACGACGCGATGTACCTGCATCTGGTGTACAACCGCAACATGATCGCAGAGGGAGCGCAGGAACAGAGCAAATAGACGTCCGCACGGCAAGGGCGAGACTACCGTTCGCCTTTTAAAAGTGAACGTTCACCTGATTTTAGGGAATAAGGGGTGGCTATTACGCCGCTTCACCTATACTGACCTTGTATGAAAAGCAAGACTTATATAGATGAACGTTTCTTTTGAAAGGATCGCTATGTCTGATCTTATGGACAGCTTCCGTCTGGACGGCAAGGTCGCACTGGTGACCGGCGCCACCTACGGCATTGGCATGGCCATTGCCGAGGCGCTCGGAGAGGCCGGCGCCAAGATCGCCTTTAACGCCCGTCACGCCGACAAAGTCGCCGAAGCCGAGAAGCACTACCGTGAGCTGGGCTTTGAGGCTCATGGTTACGTGGCAGACGTCACCGACGAGACTGTCGTCGCCGAGCTCATCGCCAAGATCGAGGCCGACTTTGGCACCACGCCCGACATCCTGGTCAACAACGCCGGCGTCATCCAGCGTACCCCGATGCTCGACATGAGCGCCGAGGACTTCCGCCGCGTCGTCGATATTGACCTCAACGCACCGTTTATCGTGTCCAAGGCCTGCCTGCCCGGCATGATCGCCAAGGGCCACGGCAAGATCATCAACATCTGCTCGATGATGAGCGAGCTGGGCCGCGAGACCATCGCCGGCTATGCCGCGGCCAAGGGCGGACTCAAGATGCTCACCAAGAGCATCTGCTCGGAGTTTGGCGAGGCCAATATCCAGTGCAACGGCATTGGACCCGGCTACATCGCCACGCCGCAGACCGCACCGCTGCGCGAGACGCAGCCCGACGGCAGCCGCCACCCGTTTGACCAGTTCATCATTGCCAAGACGCCGGCCGCCCGTTGGGGCACGCCCGAGGATCTGAAGGGCCCCGCCGTGTTCTTGGCTTCCGACGCGTCGAACTTCGTCAACGGCCACATCCTCTACGTCGACGGCGGAATCCTCGCATACATTGGAAAGCAGCCTCAATAAGCGTCGCCGCAACTGCCCATATCAGGTTTCATCCACTCGTTTTTCATTTGAGTTGCGGTGAGATAAGGATTGGTTTTGGCTTCTATCAGGCAAAACAGTCCGTATTTCACCGCAAGTTAGAAATAGAAAGGTAATTCGCAATGAAGATCGCTCTGATCAACGAAAACTCTCAGAACTCCAAGAACCCTATGATCGAGGCTGCCCTTAAGAAGGTTGTCGAGCCCATGGGGCACACCGTCTTTAACTATGGCATGTATGCCGACGCCGATTCCAAGCCCCTCACCTACGTGCAGAACGGCATCCTTGCCGCCGTGCTGCTGAACTCCGGCGCTGCCGACTACGTCGTGACCGGCTGCGGCACCGGCGAGGGCGCCATGCTCGCCTGTAACTCCTTCCCCGGCGTGCTGTGCGGCCACGTTGCCGACCCGCTCGACGCCTACACCTTTGCCCAGGTCAACGATGGCAACGCCGTTGCCATGCCCTTCGCCCTCAAGAACGGCTGGGGCCAGGAGCTCAATCTTGAGTACACCTTCGAGAAGCTCTTTGGCTTTGGTTCGGGCAACGGCTATCCTGCCGAGCGCGTTGAGCCCGAGCAGCGCAACAAGAAGATCCTCGACGGCGTGCGCGCTGTGACCATGCGTCCGCTCGTCGACGTCCTGGGCGAGATCGATCAGGACCTGGTGAAGGGCGCACTTGCCGGCGAGCACTTCCAGGAGTACTTCTTTGCCAACGCCACCGACGAGGCCATCATCGCCAAGGTCAAGGAGCTCCTGGGGCTCTAATCGCACGACTCATTGCAGCTAACGCAAGCGGCGGTCGTCCCACGTACGGGGCGACCGCCGCTTTTTGCTATCTACCGACTGACGCCGCGGGGACAGGCCCCATGCGCCAAGGGATTAACTAGAGCTCGCAGGCAATCTTGTAGCCGTCGCCGATGGCGTCGCGGATGTTGCCGCACTTGTTGGCATCGCCCAGCACGTGGGTGGCAACGCCGGCAGCGGCAAGGTCGTCGGCCAGCTTGGTATTGGGACGATAGCCCATGGCAAGCACCAGCGTATCGGCATCGGCGATGGTGTGGACCTCGCCGTCCTTCTCGTAGCTGATGGCATCCTCGGTAATCTCGGTCACCTTGGCCTCGGTCAGCACGTGGACGCCCTTTGAGAGCATGCGCGTGATGAGCACCGCGCGACCGGCACCGCCCTCGTTGGCGGCGAGCGTCTTGGTCATCTCGATGACGGTGACATCGCGGTTGGCCGGCGACAGGTCGTTGACCAACGGGGCCAGGTAGTCAGCCGTCTCGCAACCGACGGTGCCTCCGCCCACGATGACGATCTTCTTGCCCGGGAAAGCTTTGCCACCCAGCAGGTCGTCAGCCGTCATAACCTGCTTAAAGCCCTGCATGAAGGCCGGGACGATGGGCTCGGCGCCATAAGCCAGGACGACCTCGTAGCCGGCGTAGTCGCACTGAATGTCCTCGGCAGTAAGTTCGGTGCCAAATATGCACTTCACGCCCGCCTCGCCCAGGCGACGATACTGATACTTGATCACGCGGGTGAGCTCCTGCTTTGCCGGCGGAACGGCCGCGATGCGCATCTCGCCGCCCGGCTCATCCTGCTTGTCAACGAGCACCACGTTGTGGCCGCGCTTGGCGGCAATGTAGGCTGCCTCCATGCCCGCAGGACCAGCGCCCACAACCAGTACGTTCTTGGCCTCGGCGGCAGGCTCGTAGCCAGCCTCGTCGCGCTCCACGTCCGGGTTAACGGTGCAGGAGATGCGCTTGCCGAACATAATGCCGTTCAGGCAGCGCAGGCAGCCAATGCAGGGACGGATCTCGTCGGCGTTGCCGGCAGCGGCCTTGTTGCAGAACTCGGCATCGCACAGATTGGCGCGGCCCATCATGCATATGTCGGCAGCGCCGTCCTCGATCAGCTCCTCGGCGATCCAGGCCTCGTTGATACGTCCGACGGTGGCGACGGGAATGTTGACGTGCTTCTTGATCTCGCGCGAGCAGGCGGCGTGCGAGGCCTGCTGCGTGCCGGCGGCGGGAATCGCAGAGCCGCGCTTGATGGTGGTGCCGCCCGACACATGAATCATGTCGACGCCGGCCTTCTCCAGGCGACGCGAGACGTAGATCATGTCGTTGAGGGTCAGACCGCCATCGGTGTACTCATCGCCCGAAATGCGGACGTCGATGATAAAGTCCTTGCCGCAGCGCTCACGAATCTCGGCGATGACCTCGAGCAAGAAGCGCATACGGGCGTCGAGCGAGCCGCCGTACTCGTCGGTGCGCTTGTTGTAGAGCGGAGTCAAAAAGCCGCCGAGCATGCCGTGGGCGTGCGCCGCATGGACCTCGACGCCATCGACGCCAGCCTTCTGCATACGCACGGCAGCGTCGCCAAACTGATGCGTGAGCTCGTGAATCTCATCGACCGTGATAGGACGCGGTGCCTCGCGGGCATAGGACGGTCCCACGAAGGACGGAGCGATCAGGCGCGGCGTGCCCGGAATGTTAAAGGCCATGTAGGCGGGGTGAAAGAGCTGCGGCATGATCTTGCAGCCATACTCATGCACGGCGGCGGCGAGCTTTTCCCAGCCAGGGATAAACGTGTCGTCGTAGCAGCACATGTCACCCGGCAGATAGGTATAGGTGGGCTCGACCGTCACGACCTCGGTAATGATGAGGCCCACGCCGCCCTTGGCGCGGGCACGGTAATGATCGACCAAGTCGTCGGTCACATAGCCATGATCGGCCAGGTTGGTGGACACCGGCGGCATAAAGACGCGGTTCTTGACCTCGGTCGTACCGACCTTGATCGGACTAAAGAGCATCGGGTAGGCGGAGGACTCCATACAGGGTTCCTTTCATTTGAGCCGCTCGGCGGCAGTTGCTGACGTACCTATTGTACCAGCAACCGCGCAGCACCCGACCGTGCGCGTTCCCCCAGCCTCTGCTCAACCCCAAAAAGTTGCGGTGAAATACGGGGCAGCCGAGGCTTTTGACAGGCAAAACAGTCCGTATTTCACCGCAACTGATGGATGGGATGGAGTTAGAGGCCCAGGTAGCTGGTCATGCCTTCGACGGCGAGCTTGGCGCCCGCCACGGCATGAACCACGGTGAGCGGGCCGTTAACCACGTCGCCGGCGGCAAAGACGCCAGGCACGGTGGTCATGCCGCACTCATCGACCGAAAGCAGGCCACGATGGTCGGTCTCTAGGCCGCCCGTTGTAAGCACAAGCTTGTCTTTGGGCACCTGCGAAGCTGCAATCACAACTGTGTCGGCAGACGCATGGTCGAGCTCCTCCTCGTAGCCCACCACGTTGTTGTCCTCGTCAAAGATAGCCGTCTCGAACACCGGACCGTTATCGTCGATGGCACAGATCGCCTTGCCGCACACAATCTCGGCACCGTCAAGCTCGGTCAGCTCGACCTCGTCGTCGATGGCCGAGATATGGCGCGAGCGTGCATACACAGTGACCTTGCGAGCACCCGAACGCAGCGCCGTGCGGGCCACATCCATGGCCACATTACCGGCACCGATGACCGCCACATTCTGTCCGATCGCCACGCTCGAAGGATCGACCAGGTAATCGATACCAAACAGCACGTTGCCGCGCGACTCGCCGGGAATACCCAGTTTGCGAGCTCGCCAGGTACCGGTGCCAACAAAGACCGCATCGTAGCCGTCGCGCAGCAGGTCGTCGATATGCAGCGCGCCACCGATGGTGGTCGAGGGGCGCACGCGCACGCCGAGCGAGCACATCACGTGGCGATACTTTTGCACGAGCGCACGGGGCAGGCGGAACTCGGGGATACCGTACTCCAGCACACCGCCGATCTCGGGGCGCTGCTCAAATACCGTGACGGCACAGCCCAGCTGGGCCATCTTAATGGCCACGGTAATACCAGCGGGACCGGAACCGACCACAGCAATCTGTTTACCGCACGACGGTGCGGGCTTCCACTCCTTACGATCCAAATATGCCGTGGAGATATAGTTCTCGATGCTCGAGAAATGCACCGGCGCGCCCTTGCGGCCCTGGATGCAAGCGCCCTCGCACTGGCCCGAATGATTGCACACCATGGAGCAGACCGCGCTCATGGGATTGTTCTGGAACAGTAGCTCGCCCGCCTCTTCTAGACGACGCTGTTTGAACAGGCCGATGACCTGCGGAATAGGCGTCTGAACCGGGCAGCCCTTAATCTGACAGAACGCCCTTTTACAACCTAGGCAACGATTCGCCTCTTCGACAATGTGGATAGCCACGCAACTCCCCTTTTTAATGCAATCCAATGGGGCGACGATAAAGACCCTTCACCGCCGCCCCCATGCAGGTAATCTCAATCTGCCGACACGGCAAAAGCCAATGCTATAGCTCGCGATGCGAAGCCCCGCAGCGAGCGGACATGTGCTCGAGTGTCGCCAGGCAGTCAGCCGCCGTCGCCGGCACGCTGTTCTCGACCACGCAGGGAATCCCAGGACAGGCGGCGGCAGCCCAGGCCACCACGGGCTCAAAGTCATAGCGGCCCGTCTCGCCCACGCCGTGGCACACCAGGCGTGAACCCGTACCGTCGCACCATCCGGCTTCGTCCTCGTTATCAACGACCTCAAAATCCTTGGCGTGCAGCACGCGGATCTTACTGCCGCATAAGTAGAGCATGCACGCGGTGATTTCCTGCGCTTCGTCAACGACACTGGGGTGCAGCAGCGATACCGGGTCGTAAATCACGCCGAGCGACGGGCTCGAGACGCGCTCCAGCACCTCACGGCAGCGATCCGGAGTATTAACCGTCTCGTTCCAACCGGGCTCGATCAAAATTTGCCCGCCCACGGCCTCGGCCCGATCGCAGACGCATGCAAGCCCGTCTGTAAACGCTTCGAGTGCCCCATCGGTCATGCGGTCGTCAGCAACGCGGTTCTGCGCATTGGGGCGACCGGTCTCGGTGCCAACCGGGCATCCGCCGAGCATCTGGGCAAAGTTCAGGCATGCCTCGTACTCGGCAATGTTATCCATGAGCTGTTGGCGATCGGGCGTCGCCAAATTCTTATAGCAGCCGAGCACGGCGACCGAAACGCCCGCCTCGTCGAGCACCGCACGCAAATGGTCGGCAAGCTCGCGGGTCAGGCCGCCTCGATCGATCCCCATCGATGCGTAGAGCACCTTGCTCGGCAGCTGAATGCACGAAAAGCCCAGCTCTCCCGCCATGCGGATGCGTTCCTCGACGGTCCCCTGCGGAAGGTCGTGCAAACGCACACCCGGAGTAATAGCCCCCACGTTATTCACATCCCTTATGAGCGTTGATGCCCGGGGTGTATCCGCCAAACGGGTCCTCGATGGAGCACACGCCCGAGGGGGCGAGCGGATCGCGCTTACCGGCCAGCTTGTCGTGATGCATGGTCTCGATATAGGCAAGCACCAGCGGCGCCACACCCTTTGCATCATTTTTGACCACGGGCTCGCTCATGTAGTAATCAAACGTGCCCTCGCGGTGCGCGGTGTTGCCCAGGCCCGCAACCAGGCAGATGTTGTCGAGCGCCAGCTGCCCGTCATACTCGGACAGGCAGGTCTCGCAGATGCCGTCGAAGGCGCGACGGCCGTACTGGTAGTAACGCTCGCCCAGCACGCCCAGACGCACGCCCTTCATGATGGCGTTGGCAAAGATGGCGCTGCCCGACTCCTCCAGGTAGTTGGGGGCGATATTGGGCAGGTTGATGACCTGGTGCCACATGCCGGTCTTCTCGTCCTGATACGGCAGCATGGCGTCGATCAGATCGTGGACTGTCTCTTATACACATCTGACGCTGCCGACGACTAGTCGAGTGTAGAT
>URIK01000046.1 GCA_900547855.1 uncultured Collinsella sp. | reverse complement strand
GAGATTCATGAGCGTCTCGTGGGCTCGGAGATGTGTATAAGAGACAGGGACAGCAGCAGGCCGCCCGAGCCGGTAATGGCGCAGGTCATCTGGGCCGTCGGCAGCACGGTCGCAGCGCCCTCGAACAGGTCGCGGGCGCAGGCACGGACGTCGGTGTGGTGGCGCTGGTACTTGGCGTAGACGATCTGGTTGTCGTCGTTGAGCACGGCAAGCTTGACGGTGGTGGAGCCCACGTCGATGCCCAGGTGCAGGTTGCCGCGAGCGTTCTCTGGGTTGAAGATCGCGCCTTCGGGGGCGCGGGCAGCGGTGGCGGCTACGGGCTCAGCGGCAGTGACGGGCTCGCTAGCGACGGACGTCTCCCCTGCCGCGTTCTTGGCATCGGCAACTGCCTCGGCAACTTTCTCGGCAGCTGCGGTCGCGGCCTTCTGCGCGGCATCCACCACGGCGGGTGCAGCCTCACGCGCGGCAGCGACCATACGGTCCTTAATGCCCTCGACGAGTTTGCTCATCTGTCTCTCCTCTTAGTTGTTGGACTCGACGGTTGCGGCGGTGTCGACCGCGTCCTCGAGCTGCAAGTTCAATAGCTTCATGCCGTATTCCGGCACGTTGATATCGATGGGTTGGCCATACAGGTCGCCGGGGCGCACAAAGGCGATAACCGTCATAATGCGCGCCATGGCTTCGGGCGATTCGGTGAGCCCACGCTCAAACCAGCGCTGAATCAGACCGACCTCGGCACTCACGACGTAGGTGACGTAGTAGTCAAAGAACGTGCCCAGCGCCAGGCCCAAAATGCCCGTCTGCGCACGAGGCACCACGGCCTCACGTGCGGTATCGATGATCTTTTTAATAAAGGCGGGGTCGCCGCCCGGGCCCAGTAGGGCCCCGATAAGGTCGCGATTAGCCGCAAGATAGCGAAGCAGCTCAACCGAACCGGGTGCCGGCTCGAGCTCGTCGATGTTGCGGTAAAGATCGGGTAATTGAGCTGCGGTGATAAGCTCCACCCGCTCGCGAATCTCGGCAAGCAGGCCGTCCTCGATCTGGCTGATAAAGTCGGGGATATCGCGGTAGTGCGAATAGAACGTTCGACGCGTAAGACCGGCGCGCTCGGTGAGCGACGCGACGTTAATGCGCGAAAGGTCGCCGCTTTCGGCAAGCTCGCTGGCAAGCGCCTGGCGAAGGGCGCGCTGCGAGCGAAGGGACCGGCGATCACATTTCTCGAGCTGGGACAAGCGTCCTCCTTGTTACTCTGCCTGTGCGCTATTGCACAGTGCGAGTATTATTGCACACCGTGTGCATCAACACGTAAAGGCAATATTTTAGATGTGACGAAGGGACAGTCCCTTTGTCACATTCAGCGACCGCCTAGGTTGTGCCAGTTGTGCCTGGCTTTTGAAGCGGCATTGCCAATTGTTCAAAATGTCATTCGTGGGTAGAATAGTGTCGACGGCAGCCCAAGTTCTGGAAAGCTGGGCAACGCCGTTGTTTGCATTAGGGGGTCAACGCCTTAGCGGCGGCGACCCCTTCTGTTGCGCTTCGAACGCTGCTTGAGTGCCTCGGAAAGGCCGACAAGCGCCGTGAAGAACGAGACCAAAGCGGTCAGAAGTCTCACGAAATCAATCAAATCGGTCATGGGCATCACCTCCCGTCAGATGGAGGGCGCTGCCCGGCACATGGAACTGCCGCCAACAGCATCAATTCTATCAAAGCGCAGTTAGGTATGCGAATGTTTGTTCGTATTTCAAGAGACCAGCGTCAACTGTGACGAAGGGGCAGTCCCTTTGTCACATTATTCGATGACGGTGCGGGAGTTTTGCTTGCGCATGGTGGCGAGCATGTGCTTGGGGACGGCGTGGACCATGCAGCTGCCGATGGTCGCGCTCGCGGCGGCTTTAGCTGCATCGCTAGCGTTTTTGGTCGCGTAGCTGTGGCGGAAACGCTTGAGCATGGCAATGTCGTTGCCGCCGTCTCCGTAAACCGCGACCTCGTCCTCGGCAATGCCGTAGTAGCCCGCCAGCCAGGCCACACTCTCGCCCTTGTTGCACGCCACATCCGTGATCTCGAACATCACCGGATCGAACGGCGCGTTGACCACGCGGTCCGATCGCTCGGCCAAATACGCCTTAAGGTCGCGCTCCAGCTCGGGCGAGGTCACGCGACAGTTGATCTTACACACATCGTGGCGCAGGATGTCACTGATCGACTGGTCGAAATACTGCTCCTCGTGATAGCCGCCACGTGCACGCATGCCGCGCATCACGATGCGCTTGATAGGACTGTCCTTTTTAAAGCCCGCCTGATGCATCTCAAACGATCCGCTCGAGAACATGCCATCGGGCGTGGAGCAATCAAAACAAATGTCCGGGAACGCCTTGAGCAGCTCCTCGGTAATCTGCGAGTCGATGGTCCAGGTCTTGAGCACCTCGCCATGGCTGTTGCGCACGATGGATCCGTTGGAGCAGCAGGCGTCGAGTGCCAGACCTGTAAAGCCATGTTCGCCGACCGGCAGCGTCGAGCGTCCGGTTGCGGGAACCACATGCAGGCCAGCCTCGGTCAGCTCGCGAATGGCACGGCGGATGGTCCCATCTGCCTCGTGCAGGGCGTTCAGCAGCGTTCCGTCTAAGTCACTCGCAAACATCTTGATCATGGGCGTGCCTCTCCTTCGTCTGCACGATATTGTAGACGAAGGAGAGGCACGCCCGTCAGGCGAAAGATTGTCCTACACCGCGGCAGGGCCGTGTTCACCGGTACGGATGCGGATAACCTCCTCGACCGGCTCGACCCAGATCTTGCCGTCGCCGACGGCTCCGGTGCGAGCAGCGTTGCAGATAATCTCGACAATGCCGTCGACATGCTCGTCGGCGCAAATAAGGGTGAACTGTACCTTAGGGATCGTGTTGACAAGCAACTCGTTGCCGCGCACGTATTCCTTCCAGCCATGCTGCGCGCCGCAGCCCTGCACTTGGTTGATAGTCATGCCACGAACATCGGCAGCAAACAGCGCATCTTTGAGAACCTCAAGCTTCTCCTGACGCACGATAGCCGTGATCTTTTTCATAATGAATTCCTCTCTTTTAATAAAAGAAATTGATTGTCCTTCACATGACACGGGTTTTCCAGGTGCCCGAGATTGCCCCGAAAGAGGAGCGCCGCGTACTTCGGTACGCAAGCGACGGTTTGAGGGGCAAGGTCGGGTGCCTGGGAAAGCCGTGCCGCTAGTCAAGTCCCGAGAAGGAGGGATACGCGCTCTCGCCGTGCTGACTGGCATCCAGGCCCAGCGTCTCGTCGGCCTCGTCCACGCGCAGGCTGCCGTGGAACAGCACCTTGACCACCGCGGCGATCACCAAATCGAGCACCAGCACAATAGCGACCGTCACCACAATGCCCAAGATCTGCGAGATGAGCAGCGACGCGTCGCCCGTGTAGAACAGGCCGCCCTTACCGGTCCACGAGAGCTCCGGCACGCAGAACAGCCCCGTGAGCACGCCGCCCAGGATGCCGCCGATGCCGTGGCAGCCAAACGCGTCGAGTGCATCGTCGTAGCCAAACTTGGTCTTAAGATGGCTGATAGCCAGATAGCAGACGGGCGATACGATCAGGCCCATGACCAGCGCCGCCCACGGCTCGACAAAGCCCGCGCCCGGCGTGACCACCACAAGGCCCGCAACCAGACCGGTGCTGGCGCCCACCAGCGTGGGTCGACCGGTGTGCACGCGCTCGACGGCAAGCCACGAGACCATGCCCGCCGCGCTGGCCGTCACGGTATTGAGGATGGCAAGTGCCGCCACGGCGTCGGCCTTGAACTCGCTGCCGCCGTTAAAGCCAAACCAGCCAAACCAAAGCAGGCCGGCTCCCAGCGCCACAAACGGCACGTTATGCGGACGGTAGCTCACCATGCCAAAGCCACGACGACGGCCAAGCATTAAGCAGAGGATCAGGCCGGTAAGACCGGACGAAATGTGCACCACGTCGCCGCCGGCAAAGTCGAGTGCGCCGATAATGTCACCGATAAAGGAGCCATCGCCGCCCCAAACCATGTGGGCAAGCGGCGCATAGACCACAAGCAGCCAAATGCCCAGGAAGGCCGTCATGGCACCAAACTTAACGCGGCCGGCCAGGCTGCCCGTGACGATAGCAGCAGTGATCATGGCAAACGCCATCTGAAAGGCGATGTTGATGATCTGAGGGTAGACGACACCGTCCGCAGCATTGCCCTCGGCCGCCTGCAGCACCTGGTTGAGTACCGGCAGGCACAGCAGCTGGTCAAGGCCTCCAATAAACGGGCTGGAACCGTCGCCGCCATAGGCCAGAGACCAGCCGGCAACAATCCACAGCACACCAACCAGGCCAATGGCGCCAAAGCACATAAGCATGGTGTTGATGACATTTTTGCGCCTGGACAGGCCGCCATAGAAAAACGCCAGACCCGGTGTCATTAAAAACACGAGCATGGTGCAGACGAGCATAAACGTTGTCGATCCCGTATCGTACATTCGCTCTCCCTTGGTCGCATGAACGTTGTCGGCGCCCATAATGCGGCCGAGGGGCAACTGGTGTAGACCAGATACGGCGTTGTTAAACGCGGCGTTGTCGAATGGAAACGGTGCCGCAATCTTGGAAACGGCGCGGCAACGGACGCGAAACGAACGGGAAATACGCGAGCAAGGAAGCCGTGAGCGCGCCCGTCCCGGCTAGCGGCGGAACAGCTCGCGGGCTCGGTCGCGGAGGTCGGTAGCTCGGATGACGCCCTCGTAGCGGTTGATGCGCAAGCGCGGGAAGGCATTGAAGAAGCGCAGGTCGCGTCGGCTGAGCGACACGCTTGGCACCGGACGGCTCATGCGCTTGCCGGCAAGGCGACGACTGAGCGACGGACGCGGCATGTTCGGCGCGGCATCGGCCACGCGGCGGGCGGCAAGCGCCAGGCCGCGAGCACCATCCGCGATAAACGTCGGCACCGAAGCCTTCTCGCGCAGAGCATCGAGCGCGGCGTCACCCAGCTCGGCCAGCCACGCGTTAACGGCACGGCTACGGATATGCGTCTGTGCCACCGAGTCAATCGTCGATTCGGGAATGCGCTCGAGCATTGAGTCGGACGCGTCGGCAAGCGACTCGTTGATGCGGTCGGCAAGGTCGGCCCGGACGCGCTCCAGCTGATCAGACAGACGCCGCCAGCTCGCCAACGAGCACACCGCGTCGACCATCATCGCGACCGCGACGATAAAGGCGGACAGTCGCACAATCAGCACCGGCAGATGGCCAAGCAGCCCCAGCAATGCCGGCTCCACTAAACGGCAAATACACAACGCACCCAAGCCAAACGCGCAGGCCCAGTACAGGCAGATGCGTCCGTGCAGGTTAAACGGCAGGTGCGAGTAATCCCAAAAGCGAGCGCCCGTTGTTTTTTCCAACAGCACGCCCACGCTGTACTCAATCACGCTGCATACGAGCGCTGCAGCGACAAACTGGCTCGAGGCATCCGGAATCCCGCGCAACAGCAGCCAGCAGGCAATGCCGCCCACACCATAGATGGGACAACACGGCCCCAGCAAAAAGCCACTGTTGGCAAATCGTCCGTGATTGAGCATGGCGCATACTGTCGACTCCCATGCCCAACCGCAAAACCCGTAAAAGGCAAACGAGAGCACCAGTGCCGAGAGTGGGCAGGCGGCAAGCGTCGCGCCGCAAAACGCCATATCAATCGCGGTCCCCACCGTCTACCCTCTCCTCTTTTCGCTCGATGCTTTACTCACGCTATCGTCCGTCTCGTCCTTGCGCGGCAGGCGGCCGGCGACCGTCTCACGCAGAGCACACCATTTATCCGCCAGGCAAACAATCCACGCCTCGCGACACGTCGGCGGCACCGGCACCAGCGGAAACATATGCCGCACGATAATATTCCGCTCGCGCGGCGTCAGCTCAAAATCTTCCTCGGCACGCGCCAGGGCAAAAAACGGATGTCGAAATCCGTGCAGGCGATGACTCGGGTTGGGGTCGTGCCAATCGTAGAGAAAGTAATCGTGTAACAAGGCTCCGCGCAGCAGCGAGGCACGGTCGATCGAAATGCCAGCACGGCCCAAGTGCTCGGCAAAGGACAGACTTGCCCGTGCCACCGAGGTCACATGTGCATAGACCGTCACGCCGCCATGCTGGATAAACTCGCGCGTCAGGTCCAAGCGGCCCACCTGGGCGAGCTGGCGGGCGGCATCGTCGACCTCGTGCGCGATTTTCTCGGCACGAACGGCATCGGACATGCTGCCTCCTTCCAGCGGCTCACGGCGGCAAGCCACGGCCTGTGCACAATCGATAAAAACATCATTGAACACATCAGTATGGCATCGGACAAAACGTTTTGCCCCACCAGTTGGCGAATTACCGCGCCGCCGTCACATATCAAACGCCAAAATGTGCGAGACTGTCTTGTGCAATTGTGTCGGCCGAGGGAGCGCCGACGCTCGATTCGCATGGAGTAACCCACAACGATGCTGCTTACGCAAACGACAACGCCCGAGGACGTCAAGGCTCTTAATCGTGCCGAGCTCCCGCAGCTCTGCGACGAGATTCGCCACGCCATCCTCGAAAGCTCCGCCGCCGTCGGCGGGCACGTTGCCCCCAACCTGGGCGTCGTTGAGCTTACGGTCGCGCTCCATCGCGTGTTTAACTCCCCTATCGACAAGATTGTCTTTGACGTTTCGCACCAGACCTACGCCCACAAGGCGTTGACTGGGCGCGCATACACTTATATCGATCCGAAGCGCTTTGGCGAGGCCTCTGGCTTTGCCAATCCCGACGAGTCCGAGCATGACCTGTTCGCCATGGGGCATACCTCGACCTCGGTGAGCTTGGGCTGCGGCCTTGCCCACGCGCGCGACCTGGCGGGCGATGCGTACAACGTCATCACCATCATTGGCGACGGCTCGCTTTCGGGCGGCCTGGCGTTTGAGGGCTTTAACAATGCCGCCGAACTCGATAGCAACCTGATCATCATCGTCAACGATAACGATCAGTCCATTGCCGAGAACCATGGCGGCCTGTATCGCAATCTGGCCGAGCTGCGCGCCAGCAACGGCACCTGCGAGCGCAACGTTTTCCGCGCGATGGGGCTCGACTACCGCTATCTGGACGCCGGTAACGATGTGTTGGCCCTAGTCGACGCGCTGCAGGAACTGCGCAATATCGATCATCCCATCGTGCTGCACGTCTCCACCGCCAAGGGCAAGGGCTTTGAGCCGGCCCAGAGCGACCCCGAACGCTGGCACCACGTGGGTCCGTTTGACATGGCGACTGGGCGCAAGCTTTGCCCGGGCCATCCGAGCGAGCCCGCGCCGCGCACCTATGCCGACATTACGGGCGAGACGCTCAGCGCCGCCATCGAGCGCGATCCGCAGGTCGTTGGCATCACGGCCGCCACGCCCTACATTATGGGCTTTACACCCGAGCTTCGCGCTGCCGCCGGCAAACAGTTCGTCGACGTGGGCATTGCCGAGGAGCACGCCGTGACCTTTGCCACCGCGCTTGCGCGCTCGGGCGCCAAGCCAGTCTTTGGTGTGTACGGTACGTTTTTGCAGCGCGCCTACGACGAGCTGTGGCACGACCTATGCCTCAACGACGCCCCCGCAACCATTTTGGTGTTTGGTGCGTCAATCTTTGGCACCACGTCCGAGACGCATCTTTCGTTCTTTGATATTTCCATGCTGGGCGGTCTTCCCAACATGCACTACTTGGCGCCGGCCTGCATGGAGGAATATCTGTCCATGCTGAGCTGGTCGCTCGACCACCGCGAGCATCCCGTGGCAATCCGCGTACCGGGCATCGGCCTGGTAAGCCACCCCGACCTTGCGCCCGCCGAAGACACCGACTACAGCGCCGTTCGCTACAACGTGGTGCGTCAGGGCCGCGACGTTGCCGTGCTCGCGCTTGGCGATTTCTTTGAGCTGGGTGAGCGCGTGGCAAACCGTCTGACTGCCGAGTACGGCATCGAGGCCACGCTCGTCAACCCGCGCTTTGCAACCGAGCTCGACCGCGAGTTCCTCGACAGTCTTGCCGCCGAGCATCGCGTTGTCGTCACCCTCGAGGACGGCATCTTGGACGGCGGCTGGGGCGAGCGCGTGGCATGTTATCTGGCATGCACGCCGTTGCGCACGCGCACCTTTGGCATCGCCAAGGGCTTTCCCGACCGCTACGATCCCAACGAACTGCTCGCGCAGAACGGCATGACGGTCGAGAACATGGCCGCCGAAGCCGTGAGACTACTCAACAAGTAAGAAAATCTCCGCAAGGAAAGCACCCCTGCGGAGGTTTTGTTTTCACGACGCGATTATCTCAATCTGTAACATCTAGAGGACAAATCCTCGCCCAATTGTTACAGATTGAGACATTCGAATTCCCCTGAAGAGAAAATCTCAATCTGTAACAGTTACTCGGCAAAAATGGCTGCGGATGTTACAGATCGAGACAAAGCAACAAGGCATGCCGCCGCATCGGCCAAAACCACCACGAAGGTGCCTGTCCCTTTTTGGTAGGCAGAATAACCCATAAGACAAGTATGTTTCTGAGTTATTTCGTGTTGACCCATTTGAGCGCAATAGGGTATAACTCTACTCAACCGCTAGGGATTTTATTGAGAAAGGTGTTCTACCATGAGCAAGAACCTCTCCCAGCAGGTCGTTCTCGACCGCCGCGGCTTCGTTGCCGCCACCTTCGCAACCGTCGCCGGCCTTGGTCTTGCCGGCTGCTCCGACACCAGCGCCGAGGCCGACAAGGGCTCCGCCGCCGACTCCTCCAAGAGCTCCGAGGATACCGAGGCTTCCACCACGCTCGACGCTAAGGCATTCGACAAGCTCGTCAACCACGGCCCCAAGGCCGATGACGACGCCATCGCCGCCAGCACCTGGGCCACGGCCGTCAAGGACGCCGGCGTCTTTAAGATCGGTGGCGTTCAGACCTCCACGCTCTTCTCCCTCCTCAACGAGAAAGACGGTCAGACCCGCGGCTTCGACGCCGGTATCGCACAGCTCCTGTCCAACTACATTCTGGGCGAGAACAAGGTCGAGATCACCCAGGTGACCTCGGACACGCGCGAGTCCGTCCTGCAGAACGGCCAGGTCGACGCTGTCTTTGCCACCTACACCATTACCGATGAGCGCAAGAAGCTCGTCTCCTTTGCCGGTCCCTATTACTACACGCAGCAGGCCATCCTGGTGCTCGCCGACAACGACGACATCAAGAGCGTCGACGACCTGGCCGACAAGAACGTCGCCGTCCAGTCCGGCTCCAACGGCCCCGCCATCCTGGAGGAGTTCGCCCCCAAGGCCAGCCAGCAGGAGTTCAAGACCGACGAGGAGGCTCGCCAGGCACTCCAGCAGGGCCGCGTTGACGCCTACGTCATCGATAACAACATGCAGCAGAGCGCCCTGGTCCGCGAGCCCGGTAAGTACAAGATCGCCGGCAAGCCCTTCGGCAGCAAGGAGCCCTATGGCATCGGTCTGCCGCTCGATTCCGACGGCGTCGCCTTTGTCAACGACTTCCTTAAGAAGATCGAGGACGATGGCACCTGGACCGAGCTGTGGCAGATCTGCATCGGCGACCGTACGGGCGACACCAATGTTCCCGAGCTGCCCGAGATCGGCGCCTAGGCAGCGAGCCTGGTAACGGCCGCAACGAAACCATATGGAAAAGCATGATGCGCTTTATTGCGGTAAACTGTTTCCTCACTGAGTTGTCGGGGCTTCCGTACACACGGGAGCCCCTTTCCTTATCGGCGGGAGGTCCGCATGAGTCTCTCCGAACTCTGGTCGCTCTATGGCCAGAACTATATCGACGCGCTGCTAGCAACCTGGGGCATGACGCTTGAGTCGTTTGCCATCGCCATGGTACTGGCCGTCGCCGTCACCGTGATGCGCGTGTCGCCGCTCAAGCCACTGCGCGTCTTTGGCGACCTGTATGTCCAGGTCTTCCGTAACATCCCTGGCATTGCGCTGCTCATCATCGTCGTCTATGCGCTGCCGCCGCTCAAGGTCGTCCTGCCCTACCGCACCTGCGTTATCGTCGCCACGGTCCTTTTGGGCTCGGCCTTTGGCTCCGAGAACTTTATGAGCGGCATCAACACCGTCGGCGTCGGTCAGGTCGAAGCCGCACGTTCGCTCGGCATGAGCTTTAACCGCATCCTCGCCAAGATCGTGATTCCGCAGGCGCTGCGCTCGAGCGTGCTGCCCATGACCAACCTCTTTATCGCCGTCATGCTCACCACTGCGCTCGGCAGCCAGGTGCCGCTTAAGCCGCAAGAGCTCACCGGCGTGGTGAGCTACATCAACACGCGCTCACTTGGCGGCGTCGCCGCGTTCTTTATCTCGGCGCTCGGCTACCTGGGCACGGCCTTTGTGGTGAGCCACATTGGCAACTACATCGATAAGAAGGTGAGGATCCTCCGATGAGCAAGCACTCCTCCCCTGCGCTTACCATGCGCGATGCGCTCTACGAGGCTCCCGGCCCCAAGATGCGCGCCAAGATTCGGATCGGCACCGCCATCTCGCTTGTTGCCGTCGCCGCGCTCGTCGTCCTCGTGTTGCAGCGCTTTTATGTGACCGGCCAGCTTTCGGTCCACTATTGGTATTTCTTTACGCACCTCACCACCTGGAAGTTCTTGCTTGCCGGCTTTGAGGGCACCGTTAAAGTCGCACTCACCGCTGGCGCCATCGCGCTGGTGCTGGGCTTAGCCCTTATGCTCGGCCGCACCAGCGACATTAAGCCGCTGCAGCTGGTCTGCCGCGTGCTTACCGACTTCTTCCGCGGTGTGCCGAGCCTGCTGTTTATCTACTTCTTCTTTTTGGTGCTGCCCCAGTACAAGATCTCGCTGCCGTCGTTTTGGATGCTCACGTTGCCTGTCGCGCTCGCTGCGGCCGGCGTGCTGGCCGAGATTTTCCGCGCCGGCGTCAATGCCGTGCCGCGCGGTCAGGTCGAGGCAGCCCAGGCGCTCGGTCTCTCCAAGGCCAAAATCACCTTTAAAATCGTGTTGCCGCAGGCTATTCGGTTTATCATTCCGTCGTTGATTTCGCAGCTCGTGGTCGTAGTCAAAGACACCACCGTCGCCTATGTGGTGAGCTACCCCGACCTCATGCAAAACGCCCGCGTGCTCATTACCAACTACGACGCCCTCGTGTCGGTCTACCTGGTTATCGCGGTCATCTACATCCTCATCAACGTCGCGATCAACAAGGCCGCTGTCTATGTTTCGCACAAGACCGGCGCGACCATCATCCGCTAACGCTTTACCATTTCGAGTCATAAGGAGCCGAGCACCATGGCACAGAGCACCTCTTCCACCGGCAATCAGCCGCTGATCGAGCTCAGACACGTCGATAAGCACTATGGCGATCTGCACGTCCTCAACGACATCAATCTCTCGGTCGACCGCGGCGAGGTCGTCGTTGTGATCGGCCCCTCGGGCTCGGGCAAGTCGACCATGTGCCGCACCATCAACCGCCTGGAAACCATCGACTCGGGCGAGATCCTCATCGAGGGCGAGCCCCTGCCGCAAGAAGGCAAGGATCTTGCCCGTATGCGCGCCGAGCTGGGCATGGTGTTTCAGCAGTTCAACCTGTTCGCACATATGACCGTACTGCAGAACGTCATGCTGGGGCCGGTCGACGTGTTGGGCGTCTCCAAGGACGAGGCTCGTGAGCGCGCCATGGACCTGCTGAGCCGCGTAGGCGTTGCCGAGCAGGCCGATAAGGTGCCCGCACAGCTCTCGGGCGGCCAGCAGCAGCGCGTGGCCATCGCCCGCTCGCTTGCCATGCAACCCAAGGCCATGCTCTTTGACGAGCCCACAAGCGCCCTTGACCCCGAGATGATCAACGAGGTGCTCGAGGTCATGGTCCGTCTGGCCCAGCAGGGCATGACGATGATCGTCATCACGCACGAGATGAACTTCGCCCGCCGCGTGGCCGACCGCGTCGTGTTTATGGCCGACGGCCAGATCGTGGAGGTGATGTTCCACACCGAGAAGGAGAGCGTTCTTTCCGCCGAGCTGCCCCCGATCGTCGATATGGAAGTGACCTATACCGAACCGGGCATCAAAGGCGATACCGCCTCGACCAACTCGCTCAAACCCGCAACGGTGAATACGGGTGCGACGATCAAGGTTCCCCTGTTCATCAATACCGGCGACAAGATCCGCGTCGATACGCGTACCCGCGAATATTACGAGCGCATCAAATAAAGACTTCCGTTCGAACCGGGCTTCTTCTGCCCGGGTGGAAAGAACGAATATTACGCCGTCGCACATAGATTGCGGCGGCGTTTTTTGTCGTCTTCCTTTCGGAGCTGTCTTGCCTCCTGCGGAGGATTGTTCGGCCCGACAGCTGCGGCGTAGTACCCGGCTTCGATGCCTACGGAGCGATTTTATCCGGTATATACAGAATTATCGTAAATTTTCGGGGAAAAACACGAGGAATCCCGGAAGAGGTATTATATCTGTCTCTTATACACATCTGACGCTGCCGACGACTAGTCGAGTGT
>URIK01000045.1 GCA_900547855.1 uncultured Collinsella sp. | reverse complement strand
ACGAGATTCATGAGCGTCTCGTGGGCTCGGAGATGTGTATAAGAGACAGTCTACAAGGCGAAAACGTGTCCCCATGCGCTCATAGGAGGCATGAAGCGCCTCGAGCAGAGACACGATGTTTGCCGGCGTGCCCTGTAGCTCCATCTCAACCGAGCCGTCTTCCATATTGCGCACCCAGCCGGTGAGGGAGCGCGCCTGTGCGAGGTTGGTGTTGGTGAAGCGGAAACCGACGCCCTGGACTTGCCCCTCCCACCGCAGGAAATAGCGCTGCGGGGCGTCTTGAGTGGCCTCGTCGCTTGCGAGCACGGTGAGCCTGCGGCGCAGCTCGAGCTCGACGCCAGAGAGCTTTTGGGGTTCGCGGCTGCCGCCGGCGACGCTGGAGAAGAACGTATCGAAGAAGCTCATCGCTAGGCCTGCTTGTCTGCGTCGGCCGGGAAGGTAATGCCGGCCTGCTGGCGTACGGCATCCATGATGCGCAGTGAGACGAGCGTGACATCGCGGTAGTGTCCGAGCTCGTGGCGTCCCGCCGGGGTCTCCCAAATCTCTTCCTTAACGTTATCGATACCGCCGATGGCGGTGATAAAGTCTGTGAGTTCGTATTCCATGGTGTTGCTCGATTTGGGAAGGTCGAGCACGCGGCCGTTGTCGCCCTGTTCGCGCGGTACCTCGGTCGCCGAGCCGCGTACGACGTCGCCGCGATAGTCGATGCGGACGTTGCGGGGCGTGGACAGATGGTCGATCTGGATAGTGCCACGCTCGCCTTCAATCTGCGAGGGCAGCAGGTCATTCGTAATTTTGGAGTGCGCAAGCTCGACTGAGATACGGCCACCGCCGTAGCTGGCGAGGATGGAACCGCAACCGTCGATGGGGCCGTGCGTGAGCTGTCGCGTGGCGGGGTCGAGCAGAGTAGCCATGCTCGTAAGGCCGGAGGGCATGCCGAAAATCTCGACCATGGGCTCGACGGTGTAGACGCCGATGTCCATGAGGGAACCCGATGCCATATTGCAGTCGAAGATATTGGTGGCGCGTCCCGCGAGAATCTCGTTGTAGCGCGAGGAATACTTGCCAAAGCGCAATGAGGCACGGCGGATGGGGGCGATCTCGCCCAGGGCGTCCTCGATGGCGTGGAAGGCGTGATCGTGGAGGGGACGCATGGCCTCGAGGGCCACGACACCTGCTGCCTCGGCAGCGCGGAAGACTTCCAGCGCCTGCGCTTCGGTGGCGCAGAAGGGTTTCTCGACGATGACGTGCTTGCCACCGGCGATGCAGGCAAGGGCCTGCTCGTAGTGAAGTGCGTTAGGGCTGCCGATATAGACGGCGTCGACGTCGGCGGCGGACGCGAGCTCATCAAGTGCGGTGAAGTTACGCTCGCCACCGCGCTCGGCGGTAAAGGCAGCACCGCGATTGGCATCGCGCGAGAGCGTGCCCACAAACGCGGCTTGGTCGTTGGCGTTGACGACTTGGATAAAGTCGTCGGTAATCATGGATGTGCCGATGGTCGCTATACGCAGCATGTGTCCCCCTTGCGTTGTTTGGCCTACAGGACGAGTGTAGCGCGGGAGGACACAAAAGCGTGCGAAAACGCCGTTACAGGTCGCTCTCGTTAAAGCCGGTGTCGATATCGAGGTTGCTGCCGTCGGCCGCCGTGGTGGCAAGCTCATCGCAGCGCTCGTTGAGCTCGTGGCCGGCGTGACCCTTAACCCAGATGAACTCAACCTTGTGCTTGCTTTTGGCGGTGAGTAGGCGCTCCCACAGATCGCGGTTCTTAACGGGCTGCTTGTTGGCGGTTTTCCATCCGCGCTTTTTCCAGCCGTCGATCCAGTGCTTGTTAAAGGCGTTGACGACGTACTGCGAATCGGAATGGACCTCGACCTCGCAGGGGCGGTTAAGTGCCTCGAGCGCCACGATGACCGCCATGAGCTCCATGCGGTTGTTGGTGGTCTTGGCGTAGCCGCGCGAAAGCTCGGAGGTGAAGGTCTTGCCGGCGGGGTTGGTGTATTTGAGCACGGCGCCGTAGCCGCCGCGTCCCGGATTTGATCGGGCCGAGCCGTCGGTATAGATGATGACCTTCACGGGCTTCCTTTCGTTGGGTACGTTTCGTGTGAGTGACCATTGTAGCGCCATGCCCGCCGGGGGCTAGCAATCTACGATTTCTATCCCGTCTTCCGACAGTTAGTTGGCATGGATGATGCGGTTGAGCTCGTCGAGGTATTGCTGCAAGAGGGGAGAGGGCTTGCGCTCGTCGTGCATGATATAGCCTACGTGCATCGTTGGGGCGTCTGCTAACGGGATCGATGCCATACCCCATTGCATTTCATTGGAGAGGACACCGGTCGACAGGGTGTAACCGTTCGACGTGATAAGTAAGTTAGTAAGTGTTCCGCGGTCCGAGATTCGTATGTTGCGGTCGCAAGGGATATAGCTAAAAGGTTCCTCGGCGTAATAGAAGGAGTTTGAGGTTCCCTGCTCAAAGCTGTAGCGCGTATAGGGTGTGAGGTCGGCAAGGGACAGCTGCGGGCGGCGGGCAAGCGGGTGGCGCTCGCTAACGAAGACGTGGACCGTCGCGTCGAATAGGGGATGGAAGCTCGCGCGCGCATCGGCAAAAGCCTTCTGCAGAACACGGGCGTTAAAGTCGTCCAGATACAGGATGCCGATGTCGCTGCGAAACGCGCGGACGTCATCGATGATCTGCGATGTGGTAGTCTCGCGCATGATGAACTCGAACTTGCTGTCGCGGCAGCGCTCGACCACGTTGACAAAGGCCTCGACCGAAAAGGCGTAGTGCTGGGCGGAAATGGCGAGGCGGGCTTGCGGGGTGCCGCCGTCCTCGTAGCGCGCCTCGAGCATATCGGCCTGCTCTACGACCTGGCGCGCATAGCCCAAAAGCTCGGTGCCGTCGTTGGTGAGCGTGACGCCGCGGCTGGAGCGCGTAAAGATCTCCAGGTGGAGCTCCTGTTCCAGGCTTTTGACGGCGTTTGAGATGCTGGACTGAGCGGTATAGAGGCGCTGAGCTGCGGCATTGATTGAGCCGGACTCTGCCACGGCAATCAGGAAACGAAGCTGCTGGAGGGTCATCGGCGCCATCCTTTCGAGTGTTATCTATATAACCGATAACAGGTTAGCGCTTTTAAGTGATTGACCGAGGGAAACAATGCTCGTACTATTCAAAACACACAAAGGCGGTAGGTAATTAAGCCAAACACGGAACCGGGATGCGAAAGGAGGCCCGCATATGAATTGCTTACCAAGACGAATGCCGGGCTCCTGTTTGCGCCCGTCGGCGTGATCAGGAGACAGCGACTTACTTCTCTCTAATTTATTAACTTTTGTTCGATCAAGGAGATCATCATGAGCCAGTTCATCAACAACCCCGAGCACACCTTTGGTTTCGATACCCTGCAGCTTCACGTTGGCCAGGAGAGCGCCGATCCCGCATCCGACTCCCGCGCCGTGCCTATCTACCAGACCACGAGCTATGTGTTCCGCAACTCCCAGCACGCCGCCGATCGCTTTGGTCTTGCCGACGCCGGTAACATCTACGGCCGTCTGACCAACTCCACCCAGGGCGTCTTCGAGGACCGTATCGCCGCACTCGAGGGTGGTGTGGCAGGTCTTGCCGTCGCCTCCGGTGCTGCTGCCATCACCTATACCCTGCAGGCTCTTGCCCAGGCCGGTGACCACGTGGTGGCTCAGAAGACCATCTACGGTGGCTCCTACAACCTGCTGGAGCATACGCTCTCCCAGTTTGGCGTCGAGACCACCTTCGTCGATGCCCACAACCTGGACGAGGTCGAGGGCGCCATCAAGGACAACACCACGGTCATCTACCTCGAGACGCTCGGCAACCCCAATTCTGACATCCCCAATATCGACGCCATCTCCGAGATCGCCAAGAAGCACGGTTTACCGGTTGTCGTCGACAACACCTTCGGCACCCCGTATCTGTTCCGTCCGCTGGAGCATGGTGCCAACATCGTCGTCCACTCCGCAACCAAGTTCATCGGCGGCCACGGCACCTCGCTGGGCGGTGTGATCGTCGACGGCGGTAACTTCGATTGGAAGGCGAGCGGCAAGTATGAGCAGATCGCCGAGCCCAACCCCTCCTACCATGGCGTCTCGTTTGCCGAGGCTGCCGGTCCCGCCGCCTTCGCAACCTATGTCCGCGCCATCCTGCTGCGTGACGAGGGCGCCTGCATCAGCCCGTTCAACGCTTGGATCCTGCTCCAGGGCACCGAGACTCTGTCGCTGCGCGTTGACCGTCATGTCGAGAACACCAAGAAGGTCGTTGAGTTCCTGGCTGGTGATAGCCATGTCGCCAAGGTGAACCACCCGAGCCTGTCTGAGCACCCCGATCACGAGCTCTATCAGAAGTACTTCCCCAACGGCGGTGCCTCGATCTTTACCTTTGAGATTAAGGGTGGCCAGGAGGCGGCTTGGAAGTTCATCGATCATCTGCAGGTCTTCTCGCTGCTCGCCAACGTGGCCGACGTCAAGTCGCTCGTCGTGCACCCGGCTACCACCACGCACTCCCAGCTCTCTGCCGAGGAGCTCGCCGAGCAGAACATCACGCCCTCCACGATCCGTCTTTCCATCGGTACCGAGAACGCCGAGGATATCATTTGGGATCTGAAGCAGGCCTTCGCCGCGCTGGACGAGTAAAGCGACTTGTGCAAGGACCCCTTGCGACTCGATAGGTATAACTGCATAAAATGCCTGCTCAAGGCGCCTGTGCGAACAATGGTTGCACAGGCGCCTTTTTTGCATAGAGCGGGTGCAAAAACAGGGTTTTTGACACGCTTTATGCATTCGAGTTGTGGAAAACTCCTGTTGAGAGGATGTGAGTTTTACGCAATTGACGTGCGCCTTTTGAGTAAAACCGCAGGTCGCGATTTGCTCGGGGTACTATGCAGCGCAATCGAATCACACGCAGCTCAAACGCAGCAAAAACGCACTACGGAGGTTTCCAGCTACATGAGGATCGATTCACGAAAACCGAAAGCCGCCGCCCTTTCCGCCGCTCTGACCGTGGCACTTTTGGCGGGCGCCGGTGCAACTGATGCCCACGCCGCAACACTGTCCGATACGGTTGGATCTACGCCGTCCGAGACAACGCTGATGCAGCCCGTTGACTATCGCGGCGATGGTTATGGCTCTATGCAGGAGTGGAACGCCTCGATGGAGGCCAAGCGCGATTCCCTTGAGATGCGCGCTCAGATCATTCTAAACATGTATGGTGACTATGCCACCGATGACGAGCGCGCTGTGCTGCAGGGCTGTATCGACGGTGCGGGTAGCCTGTTGACGATGGGGGAGGTCGACGCGAAGTCGACCGAGCTCGATGAGCTGCGCACTGCGCTTGAGGATGCCAAGCACGAAGCGCTCGAGGCTGCCGCCGAGGCGGAGGCTGCCGAGGTCGCCCAGGCTTCGTACTACAACGCCGGTTACACTCCGTCCTACGCGTCTGCCGCGTCCTACGCGAACGGATCGGGCCTGACGCGCTCTGCGGGTGTCAATAACTACAACGGGCGCCGCGAGACCTATTACAGCAGCAATGTGCTTTATCACTATCGCACGGGCGAATGGACTCAGGATTCTGAGGGCTTCTGGCGCGATTCCGACGGCTATTACGTTGTTGCCGCGGGCGATATGGCCCAGGGCTCGACCTTTACGGGCTCCAAGGGTGATTGCAAGGTCTATGACTCCGGCTGCGCTGCCGGAACCACCGACTACTACACCGGTTGGTAATCTGCCATAAGCCAATAGGAGATGACGGGCGGGCGTCTTTACTGAGCCTTTGGGCACAACGTAGGGGCGTCCGTTTTTTGTGCGTGCTTGAGTTAACAGAGCGCTTACCGTGGCAGTACGCCGCGCATATGGGCGCGGGGCACACTAGTTCATGAGAAATAAGGTCTTTCTCGTGGAGGAAGTGGTCTTGTGAACGTTCGAGATATCGCCGTTGCCGCCGTCGCGTTGATGCTTGGCTGCCTTGGTCCTACGGCCGCGCTCGTCGCGGGCATGCAGGGGACATGCGGGGCTGCTCCTATCGTGGCCGGCGCGCTGATCGCGGCCACACTGCTGGGAAGCGCCGGTGTTGTCCTTTGTCGCGACGATGAGGACGAGGTGCCGGAGTCGCAACGCTAGCTGTTGTGAGATTGGCCGCCGGTCATAGACGAAGATGAAGGCCGCCGCAGGGGATAGGTTCCCTTGCGGCGGCCTTGCTGTTAAGGCTGCTGAATGCGGCGCGTTGGCGCTACCAGCTTTTCTCGATATCGCGGATGCGCCGATAGAGCCACTCGTTTTGCGGTGCCTGGATATGGTGTTTGGCTGCGAGGCGGCAGATGGTGCCCGCGAACTCATCAACCTCGGTTTTGCGCCTTGCGATGCGGTCTTGCGCCATCGAGGGCATACCGGCGGGGTCGATTCCCTCGATGAGGTGCACCATTTGCGTCAGGTCTGCCTCGGTCAGCTCAACGCCCTCGGCGTTGGCGACCGCAAGCGTTTCGCGCATGGCGGAAACAAAGCAGCGACGCTGCTCGGAGCCCGGCTTCGTGGCGCTTCCGTAGGTCCCGCCGTAGGCCATGCAGGTCTGGTTGATGCCGTCGTTGAGCATGAGTTTGGCCCACATGCGGTGCGCAATGTTGCTCTCGACGGTATGGGCGATGCCGCAGCGCGTGTAGAGCTCGTCGATAGCGGCGACGGTCGCGGGGTCGGTGCCGGCGGCTGCACCAAAGCGGATCTCGCCCGCATTGGTAAAGGTGAGCGCGCCGTTGAGGAACACGGCGTCCATGCCCTGGCAGATACCCAGGACGGTATGCTCCCAGCCAAAGCGTTCGGCAATCTTTTGCTCGCTCGTAATGCCGTTGCACAGCGAGGCGATGAGCGTGTTGGGTCCCACGACACGCTCCATAGTCTTGAGTGCTTGGTCGAGACCGGTGGTCTTGACCGTCAGGATGACCAGATCGGCGGGCGCTGCCTCGCTGGCGCGGACGGACGTGAGATCGCAAGGCTTTCCGTTGACGGTGAGCGTATCGCCCGCGTGACGCTCAAAACGGGCGTCATCCATAACGTATCCGACGGCGTCATTGCCGAGGGCCTTGGCAATCATGCTGCCGTAGAGCAGGCCGACGCCGCCCTTGCCGATAAAGGCGACCTTGTTGATCTGCATGTGAATCATCTCCCCATATAAAAGGCGCCCGCGTAAGGGGCGCCTGATGGATTGTATGCTGCCGGGGTGATTGATGGGTGCGCGGGGCGGCTGTTATGAAAAAGAAACTATTGCGCTGTGCGCTTATGCCACGGGGCAGACCGCAAAGACATGCGCGTGGGCATGGGCGACTCCTTTCATCGGGCTTTTTGCTGATGTTAAAGCGGTGCCGTGACGGCTCGATTTCTGCTGCGTTACGATACGTTCTCGATTGCGATTCCACGATGTTTCGGCTGCGTGACCATTGTGTTTCGCCTTGCCGGGGCGCTGATGGCGAAGGGAGGGGCCGTGCAATACCGTGTTGACCCCAAAAGTGGTAACCGAATATCCGCTCTGGGTCTGGGCTGCATGAGGTTTCCCGGTGCGCCGGGGCACCCCGATGCGAAGACGGCCGATGCCATCATCTCCCGTGCGGTGGAGCAGGGGATTAATTATCTGGACACGGCCTATCTCTATCCCGGCAACGAGGCTTGCGTGGGCGCTTCGCTTGAACGCCTGGGCTTGCGCGACCAGGTTTTGCTCGCAACCAAGCTGCCGCATGCTTCGTGCAAATGCGCGGAGGATTTCGATCGGTTCTTCGATGAGCAGCTGCGTCGCCTGCGGACCGACCGTATCGACTATTACCTTATGCACAACATTACCTCGCCCGCCCAGTGGGAGCGCGTGGTGGCACTGGGCATCGAGGACTGGATTGCGCGCCAAAAGGCTTCGGGGCGCATTCGCCAGATTGGTTTTTCGTACCACGGCAGCGCGGCGGATTTCCTGACGATGCTCGATGCGTATGAGTGGGACTTTTGCCAGATCCAGTACAATTACGCTGGAGAGCGATATCAGGCGGGAACAGCGGGGCTCATGGCCGCCGCCGAGCGAGGCCTCGCGGTGTTTGTGATGGAGCCGCTGCTGGGCGGGCGTTTAGCGGGCAAGCTGCCGCCACGGGCCCGCGCTGTGCTCGATAGTGCCCGTGACCCGCATTTGCGCACTCCTGCCGCCTGGGGTCTTTCGTGGGTGTGGAATCATCCTCAGGTGACGATGCTGCTTTCGGGTATGACCGATATCGCGCAGGTGGATGAGAATTCGTCACTGGCAGACCTCGCGTTGCCGAATTCGATGACTGCCAACCAGCTCGACACGATTGCGCGCGTGTTGATGGAGTTTGAAAAATCGAACCGTGTGCCCTGCACGGGATGCGGCTACTGCATGCCATGCCCCAAGGGTATCAACATTCCCGGCTGCTTTGCCGCCTACAACGCGAGCTATGCGCACAGCTGGTTTACGGGGCTGTCGCAATACTTTACGGCGAGCGCGGTGCGCACAAGCGAGGCCAAGCTGGTGAGCAATTGCGTCAAGTGCGGCAAATGCGCGCGCCACTGCCCACAGCATATCGATATCCCCGAGCGTCTCGATGACGTGCGCCGACGTTTCCAGCCTGGCCCCGTGACGGCAGTGCTTAAGGCCTTCGGCAAAACGCGCTCCTCGTGACCCTTTTATAACTTGCGCTGGAATAGTTCCTGCTTGCGGCAGAATAGGGCGATAGCAGGAACTTTTTTGCCGCAACTGATGGGAGGCTATCGTGGGTGACCGAGGCTTACGTAATGATTCGCGTGAGGTCCGTTGGGGCATTTTGGGCGCTGGGCACATTTCTCATCGATTTGCATCGTCGCTCAAGAAGGTCGACGGGGCACGGCTGGTGGCTGCGGCCGGCCGCACTCCTGCACATGTCGAGGAATTTTCCCGAGCGTTTTCGATCGATGCTGCGCATGGCCATGCCTCGGTCGACGATAACGGCGATGCGGCTTATGACGCGCTGATTGCCGACCCCGATGTCGACGCAATCTACTTGGCTCTTCCGCATGGCATGCATACGCGTTGGGCCTGTCGCGCGCTGCGTGCCGGAAAGGCCGTGCTGTGCGAAAAGCCGGCCGTTTTGAGTGAGGAAGAGGCTCTTTCGATTGCCTCCACCTCTCGCGAGCGCGGCGTGCTGTTTATGGAGGCAATGAAGAATCGGTTTTGCCCGATGCGCACTCGCGTGAAGGACTTGCTTGCGTCGGGTGAGCTTGGCCGTATTGTCTCGATTGAAAGCGTGCAAAAGCTCGATTACGGCGAGTCTCCTTCGGGCTATCTGCTTGATTCGTTGCAGGGCGGCTGTCTATATGACATGGGCTGCTATGCAGTCGGTTGGTTTGAGGATTTGCTCGCGGGCGCTTGCGAGGTTTCGTCCCGTGAAGTTCGCTGGCGTGACGTATCGGGCGGTCGCGTCGATTGGGCCGACGAGATCCATATGCGCGTCGGCGGTATACCCATTCATATGGTGTGCGACGGCGAAGCAACATATGAAAGCCGCTTAACGATTGCCTGTGAGCGGGGCTCGTTGGAAATCGAGCGTCTCCATCGCCCCGAGCTCGCCCATGTGAAGTACTCCGACGGTCGAGCACTCGAAATCGATGCACCATTTGAGGTCGATGATTTTTACGGTGAGGCATCGCATGCGACACAGCTCATTCAGGCGGGGAAACTCGAAAGCCCCATCATGTCCCTAGCCGCTACACAGCGCTGTGCGCACATCATCGATGCGATTCGCTTGAAACTTTAGGGCGTGGGGGCATGGCGCCAACGCCTGGAATGCCTTGGAGGCCTTTTCCCCTGATGCCTCTTTTATAACTTGCGGTGGAATACGGTCTGTTTGCGCCAAAATATGGCACCAATAGACCGTATTTCACCGCAACTGATGAAGAGGGAGTTGGAGATGCTGACGATCGGGTGTCATCTTTCGACGACGAAGGGCTATCGGGCAATGGGGGAGACGGCGCTATCCATTGGCGCCAATACCTTTGCGTTCTTTACGCGCAACCCGCGCGGTGGCAAGGCAAAAGAACTTGACATGGATGACGTGGCGGCTCTGCGCGAGCTTATGGCACAAAACGACTTTGGACCGCTGGTGGCGCATGCCCCGTATACCTACAACCCCTGTTCTGCCAAAGAGCGGGCGCGCGAGTTTGCCTTGGAGGCAATGGCCGAGGACTTGCAGCGTCTGGAAGCACTGCCCGGCAACTACTACAACTTCCACCCCGGTGCGCATGTGGGACAGGGGGCAGACGCCGGCATTCAGATGATTGTCGACACGCTGTGCCAGGTGATGTTTGAGGGACAGCAGACGACGGTATTGCTCGAGACCATGGCGGGTAAGGGCACCGAGGTGGGCCGTAGCTTTGAAGAACTGGCGTGCATTATCGAGGGCGTTGCCGCCAAGCGCCCAGAGCTGTCCGATAAGCTGGGCGTTTGTTTGGACACCTGCCATGTGAGCGATGCCGGCTACGACATCATCCATGATCTGGACGGCGTACTCGACGAGTTCGACCGCGTGGTGGGTATCGATCGCTTGCATGCCGTACACATCAACGATTCGAAGAACCCTTGTGGCGCCCATAAAGATCGCCACGAGTGCATCGGCAAGGGATACCTTGGCAGCGAGGAATTTGGTGGCGGTATGCAGGTTATGCAGAATATTGTATCGAATGGCCGCTTGCGTTCGCTGCCGTTTATTTTGGAGACTCCGAACGAACTTGCAGGTTATGCAGCTGAAATTAGGCTATTAAGGTCATTGCAGCAGTAATAACTGTCACAAAGTAGAGTATTCCATTCACGTTATGGGTTTGTTTCAATCAGTTTTCTCATTGCAGATTCGTAATTCCGGGTGCATAATAGCCAACAGTTTTTGCAGACCTCTGAATCAAACGAGGTCACCGGAAGGAGACTGATTATGAAGCTGAAGAAGCTTGGCGCATTTGCCGCCACGGGTGCTATGGCGCTCGCCCTCGCTCTGACGGGCTGCGGCTCGTCCAACGCCACCTCTGGTTCTGATGCCGGTTCCAGCAGCTCTGACGACGCTAAGGTCGAGAAGGTCGACGGCTCCAAGGAGTACGCGCTCGTCAAGGACGGCACGCTGACCGTCGGCACCTCTGCCGAGTACGCGCCGTTTGAGTACAAGGATGACAACGGCGACTACCAGGGCTTTGACCTTGAGCTCATCAAGGCTATCGGTGACAAGCTGGGTCTGGATGTCGAGTATGTCAACAATGACTTTGACACGCTGGTTCCGGGCGTCGCTTCGGGCGCCAAGTATGACGTTTCCATCGCGGCTATCACCGACACGCCCGAGCGTGAGAAGGAAGTCACTTTCTCCGATTCCTACTACATGGACGATCAGGCTATCGTGACCAAGGTCGATAACACCGACATCACGGCCGATAACTTCAGCGAGAAGCTCAACAACGCCGACGCTACCATCATCGTCCAGTCTGGCTCGACCGCCGAGGCCTTTGCCCAGGAGAACTTCCCGAAGGCCAAGATCGTCCCCTACAAGGACGCCACCGAGTGCTTCAGCGCTCTGCAGTCCGATAAGGGCGACGCCGTAGTCACCAACCGCTCCGTTGCCAGCCAGCTGACCGCCGAGCAGTTCAACACCTGCCAGACCATCAAGCAGATCAGCACCGGCGAGGAGTACGCCATCGCCATCAACCAGGGCAACACCAAGCTCAAGGACGACATCAACCAGGCCATCAAGGACCTGACCGACGACGGTACCGTCGACGCCCTCATGGCTAAGTACAATATCAAGTAAAATAACTACTTGATTGCGCGCGGGCCCTTTCCGTTTTGCGGAGAGGGCCTTTGCGCTTCTCTTGACGGAGAGCGTTTCCGTCTCGTTTTGCCGGCAACTTCTACGATAGGAGCCACCTTGTCTCGACTGAACAAAGGGGCCGCGGAGCAGCGTTTTCCACTGTCCGCCTTGCTCCAAAAGCTAGCCTGCGTCATGGCCGTGGCGCTCGCGCTGGTGTGCGCGGGGGCATATGCGCCCACGACCGCCCAGGCGCTTGAGACCGCAAAGATTACCGCCCGACCCAACACCGGTTCGGGCAGCGATGTGGTCGGCGGCACCGAGACGCGCATTACCTGGGAAGTTCAGGCCGATGCCGACGAGGAGCTGAGCGGTCTTTCTTTGACGTTTGTCGACGGCACGACGTTTGGTACCGATGACACGCGATTGACGATGCTCTCGGGCGAGGACCTCATGGATCGTACGCCCATGAAGCCCACGTGCAAGGCTGACGGCCAGACGCTCAAGATTGACTTTGGCGAGACGGCGCCTGCCGGCGGCTTTTTCCGTGTCGAGGTTTACGGCGTGACCTTCCCCGTCGAGGGCGGCGATGAGGCCTTTAGCGGCACCTATACGCTCGCCGACGGGTCGACCAAGAAGATCTCCAAGATTCCGTCGGTGGAGATCAAGGGAGTGACGGCCTTCGATAACTTCCTGGCTGACCTTAAAGAGCAGCCGTGGGTCGAGGCGTGGAACTCCAATA
>URIK01000044.1 GCA_900547855.1 uncultured Collinsella sp. | reverse complement strand
TCCGCACATGTGCGGATGAATGTGGGAGGTGTTCGGATAAAGTCGATAATCAAGGTCTTCCTCGGAATTGCAAAGCTTTTTCTTTTATTTTGATAGCCCGTGGTGCACTTGGGTATAATACCAAACGTTGGCCCTATTAGCTCAGGGGATTAGAGCGTCTGCCTCCGGAGCAGAAGGTCGTTGGTTCGAATCCAACATGGGGCACCATCGAACGTAAGACCGTCCGAACCTCGCATGGTCCGGGCGGTTTTTCTTATACCGACGCGACGTGATGGGACGTGTTATGGCAGCAATGGATATCGAGCGCGGACTCTCGACCGCCGAGGTCGAGGAGCGCATCGCCGCCGGCAAGATCAACCGCAACATGGAGCTTAAGACCAAGTCGGTCAAAGAGCTCATCATCGAGAACCTTTGCACGCTGTTCAATTTGATCAACGTGATCCTGGCGTTCCTGGTCATTTTGACCGGTTCGTTTAAGAACCTGACGTTCCTGTTTGTGGTGTTCCTCAATACCGCTATTGGCGTCATTCAATCCATGCGGTCCAAGAAGATGGTCGATAAGCTCACGCTGCTGACCTCTAAGAAGGCTATCGCGGTGCGCGACGGTGCCGAGGTGGAGCTCGACCTGGACCAGATCGTGCTCGACGACATCATCCGCCTGGGGCGCGGCGATCAGATTCCCGCTGACGCCGTGGTGGTTTCCGGCGAGGCGCTCGTGAACGAGAGCCTGCTGACGGGCGAGAGCGACCTTATTAAGAAACAGCCCGGTTCCGAGCTCATGAGCGGCAGCTTTATCGACTCGGGCCTGCTGCGCGCCCGCGTGATCCATGTCGGCGCCGACAACTACGTGGCCAAAATTAATAACGAGGCCAAGTACGTCAAAAAGGTCAATTCCGAGATCATGAACGCGCTGAACGCCATCGTGCGCTTTGCGAGCATCATCATGATCCCGCTCGGTTTGGCGTTGTTTGCCTCGAGTGTGAGCGAGCTGTGGGATGCCGCGGGAACCCCGGGCGATAGCGCGCTTTCGTGGTGCTTCTCCGAGCTGTTGGCTGGTCGTGTGCCTTCGTCGGCGCTGCTGTCCACGGTGGGTGCCCTGCTGGGCATGATCCCGCAAGGCCTGGTGCTGCTGACCTCGTCGGTGCTCGCCATCGCCACGGTGCGCCTGGCCCGCCGCAAGGTGCTGGCACAGCAGCTCTACTGCATCGAGACGCTCGCTCGCGTCGACGTGCTGTGCCTGGACAAGACGGGCACCATCACGTCGGGCCGCATGGAGGTCGAGGGTACCTATCCGCTACCGGTTGAGGGCGTGAGCCTAGGCGCCGGCTCGGATGAGGCAGCCGTTCCCGTCGATACCACGGTGCTCGATTTTGCGCTGGCTAACGTCGCGCGTGCGACTTCGGCCGATGCCAACGAGACCTGCCAGGCGCTGCTCAACTATTACGCCGATCGCCCGGTCGAGGTGTCTGAGCCGCTGTCGGTCATTCCGTTCTCGTCCTCCAAAAAGTGGAGCGGCGCGTCGTTTGCGCAGGGCTCCTATGTGATGGGCGCCGCGCAGTTTGTGCTCTCTGATCGTGTGTTTTCGCAGGTCGAGAATCGTGTCGCCGAGCTTGCGGATACCTGCCGCGTGCTCGTGGTGGCCCGTGTTGACGGCTTTACGCCCGATGGCGATATGGTGGGCGAGGCCGAGCCCGTGGGCTTTGTGACCATTCGCGACGAGATTCGTACCTCGGCGGCCGAGACCATCGGCTACTTTAACGAGCAGGGCGTGACCCTCAACGTGATCAGCGGCGACGACCCGCGTACGGTGTCGTCGATCGCGCGCGTGGTGGGCGTGCCGGGGGCGGACGCTTATGTGGACGCCACGACGCTCGATACGCCGGCCAAGCTCGATGCCGCAGTGGACCGCTACCATGTCTTTGGTCGTGTGACCCCGCAGCAGAAGCGCGAGCTCGTGCAGGCGCTCAAGCGCCGCGAGCACACCGTGGCCATGACGGGCGACGGCGTCAACGACGTGCTGGCGCTCAAGGAGGCCGACTGCTCCGTCGCCATGGCGGCCGGCTCCGATGCCGCGCGCAACGTGGCCGAGATCGTACTCGTCGACAACGACTTTGCCTCGATGCCCGCCGTGGTGGCCGAGGGCCGTCGCTCCATCAACAACCTGCAGCGTTCGGCCTCGCTGTTCCTGACCAAGACGCTGTTCTCGATGGGCCTGGCGGCGCTGTGTATCGCGCTGCCGCCGTACCCCTTCGAGCCCATCCAGATGACGCTCATTAACTTCTTCTGCATCGGCGCGCCGGGCTTTGTGTTGGGCCTGGAGCCCAACAATGCTCGTGTGAAGGGTGCGTTTTTGAGCAACGTACTCAAGCGTGCACTGCCGGCGTCGATTGCGGTCATTTTGGCTGCGGCGCTCGATATCTTTGTGGCGCGCGTGTTTGGCTTTAGCCAGCTCACGCTGTCTACGATGTGCCTGCTTACGTCGTGCGCGGCGAGCGTCAGCCTAATCTGGCGCATCTCGCAGCCTCTCACGCCCTTACGTGTGGTGCTCTTTGTGTTTGTAGTCGCCGGCATCCTGGTGGGCGTTATCGGATTCCCGGAGCTGCTGTCTATTGCCAACCTGTCGATGGGCCAGATGGTTATCTTGGCTGTTATCGTGGTCTTTACCTGCTCGGTGTTCTTTAAGCTCGCCACGATGATGGATTCGCTCAGGCCGCGTCGTCGTCATGCCGCAACTGGTTTTGGCCGCGGTGTGCGCGTCCGCCTGGGTCGCGGTGGCGGCAAGGTGAGCTCGACGGGCTCGACGGCCGAACGTTTTGCCAAGCGCGTCGCCGCCGACATGGCGCAGCGCCGCGAAGATCGCACCGCTCGCGAGGCCGAGGCCCGCGCACTCGAGGGCGTGGCCCAGGCCCAGCCCAAGAAAAAGAGGAGTACCGGAGCCAAGCGCTCTCGCGTGACCAAGTCCGCCCAAGGCATCAAAGTCTCGATGCCAAGCAAAAAGAAGAAGTAACTACGCGCCCTGGCGATGTTGAATTGGTGCCTTGCTCCTGTGGGGCCGTGGCGATGTTATGCTCTAACCTCGATTGTTTGAATTGCTTCGAAAAGAGGATGCCGTGATCTGCCCGCATTGCCTTAAGACTATCGAGGACGGTGCCTCGTTCTGCCCCTACTGCAACGCCTATGTGGGTCCGGGCGATGGCCCCGAGCACACCGAGTTCGTGTTCTGCGAGGGCTGCGGTGCCCGTCTTTCTCCGCACGATCGTACGTGTCCCAAATGCGGACGCCCCGCTCCGGGTATCCTCTCCGAGGACGCGGCCGCATCCGACCTGGCAGCGGGCCGCACGGCGGGCTTTCCGCGCCTAACGCAAGAGCAGATCGATACCGAGGTGCCTCATGCGCCCGCCTCGGCTGCCGCGGTTCTTTCGGACGCCGCCGATCCTAACGAGACCTGCGTGCTGCCGGCTTTCGATAAGGATTTCGGTATCCCCAAGGTCGATATTCCCACGCCCGTTTCCCTGCACGACGATGCTCAAAAACCCAAGCGCAAAGTGCATCCCGACGAGGACGCCTATCACAAGCACAAGCGTCATATCCCCAAGCCGCTCATCGTCATCGCGGTACTTGCCGTCGTTTGCGGCGGTGCCTATTGGTTCGTGACGACCGATCCCATGGGTGTCATGCCTGCCTTCTACGACCAGTTTGGCCAGGCTGCGCAGACGACCTTCCCCACGCGCCAAAAGGGCGAGGCGACTGAGGACGATACCAAGCAAGACGATTCTGCCGAGGTGGTCCAGGAAGAAACCGTGCTCACCGATGATCAGCTCTATACCAGGCTCGACGGTCTTTATCAGACCATCGTGTCCTACGGTGACGAGGACCAGATCGGCGAGGTCATCGATTCCTTTAACAACGGCTATCTCCGAACGCCGCTGTCCACCCGTCAGGAGCTGTCGCAGAGTGCTTACGCCCTGCGCGACCAGATTAAAAAGACGCAAGATGAGCTCAGCAACCTTAAGTACCTGGACGATACGGTCTATGCGGACGACATTGCCCACTTAAAGCAGCTTGCCGAGTGGATGTATGAGCGCGTCGACGTGATCTGCCAGAGTTGGGACATCTCGCTGGCCATTCCCGATGGCGAGTCGATGAGTTCTCACCAAAGCGAGATCCTGGCGCCCATCGCTCAGGGTGGCAACAGCGCGCTTAATCAGTACGACGCCAACGTGGGCTCCTGGAAGCCGCAGCAGCGTTCCTAAAATTAGTTCGCCATAGTCGGCATAACCTACGTGCGCAATTGATGTAAGCGCATGCTTATTGCTACAATTCGTACAAATATGCTTTAAACGCACGAGGAAGGAACCACATGTTTGGTTTTAAGAAAGAGCTCTACACGCCCGAGTATCAGCTTGCCGGCGACGAGTGCGCCGTTATCGAGACGTCGAAGGGTACCATCAAGGTCAAGTTTGACGGCGAGGGCGCTCCCATTCATGTCGCGAACTTCTGCGAGCTTTCTACGATGGGCTTCTATGATGGCCTTAAGTTCCATCGCTATGTGCCCGGCTTTGTCATTCAGGGCGGCGACCCCAATACCCGCGATATGTCCGGCGCCGACGTCGCTGCCGGTCTTGAGGGCCCCGACGGCATGCCCGGTACCGGTGGTCCCGGCTACTGCATCAAGGGCGAGTTTGCCACCAATCCGCGCAACAGCCATGTCGATGGTGCCCTTGCCATGGCACGCTCCATGGACCCCGATTCCGCGGGTTCGCAGTTCTACTTCTGCCTGGGTGCCCAGCATAACCTCGATTCCGGTTACACCGTCTTTGGTACCACGGTCGAGGGTCTCGATGTGATTTCGCAGCTGCGTGCCGGCGACGAGATCGTCCATGTCGAGATCGTTCACGAGTAAAGGGGACTTCCTTGAATAGCCAGCTGATCCAACAGGGCCGCGCCGCTTACCGCGCGGGTGATTTTTCCGCTGCAGCCCAGATGCTTGGGGCGGCAAAGACTCCCGATGAGATTATGGGCGAGGCCGATCACCTCCGTGGCAACGCCTTGATGCACCTGGGCATGTATGCCGAGGCCGCCGAGGCCTATGCCGCCGCCCTCAACGACGGTACCTACGGCAAGCGCGGCGCGCTGCTCACCAACCGCGGCAAGGCGCTCGCCGCCGTGGGCGACTACACGACGGCCGCTCAGGCGTTCTCTGCCGCTACGCAGGATGCTTCCTATGCCACGCCGTTCAAGGCCTATCTGGGCCTGGGTAACGCGCTGTTCCAGTCAGGCGACTATGCCAACGCGGGTACTGCCTTCCGTCAGGCTGCCATCGACGGCGCCAATCCGGCTCCTGCCGCCGCACTTGGCGAGCTCGGTCGTTGCTTCATTAAGCTTGGCCGTCCGGCGGATGCCGTGGAGACCTACCGCACGGCTATCGACTTTGCCGGCCCCCGCGACGACACGCGTGCGCTCAACGCCGGCATGGGTCAGGCACTTTCTGCCGCCGGCCGCCCCTCCGACGCACTCGACGCCTTTAACGCCGCTACTGCCGATGGCATCTACCAGCTCACCTCCGAGCAGGCCGATGAGCTTGCCCGCGTGCATGATTCGCTTGCCGCACTGTCTGCCCAGACGGCTATGGCCACGGCTCCGGCGCCCGCGATGGACGCTCCTGCCGTCGATCCGCTCGATCCTACGGGCGCGACCGGTCAGTTTATGCCCGATCCCTCGGACACCGGCTTCTTTACGCTGTCCGAGTCCGAGATGGTCCAGCAGGACCGTCAGGATCGTAAGCAGGCCAAGGTCCGTCGTCGCCATCGCCACACGGGTCTCAAGGTCTTCATCGTGCTGCTTCTGCTCATTTTGATTGCTGCGGGCGGTCTGGGCTTTGCCTACACGCGCGGCTTTGGCTTCCCCTCGCAGGAGTCGGTTATCACCGATCTGTTCCAGGCTGCCGGCGACGGTGACACCGCAAAGGCCGAGTCTTGCCTGGCCTCGAGCCTGTCCGAGGACGCCAAGTCGATGATCATCTCCTCGATTCCGCAGGGCGCCACCGTGTCCGTCGAGGGCATGGATCAGTCCATGACCGAGACGACCGCTAAGGTGAAGGCATCGCTGTCCAAGGGCGGCGAGCAGGAGTACACCGTCAAATTCGTGCGCTCCGACAACCATATCGGCTGGGCCGTTTCCTCGCTCGATATGGATTTCTCGGCTGCTGACAACCAGTAGTGACCTTATGGGATTTAGCTTTGCCCGGCGCTTCACCGCAAGTGAGGTGCCGGGCTTGCGCTAGTATCATGAGCTAGTAGTTTTCCAGCAATCATCCAACACATCAGGAGTTGCGTTGTTTTCTTTGATGGATATGTTCTTCGGTAGCTATGCGGGCGATCTTGCCATCGACCTCGGCACCGCAAATACGCTTGTCTCCGTGCGCGGCAAGGGCATCGTCATTCGCGAGCCCTCCGTCGTCGCCATCGACAAGAACGACGAGCGCATCCTGGCGGTCGGTATCGAGGCAAAGCGCATGCTTGGCCGTACGCCCGGCAACATCGTGGCCGTTCGTCCCCTGAAGGACGGCGTCATCGCCGACTTCGATGTTACCGAGGCCATGCTTCGCTACTTTATCGACAAGGCGTCCGAGAAGCGCTATCCGTGGACCCCGCGTCCGCGCGTTGTCGTCTGCGTTCCCTCCGGCGTCACGTCGGTCGAGAAGCGTGCCGTATTTGAGGCCACGATCCAGGCTGGCGCTCGCCAGGCCTACCTGATCGAAGAGCCCATGGCTGCCGCTATCGGCGCCGATCTGCCCGTCGAGGAACCCACCGGCTCCATGGTCATCGACATCGGCGGCGGTACCACCGAGGTTGCCGTTATTGCTATGGGCGGCATCGTCGTCTCGCAGTCCATCCGTATTGCCGGCGACGAGTTCGATCAGGCTATCCTCACGCACGTTCGAGATGCCTACAACCTGGCCATCGGCGAGCGTACGGCAGAGGACATCAAGATCAAGGTCGGTTCCGCCGTGCCGCTCAAGGACGAGCTCGACGTCGAGGTCAACGGCCGCGACGTGATCACCGGTCTGCCCAAGACCGTACGCATCGAGAGCGAGGAGATTCGTCGCGCGCTCAACAAGCCGCTCGACGAGATGGCCAAGGCCGTCAAGGACGCACTCGACGCTACGCCTCCCGATCTTGCCTCGGACCTTATGTACTACGGCATTTTGCTGACTGGTGGCGGCGCGCTGCTGCGCGGTCTCGACGTGCGCCTGCGCGATGAGACCGGCGTTTCGGTCAACGTCAGCCCCACGGCGCTCGATAATGTCGTTAACGGCTGTGCCCGCGTGCTCGAGGCCAATGCGTTTGATGGCGGCTTCGTCCAGACCAATGCTTAATTTCCAAAAGGTGGATTCCATTTGGTACGATCTTCGGGTTTCTCCACAAATCTGAATACCAAGCGACAATCAACGGGTATGCGCCCGTTGATTGTTTTCAGCCTGATTTCGGTGTTGCTGCTCACGTTTTACATCCGCGAGGGCGAGGCAGGACCGATTCATGCCGTGCGTTCGGGCGTAACGACGATTACCTCGCCGGTGCGCTTTGTGGGCTCGGCTGTGGCGGCTCCCTTCAATGCGATCGGCAACGTGTTCTCTAACCTTACGGCGTCGCAGGACACGCTTGACGAGCTTAAGAAGCAAAACGAGGAACTGACCTCTAAGGTCGCCGAGCTTTCTGAGGCTCAAAAGACTGCCGAGCGCCTGGAGGGCCTGGTCGGGCTGCAATCGACCTACAACCTCAAATCGACTGCAGCTCGTATCGTTGGTGCTTCCGGCGATGCCTGGACCTCGACCGTTACCATCGACAAGGGCTCTGCCGACGGCCTTACCATCAACATGCCCGTGACAAGTTCGGCCGGTGTTATCGGCCAGATTATCGAGGTATCGGCCAAGACCTCTACCGTGCGCCTGATTGGCGACGAGAACTCGGGCGTGTCCGCCATGGTGCAGGACACGCGCGCCCAGGGTATGCTGCAGGGTCAGGCTGACGGCACGCTGCGTCTTGAGTACGTGAGTGTCGACTCCGACGTTAAGGTTGGCGACATTATCGTGACCTCGGGCATTGGCGGCGTGTTCCCCAAGGGTCTACCGCTCGGCACCGTCTCGTCGGTCGAGAAATCGGCAAACGACGTGTACTACACCATTGTGGTGCGCGCTCAGACCACGGCCGAGAACAACGAGGAGGTGCTGGTCATCACCTCGCTGACCGACGAACAGTCGGCCTCGGATGAGGACGTGAGCACGGCCAACAGCACGCCGCAGGGAACGTCGCGCGACGCTGCGACCAAGACGAAGGACGAGAGTTCGGATGACAGTTCCGATACGTCCGAGACGACCGATTCCGGCTCGAGCGAATAGGGGGCATGTCCATGGATCTACACGAGCAGGGGATGAGCTCCCGCACGTTTGTGATCGCCGCCATCGTGTGCGTGCTGCTGCAGGCAGGCCTGGCGCCGCAGATTTCCATTGCGGGCGGTCGCGTCAACTTCATGATTATCCTGGTGTGCCTAAGCGTGTTCTCGGGCGACCCGACCCGTGCCGTCGTGTGCGGTTTTTGCAGCGGCTTGTTCTATGACCTGTCCGCTGCCGTGCCGGTGGGCGTTATGTCGCTCCTGCTGACCGTGGGTTCTTTTGCCCTGGTGCACAGCGCCGTCGGCCAGACGGGCGGTACCCCGAGTGCGCGCGGCATCACTGTGGGCGCCTTCGCGCTTGTCATTAATGTGATCTACAGCATCATCTTGCTGTTTATGGGTTTGGAGACGAGCTTTGTCGTGGCGATCTTCGGCCATGCGCTGCCGTCCTCGATCCTGACGGGTTTGGTTGCCATTCCGTTTTTGATGTCCGGCGTCGTGCCGCAGTCCGGCTATGGATTCTCCGCACGTGGCGGACGCCAGACGGGTATGCGCTTTAAGCCCAAGACCCGCAAGCTCAAATAGGGGAGGCCCGTAGATGTCTTCCCAGTTGACGGTTATTATCGCCGGTATCGTGCTGGTTGTGGCCATCGTGGTCGCGCTGGTCATCATGCGTCGTGGCGATTCCCGTTTTACCTACGATACGCAGCATGGAACGGCCCCGCGCGCCACCGAGGGCGAGGGCAATACCGCGGCGACCGCCTTTAAGGGCCGCTTTTCCATCCTCACCACGGGTGTGGGCGCGATGTTTGCGGCACTTGCCGTCAAGCTGTGGGGCATGCAGATGGTCTCGTCGGACTATTACGAGAAGCAGGCCAATAGTAATCAGACTCGCACCGTTACCACACCCGCTGTGCGCGGCCGCATCCTCGACCGCAACGGCGTGGCGCTTGTCCAGAACCGTCCCTCACTTGCTGTCGTGGCCTACCGCGACCTTGCCGAGGATGAGGTTCTGGTTCGCCATCTTGCCAACGTGCTTGGAATGCCTTACGTGGCGGTCCTTCGCAATATTCAGGACAATACAGAGGGCGCTCAGAGCCTGCATACCATCGCGACGGACGTCCGTCGTTCCACGGTTGCCTATATTCAGGAGCATGCCGGCGAGTTCCCGGGCGTCAAGATTGCCGAGCGTACCGAGCGCCAGTATCCATATGGCGAGACGGCATGCCATATCTTGGGCTATACCGGCACCATTACCTCCGAGCAGCTCGAGGCTCAGAATAAGAAAACCTCTGGCGATGATGATGCTTCTGCTGGCAAGATTACGTACCAGTCGGGCGATATCGTGGGCCAGGCGGGCGTTGAGAGCTACTACGAAAACCTGCTGCAGGGTATTCGTGGCGAGCAGACCGTCAAGGTCGATGCCTCGGGCAATGTGACCGGTCAGGCCGGCGCCGTGCCCGCGAAGGCCGGCTCCGACATTAAGCTCACGCTCGACCTTAAGATCCAACAGGCCTGTGAGGCGGCGCTGGCGAGCGCTATCGAGCTTGCCAAGACCACTGGCTACAGCAATGCCGGCAACGGCGCTGTGGTGTGTCTCGATCCCAACAATGGCGAGATCCTGGGCATGGCGAGCGAGCCCAAGTTCGATCCGTCCGTCTTCATCGGCGGCGTCTCTAATGACGTGTGGACCGAGCTCAATGATGACAAGGGTTCGCACCCGCTGCTCAACCGCGCCATCAGCGGACAGTACATGTCGGCCTCGACCATCAAGCCGCTCTCGGCACTGGCCGGTCTTGAGTTTGGAACCTACACGTCGGGGCAGACGACCAACTGCACGGGCTATTGGACGGGTCTGGGCAAGTCGTGGGGCAAGTACTGCTGGCTGCATTCCGGCCACGGCACCATGACGCTGCAGTCGGGTATCGCCAACTCGTGCGACCCCGTCTTCTATGACATGGGCAAGGCGTTCTTTTATGACGAGAAACATTCCGAGGGCCTGCAGGAGGTCTTTCGTCGCTGGGGCCTAGGCAAGACCTGCGGTATCGATCTGCCGAGTGAGGGCGCGGGCCGTATTCCCGATGCCGAGTGGAAAGAGTCGTACTTCACCGACGCATCTGCCGAGGACCGCAAGTGGAATGCCGGTGATATGACGAACATTGCCATCGGCCAGGGCGACATCCTGGTGACGCCCCTGCAGATGGCGTGCGCCTATATGGGTCTTGCCAACGGCGGTAAACAGTACGTGCCTCACGTGTTTTTATCTGCCGTGTCGCGCGATGGCGACGGCGATGCCTATAAGTACAACGGCAAGGGCAAGAAGAAGCGTCTGGAGGCCAAGATCAACAGCGATTCGGATTTGGCTCTAGTTCGCAACGGCATGCACGACGTGATTTACACGGCATCGACGTCACTGGCGGCGCACTTTGGCACCCTGACGCCGCAGGTATACGGCAAGTCGGGCACGGGCGAGAAAAGTGGCGAGGACGAATACGCGTGGTTCTGCGCCTATGCACCGGCTGATGATCCCAAGTATGTCATCGCTACTGTTCTGGAGCAGGGCGGCGGCGGCTCAGATACCGCGATGCATGTCGTGCGCGACGTGCTCGGCGTGATTTATGACGAGCCCGATACCTCTTCGGCCTCGGGCGATTCCTCGGTTCGATAGGAGGTTGCGATGGATTTTTCTCCGGCGGATCTGTTCCGTTCAACCAAGACCGGCTCTCGCAGCAGCCTGGACCGCGTCAACAAGCAACTTTCGGCCTCGCGCGGCACGTTTCGCCAAAAGGTGCATATCGGTGTGCTCGTGGCTACTGTGGCGCTCGTCGCCTACGGTGCCATCATCATCTGGTCGGCTTCGCAGTTTAAGGCCGATGCCTCGTTCTCACGCCATCTGCTGGGAATTGGCATCGGAGCGGTGCTGGCGGTGCTGGTCTGGCGTACCGATCTGCGCGGTATTTCCAATTTCTCGACGGCGTTGCTCGCCATCGACCTGATCGTGATCCTCTCGCCCAAGATTCCGGGTCTGTCCTATACGGGCGGTCTGGGCATGACGGGCTGGATCAAGATTCCCGGTATCGGCTTGACATTCCAGCCGGTTGAGCTTGCCAAGCTCATCACCATCTTCTTTATTGCTACGCTTGGCTCGCAGTATAACGGTCGCATCGATACCGTTCGCGACTACGTCAAGCTCTGCGGCATGCTGTCCATTCCGTTTTTGGCCGTCGTTGCCATGGGCGACCTGGGCTCGGGCCTGGTCGTGCTTGTTTCGGGCGCCATCGTCATTTGTATGAGCGGTGCACGCCGCGAATGGGTGCTGTCGACCCTGGCCCTGCTCGTGGGCCTGGTGGCCCTCGTTCTGGCGCTTGATTCGGTCTTTGATTCGTTGCTCGGCCACGATGTGCTCATCAAGCAGTACCAGATGAACCGTCTGACGGTCTTTATCGACCCCGATAATGCCGATTCGGACGATGCCTACAACCTGCAGCAGTCGCTTATCGCCGTTGGCTCGGGCGGCTTCTTTGGTAAGGGTTTGGGCCATGCGACGCAGTCGGCCGGCGGCTTTCTGCCTGAGTTCCACACCGACTTCGTCTTCGCCTTCCTGTCCGAGACCTTTGGCTTTTGCGGTTCCTTTTTGCTCCTGTGCCTCTACGTGCTGTTGATCTTTTCGACGATTCGCGTCGCCTTTAAGTGCGAGTCCCTGTTTTTGCGTCTTTCGTGTGTTGGCATCGTTGGCATGTGGGCGTTCCAGACCTTCGAAAACATCGGCATGTGCATCGGCATGATGCCGATTACCGGTATTCCGCTACCGTTTATTAGCTTCGGTTCGTCTTCGATGATGATTCAGCTGCTGACGGTGGGTATCGTACAATCCATATGGCGGCATCGTTCGGGCGCCGCGTAACCGCTGGAGGGGTTTGCTATGACAATTCCCGTAGATAAGCTGACCCGTGCTTTTAAGATGGGCGCGTCCGTTAAGAAGGATTCCGATACGCCGGTGCGCGTCTCGGTCTATCTGGATTCGTCCGCCTCGCGCTTTCTGGCCGAGACGGTGCGTGACGCCTTTGTGCCGCAGACGACCTCGGGCATTGTGCGCGTCGAGCGTCTGGGGGAGGAGCGAATTGCTCCAAAGACCGATACCGATGTGGTGCTGGTGCTCTCGTGTGGTTCCGACCGCTTGGAGAGTGCCGTGCCTGTCTCTTATACACATCTGACGCTGCCGACGACTAGTCGAGTGTAGAT
>URIK01000043.1 GCA_900547855.1 uncultured Collinsella sp. | reverse complement strand
TTCATGAGCGTCTCGTGGGCTCGGAGATGTGTATAAGAGACAGTGGCAGTCCCTCACCCACTCACGCCCACCCCTCTCAATAAACACGCTATCATCAAAACCTGCGAACGAACGTTAGGAGCAATCATGCCAAACGAGAACAGCTACGAAGTCGCGCTGCAAAAGAGCAACGCCATTCGCGAGGGCTTGGCCAATACGCCCGAGAAGTTCACCATGCTTACCGGCGACCGCCCCACCGGCCGTCTGCACCTGGGTCACTACTTTGGCACCCTCAAGGGCCGCGTGGAGCTGCAGAACATGGGCGCCAGGACCAACGTACTCATCGCCGACTACCAGGTCATCACCGACCGCGACACCACCGAGCACATCCAGGACAACGTGTACAACATGGTCATGGACTACCTTGCCTGCGGCATCGACCCCGACAAGACCATGATCTACGCGCACTCCGCCGTGCCCGCCGCCAACCAGCTCATGCTGCCGTTCCTGTCGCTGGTGTCCGAGGCCGAGCTGGCGCGCAACCCCACGGTCAAGGCCGAGATGGAGGCCTCGGGCCACGAGCTTACCGGCCTTCTGCTCACCTACCCGGTGCACCAGGCCTGCGACATTCTGTTCTGCAAGGGCAACGTCGTGCCCGTCGGTCGCGACCAGCTGCCGCACATCGAGCTCACCCGCACCATCGCCCGCCGCTTTAACAACCGCTACGGCAAGGTATTTCCCGAGGTCGACGCATTGCTGTCCGAGACCCCGCTGCTTCCCGGCCTTGACGGTCGCAAGATGAGCAAGAGCTACGGCAACGCCATCAATATTTCGATGACCGCCGAGGAGACGGCCAAACGCATCAAGAAGAGCCAGACCGACTCCGAGCGCATGATCACGTTCGATCCCGAGAATCGCCCCGGCGTGTCCGGCCTGCTTTCGACCGCCGCCATCTGCACCGGTCGCTCCGAGGTCGAGATTGCCGAGGAGATCGGCATGGGCGGCTCCGGCCAGCTCAAGAAGTACGTGACCGAGGCTGTCAACGAGTACTTCGCGCCGATCCGCGAGCGCCGTCAGCGCTACGAGAACGATCTGAACTATGTAAAGGACGTCCTGCACGAGGGCAACCGTCGCGCCAACGAGATCGCCGATCAGACCCTAGCAGAGGTTCAAGACGCCATGGGCATGGTGTACTAGACCGATCTGCTGGCTTGAGCTTTCGATTGCTTTAGGGCGGGCGCTACGGCGTCCGCCTTTTTGATGCCCGACCTGTTCGGCTCCGCCCATCGCACTCCCCCGACAAACAGGAACAGGCCCGCCGGCAGTTAGTTGCCAGCGGGCCTGTTCCCGAAGTACACCGTTGAATCGCACAGAGGGGAGGAATGCGAATCAAACTCAACAGGGCAGGCTTTTTCATCGCCTATTGCCTGCTCCGTTGCTGAATACAATATAGTTCACCGTGGTTTACTTTCTAGCGTCAATATGCGCCGCCATACCTTCTCCATAAGTTAGCTCCGGTAAACCTGCAACGGAAAACCACCACAAAGGGGACGAGCACCTCTGTGGTGGTTTTGACGAAGCCCGCCGCTAAAGCCCGGCAGGCCAACGACAGGCGGCCAAGTCGACGTGCATGGGGTCGGCAAACGTCACGCCCTCCCCCATTAAGAGCTCGCGCTGAGCATCGGGCCCACCAAAGGCAAAGCCCTCACAGATACGGCCGTCGGCAAACACCACGCGATGGCAGGGAATCTCGCCGGGGCGCGGATTGCTGTGCAGCGCGTAGCCCACGTACCGCGCGCTCCGCGGACGACCGGCAAGCAGCGCTACCTGACCATACGTGGCGACCATCCCCTCGGGGATCTGCTCGACCACCTCGTACACCCGTTCAAAAAAGCCCTCAGACGCCATTGCTCGCTCCCTTCCACCCGGAAAAGCATAAACCACCGCAAAGGGCCTGTCCCCTTTGTGGTGGTTTATGGCAGGTCGGTTAGTTAGCGGGCTGGAAGAAGGCTACGGCTACGGCGCCGGGGCCTACGTGGGTGCCGATGGTGGCGCCAATGGTGTGAACGGGCAGTTCGTCCTCGGTGCGACCAGCCCACAGTGCCGCGCTGTCCTCGATATACTTCTTGAGCACCGCATCCGAAAGGCCCGTATAGCCGAGCGCCAGCGGCATGGAAAAGTCAATGCCGCCCGCCTTTTCGACCTTTTGGTTCAGCAGGTTGCGGCCGTTCTTGGAACCGCGCGCCTTGCCCAGTTGCACGATTAGGCCGTCCTCGACAGCTACCACGGGCTTTACGTTGAGCAGCGTACCCACGGCGCCGGCCGCAGCAGACAAACGACCGCCACGCACCAGATACTCCAGCGTCTCGAGCAGGCCGATAACCACCACACGGTCGCGCACGGCCTCAACAGCCGCCGCGATCTGGGCCGCACTACGGCCCTCGTCCACCAAGCGCAGCGCATACTCGACCAGGACGCGCTCGCCCAGGGTGACGTTGTTGCTGTCTACCACGAACACGTCGCCGCCCGGCGCCTCGGCAAGTGCGGTACAGGCACTCTGATTGGTGCCCGAAAGCTTAGCGCCCACAGTAATAATCACGGCCTCATCGCCGGCTTCACGAGCCTCGGCGATAGCCTGCGAAAACGCGTACGGGTTGACCTGGCCGGTCTTGGGCAGCTCATCGCGCTCCACGAGCATCTCATAAAAGCGCTGGTGATCGATGTCGACGCCATCCATGTACACATCGGTGCCAAAGGTGACGGACAGCGGCAAAACATCCAGTGCCGGGTGCTCCGCCGGCGACATATCGCTTGCGGAATCGGTAATAATGCGGACGGACATAACGAATCCTTTCTTGCGCGGACCTCGCGCAGGGAATTTTGGCAACAATGCCCCGGCACGGTATACGCGCCCAAATGGGACTCTGCAGTTGTTAATGGGAAGCAAATGCCCAGGCGGCCCTACAGCTCGCGCAGGGTGTCGAGAATCGTGCGCAGCGACGCATACATCTGCTCGCGCTGCTCCACACCCATAGCCTTACCGGTGGTATCGAGCACTTCGTGGATGATGCGGTCGGCCTCGCTCATGCTCTCGCCACCCAGAGCGGTCAGGCGCACCGGAGCACGATACTTAACGGCGGCATCGCCCGAATCGTCGACCTCGACGTAGCCGCCCTCCTCCAGATGCGCGAGCGTACGCGAGACGGCGGCGCGGGTCACGCCTGCCATGCGAGCCAAGTCAGCGCCAGTCAGGCCGTCCTTGCTGCGCTCAAGATAGTACAGGCACATAACGTCGGAGCCCTTGAGGCCCAGCCTTGCGCCCTCGGATGTCTTAATGCGCTGGATCTCCTTGTAGAGCCCGCTGATCAGTCCGACAAAGTCCTCGAAACGTGTCTCGTCGTTCTGCTGCATGGGAGACGACCGCCTTTCGCTTGCATAATGCTTACGGGTAAACATCTTAACCGTACCCAGCGGCCGCCAGCCCTGCACGACCTATTTGTTGACCCATCAACATAAAAACCACCACAAAGGACAGGTACCTTTGTGGTGGTTTTGGGCATCAATAGGTTCTAGGCGCCGCTACAGGTCCACACAGGGATTGTCGCGGGTCACAAGCGTCTTAACGACAACCGTCGCCCCCAAATACCGCTCGAGCAGATCGGCAAGACGGTCGATGGCGGCCTGGCAGTCCTCCATTCGCTCGGGCTCCACGCACTCAATCGCCAGGAACGCATCGGCCGTATCATCGGACAGAGCCGTTCGAACGCCGTCGCGCCAGTTCCAGCAGCGGCACACGGCGCCCGCATCATCGATGTAGGCGAGCTCGCCGGGCAGCGTCGGATCGTCCGCCTCCTCGCCAAGCGGCAAGAACGCATCGCCACCGTCGGTCACCTTCAAGCGAAGGTCTCCCTCGATCGCATGCAGATCCTCGCCTCCCACGGGCAGCGCGTAGGTCAGCGACACCGTGTTGTAAATATCCACCGCGGGCGTAATGTGGCCCACCGGCTTGCCTTTGAGCACGCGTTTGAGCAAGTTCTCGATCGAGCAGCGCGCGCCTTTCTTGGTCTTGAACAGACGATAGGCCTCGCGCCATGCCTTGACCGGTGCGTTCTCGCTGATAGTGTCGCTGGTCAGATGACGCTCCGCATCGATATTGGCGCGGTCGAGCAACGCCGCAATCGCATCCACGTCCTCTTGAGGAATCTGAGCCGCGGGCTTCATGCCCTCCACGACCACAACACCGACCGCTGCCTGCGGAAACAGCTCCCAGAATGAATCCTCGGCAATAAAGCTCTTCATACGCTCTCCCTTCATTGTGCGCGCCCGAGTGAGGGCGCCTAAACAAAAAGCGCCCTTACAACGGCCACCTTCAAAGTCCTACGGTGCCGTCACAAGAACGCTTGCGCTGTCCCCATCCGGAGAAGGGGACGATATGTCAGGCGTATTGTAACCCGAGTCATCCACGCGAGCAAAACCACCACAAAGGTGCCTGTCCCCTTTGTGGTGGATATGGACTCGAGGCGACGCTAGTGGCGGAGCCCCAGCAGGCCGCGGCCGCGATGACGGGCCTCGGCGGACACCTGGGCGTGCGGGCCGGCGGCTTTGACGGACTCGGGCAGGTGCGAGTACTTCTTCTCGAAGTTCTCCTCGAACATCACGGCCAGGTTGTGTGCAGCCTCGTCGTAACGAGCGGTGCTCTGCCAGTATTGGCGCGGCACCAGGATGCCATCGGGCACGCCGTGGCACGTCGTGGGAATGTCGACGTTAAAGATGTCGTCGTGCACGAACTCGCTGTCCTCGATGGTGCCGTCGAGGGCGCGCGCGACCAGCGAGCGCGTGTAGGCCAGCTCGATGCGATGGCCTACGCCGTAGCCGCCGCCGATCCAGCCGGTGTTGACCAGGTACACACGCGTGCGGCCGTCGGCAATACGCTCGCCGAGCATCTTGGCGTAAACCATGGGGTCGAGTGGCATAAACGGCTCGCCGAACAGCGAAGAGAACGTGGGCGTGGGCTCGGTGACGCCGACCTCGGTGCCGGGAATCTTAGCCGTAAAGCCCGTCACAAAGTGGTACATGGCGGCATCGGCCGTCAGACGCGAGATGGGCGGCAGCACGCCAAAAGCGTCGCAAGTCAGGAATAGCACGACACTCGGAGTGGTGCCCATGCCCTTAGTCCACGCGTTAGGAATGTGCTCCACGGGATAGGCCACGCGCGTGTTGTGCGTGATCGAGATGTCGTCGTAGTTGGGCTTGCGGTACTCGTCGAGCACCACGTTTTCGCAGATCGCGCCAAAGCGGACAGCGTTGAAGATCTCGGGCTCGTGAAAGGCGTCCAGGCCCTCGCATTTGGCGTAGCAGCCACCCTCGATGTTGAAGATGCCCATGTCGGACCAACCGTGCTCGTCGTCGCCGATCAGCAGGCGCGTGGGGTTGGCAGAAAGCGTGGTCTTGCCGGTGCCGGACAGACCAAAGAACACGGCGGTCTCGTGCGTGACGGGATCCATGCTAGCCGAGCAGTGCATGGGCAGCACGTCGTCCTCGACGGGCAGCAGATAGTTCATGACGCTAAAGATCGACTTTTTAATCTCGCCGGAGTAGCCGGTGCCGGCGACCAGAATCACGCGTTCCTGGAAGTTGATGACCACGGCGGCGCTGGAGTTGAGGCCCTTGATGGCAGAGTCGCACTGGTAACCGGGCGCTGCGAGCACGCAGAAGTCGGGCTCGCCGGTGCGCGCGATTTCGCGGGCGAGCGGGCGAGCGAGCATCTGCTTAATAAAGAGTGCCTGGCTGGCACGCTCGCAGGCAACGAGCAGTCGACGCGTGTGGTTGCGGTCGGCGCCTGCCATGCCGCGGGTGACGAACACGTCGCGCTCGTTGAGATAGTCGACGATGCCGGCCTTGATGGCCTCATAGCTCTCGACGGACAGCGGGCGGTTGACGGCGCCCCAGGCAATCTTGTCGTGAACATCGGGGGTGTCAACGATAAAGCGGTCATTGGGGGAACGGCCGGTACGCTCCCCCGTCTCGATCACCAGCGCGCCGTTGGATGCCATGCGGCCTTCTTCGCGGCGGATAGCGTGCTCGACGAGCTCCGCGGCGGGTAGATCGACCAGCAGACGGGGCTGATTCTCGGCGGGATCTTCAACGAGCGTAATACCAAAGTTGGACAAAACTTCTGCAGGGGTAACACCAGGCATGGGGCCTCCTTTAAAAACGCGACACGTGGACGCAGCGCGCACTTTACTCACGTAAAGCCCGTTGTACCCGATATGCAAAAACGTTTTTGCGGCAAGGGCGGCAAGCCCGCCCAACGGTCAAAAATCGCAGGCAAGCGGCCTAGTCATTGGGGACGTTCTTAAACGACTAGTCTTTGGAGACGTTCTTGAACAGGCAACACTCAAGGAGTGTCCCCGGATGCCGGCACTTAGGGACGTTCCCAAAGTGCCGGCACATAAGGAACGTCCCCAAGTGCCGACTACTGAATGGCGCCGCCGAAATTATTGAACAACCTGTTCAAAAACACGAGCGAACACCGTCGCGTCTATACTAGAGCGCAGCAATAGAAAGGACTCCGCTTTGAGCATCACGCCCCTCGACAGCATTCGCCGCGCCATCGCCCGCCGCAACGGCGTCGCCGACCCCGCCGTATCAGGCGGGGCGCACGGGCAGGGCGGCCGCATCGAGAACGGCCTCTTCCCTGCCTCCCACACGGCCGAAGAGCTCGCACGCATCCAGGAGCTGAGTCAGCGCAACGCCGGCGGACCCGATAGCAGCCAAGCCACACGTCGCCGGCGCGAACGCGATCGGGAGCCCGGCCCCGTCCGCCGCATGGTCAACGCTTGGTGGAACCGTCTGCTCGGCGCCGTCTACGGCGGCGGCTTCTCCATGCAGGAAGCGGAATACGAGGAGCACGCCACCAGTCGCGACTATCTTTGGAACACCCTCGGCACCGCCGTGTGGGGCTTGGCGTTTCCGCTGCTCACCATCGTGTCTACGCAGCTCGTGGGCGCCGAAGAAGCAGGCAAATTCTCCATCGCCTTTGTCACCGGCACGCTCATCATGATCGCGTGCAACTACGGCGTGCGCAATTTCCAGGTCTCGGACATCGACGAAAAGACGTCCTTCGCCTCCTACCAGCTCAATCGTTGGATCTGCGGAGCGCTCGCCCTAGGCTGCGGCCTCATGTACAGCAGCGCCCGCGGCTATGACACGCAGATGGCGACGATCGGCCTGGGCGTCTACCTGTATAAGGTCATCGACGGCGTCGCCGACGTGTACGAAGGCCGCCTGCAGCAGGCCGACAAGCTCTACCTGGCTGGCATGAGCCAAACGCTACGCTCCGTCGGCGTCATCGCGGTCTTCAGCGTGGCGCTGTTCCTCACGCGCAGCATGCCCATCGCGGCCATGGCCATGGGTGTCACCGCCATCGCCTCGCTCGTACTGGTCACTGCGCCGCTCGCCCTGCTCGAGACCGAAAAATCGCGCCGCGTGAGCCTGCGCGAGGTCGGCCACCTGTTTGTCCAGTGCGCCCCGCTCTTTGGTGCGCTGTTCCTGTTCAACCTTATCGAGAGTATGCCCAAGTTTGTGATGGAAGGAACACTGGCCTACAAATACCAGCTGTACTTTAATGCCCTCTTTTTTCCAGCTCAGGCTATTCTGTTGAGCATTGGATTTGTCTATAAACCGCAGCTCCTGCGCTTGTCGAGCATTTGGGCCAATCCTCGCAAGCGTCGTCGCTTTGACTTGATTATTGTTGCCGTTATGGCGCTGATCGTGGTCATCACCGGCGTGTGCGCCGCATTTATGGCAGGTCCCGGTATTCCCCTCATGAGCTTTATGTACGGTCTCAGCTTTAAGCGCTACCGTACGCTGGCGCTGCTGATGGTCGTCGCCGGCGGCGTCACCGCGGCCATCGACTTTATCTACGCCATCATCACGGTGCTGCGCCACGCTGGAGACGTCACCAAGATCTACCTGATCTGCTTCGCCGTAAGTGTAGTGCTGCCGGTGATCCTGATTAAGCTGCTGGGTCTGATGGGCGCTGTGGTGAGCTACCTAGCCATCATGGTCCTACTCCTGGTGCTACTGATTATCGAGTACGCCCACATCCGCCAACGCATTGAGCGCGACCGCAACCCCTACGGCGCCTAATTAGCTGCCCCCGGTCACCGGAATTTGCGATGGAATCACCCCGGCTGGGGTCACATTGCGAACAATATGCATCACGCAAAACTAAGTGAGTAGACTTTTACCGAATCCCCGACCACACCGACAGAGCACAAGTCTTTGACCTGCGATTTTATTGAGGCAAATATGTTGGGTGCTCGGCATTTCCAAAAAAGTCTACTCACTTAGCCAGCGGGCAGCCAAATGATTATTTAATCCCCGTCCCAGAGAAATCAATTAGCGGGCAGAAGGGCAAAAGTAGTCAAAAAACCCTTCCCAAATTAGCTACCCCTTGCACCCGTTATTCGCCCGGGTTGATGTTCGCGTAGAACTCCGCCCCATCATCGAGCCGCAGGATGCCCACGCGACCGAACTCGGAGCCGGTGGCGGCGGCGCAGTCGATGTCGATGCGATCGGGCACACCGGCAGTGTCCTCGCCGCCCAAGCGCACGATCTGCCCGCGTCCCGATTCCTCATCGAGCCCCGCCAGACCACCGACTTCGCAATAGCGCCCAAGCGATACCGTGGGCGTGTGACCGCTCACCACGACCGGGCCCTTGCCCTCGGCAGAAAGCAGCCCGGTCGGCACATCCCAATAGCCGTGACGAATCCATAGCAGGTCATCGGACGACTGCACCGCGAGCATCTGCTGCAGCAGCTCGCGATCGGCGCCCACCGCTCCGACGCCATCGGCACAATCGACGCCATGCTCAAGCAAAAACGCGCGCGCCGCCTTCATCTCGATTCCAGCATGTACCAGTAGATACGGGCGCTCCTCGGTCTCGACCACCGCGTAGAGCGGCAGCGCGGCCATCCATCGCACGAGCTCCTCGTATGCCTCAAATTCCATGTCGTTGAGCTGCTCGCGCGTCGTCCAGCCACCGTTGATATCCCAGGTCTCGGCATCGAGCGGATCCTGGCCAACGATGGCATCGAGCATGATCTGCTCGTGATTGCCCTTAAGCGCGCGGGCGTTGGGCAGCGAGCGCACGAGCTTAATAACGCCGACCGGATCGGGCCCGCGATCGATCATGTCGCCCAGCACGTACAGCGTGTCGTCGGACGTCAACGAGATCTTAGACAGGGCCTCGTCAAGCGCACGCACGTGCCCGTGAGCATCAGATGTCACATAGATCGCCATGGTACGCCTCTCCTTGCATTGCGGCCGAAGCCCGGCGCCGCAACTAAAACTTCAAGTTGAACTTAAACGTTACCCATTGTACTCCGTTGCAATAAAGCTGGAAAGGGTTTCCGAGCAGAGGCAAAGACGGAAGCCGTATATGACGATATCGCGCACGCCCGCAATCCAACCCCATAAACCCACCATCTTTGGGTACAAATAACCGCAGACAACTGACCGTGCCACGCCAACCACCCAGGAGCGGACACTATCCATGAACCAGATCCTTCTCTTTATCGGCCTCGTCATCATTTTGTGCCTGACCATCAAACCCGTCGGCAAAAAACTCCCCTTCCCCACCCTGCTCATCTTTATCGCACTCGGCATGCTGTTGGGCGTCAACGGCCCGGCGCATATCGACTTTAGCGACTATGCGCTTACCGAAACCGTCTGCAGCACGGCGCTGCTGTTCATCATGTTCTACGGCGGCTTTAACACCAATATCGACCGCGCCAAGCCCGTCGCTGCGCCAGCGGTGCTGCTGAGCACGCTCGGCGTCGTCATCACTGCCGGCATCACCGGCGTGTTCGCCCACTTCGCGCTGGGGTTCGACTGGATCGGCGGCCTGCTGCTGGGATCGGTCGTGGCATCCACCGACGCGGCCAGCGTCTTTAGCGTTCTGCGCGAGCACAGCCTTTCGCTGAGAGGTGGCACCGACTCGCTGCTCGAGGTCGAATCGGGCTCCAACGACCCCGTCGCCTACATGCTCACCGCCGTGCTCGCCACACTCGCGGCCGGCGGCGACATCAACATTCCCGCACTGCTGGCCAAGCAGATTATCCTGGGCGTGGGCCTGGGCCTTGCCATCGGCTGGGCGGCGGGCCGCCTGATTGAACGCGCGCACGCAACGGCCGAGGGCGCGCAGACCATCTTCTTGTTCGCCGTGGCGATTGTCGCCTACGCGCTGCCGAGCTATCTGGGCGGAAACGGCTTTTTGGCCGTTTACCTTGCCGGCATCGTGCTGGGCGCGAGCGACATCACCGGCAAGGTCGAGATGGCACACTTCTTTGACACCCTCACCGAGATGGCAGAGATGACGATCTTCTTCTTGCTCGGCCTGCTCGTGACGCCCGCGCGCTTGCCGCAGATGCTGCTGCCGGGCCTGGCGCTCATGGCGTTTATGCTCTTCGTGAGCCGTCCCATCGCCGTCGGCGTGCTCCTGGCGCCCTTTAAGACGAACCCCCGCCAGGTCGCGCTCGTAAGCTGGGCGGGCCTGCGCGGAGCAGCTTCGGTCGTCTTTAGTCTCTTTACTGTGGTGGCCGGCGTTCCCGGTGGACACGACCTATTTGACCTGGTCTTTGTGATTGCCGTGTCGAGCATTGTGGTGCAGGGCTCGCTGCTGCCGGCGGTGGCGAAGAAGCTCGATATGATCGATGCGACCGGCGACGTGCGCCGCACCTTTAACGACTACCGCGACGAGGACGGCATGTCGTTTGTAAAGCTCAAGGTGGGCGCTGGGCATCCGTTTGCCGGGCGCTCGCTCGCCGATATTGGCAGCGCGACGGACATGCTCGTGGTCCTCGTGCTGCGCGATGGCGCGCACCCGGTGCTGCCCAACGGTGATACCGTCATCGAGGAAGGCGATCTGCTGGTGATGGCCGCCCCAACGTTTGAAGAGCGTGCCGAGGTTACGCTGCGCGAGGTCACCGTGACGCCCCACGGTCGCCTGGCCGGCCAGCGCCTGCGCGATGTGCCGCAAGGCAAGCATCCGTTTATTGTGGTGATGCTCAAGCGCGACGGCCAAACGATCATCCCAGACGGCAACACCCTCATATACGCCGGCGACGAAGCCGTCATCGCCACACTAGCATCGTAGCCATCCCCACCCATAAGTTGCGGTGAAATAGGGATTGAATAGGCTTCTGAACAGCCATTTCAGTCCCTATTTCACCGCAAGTTATTGAGGGGATGGGTCGAAAAACATTTGAATTGACACCGAAATGAAAAAAGCCGGGGAAAACGTCCCCGGCACTTGGAAGCCCTCTCTTTTGAGATGACAGATTTCTTTATATCACGAACGCTAGTTAGATGCCATTCATTGAGGGCTTTATCAGGCGCGCCATCCCATCCCATCCACATGGCGCCATTTGAAAGCCGTCCGATCTCATGCTATAAAGAAATCGGTACCCTCGAATAAAGGGACCTCCAAGAGCCGGGGGATGTCCCCCGGCATTTTTTATGCGAGTCAAGACTAAATACTTCTCGGGAAAACGCCGGCCCATTGCGTCAGCAATTTACGAGCCGCTCTACCCACCTCTGGACGGCTAAGGACTTTTCGCAGGTAGTTTGACGAACATATGTTTGCTTATTATAATATTACTTGAAAGCACCCCTTATCTCATGGTATAAAGAATACGGTTCCCTCCAAAAGAGGGGCCTCCAAGAGCCGGGGTCTTACCCCCGGCATTTTTTTGCAAAAATGGAGGCCCATCATGAGCGAACTCTCCGTCTTTGTTGACGAATCTGGCGACCTCGGAGGCGTCTCCAACTACTACCTCGTCACCCTCGTTTTTCACGATCAAAACGATGCAATCGTTGAACGCATTGACCGCTACGAGCGCACCCTGTCGCAGTCCTCGCTTCCCAATACGCCTTTTCATGCAGGACCCCTACTGAATGGAAACGGCGACTACAAAGATCTTCCCAAGGAGCAGCGAAGGCACATGTTGAGCGCATTTCGCGCGTTCATTCAGCATCTCCCCATACGCTATCTCTGTCTGCAATACCGAATGAGCGAATTCGCCGGCAATCAAAACGGTCTCGCGGAGAGAATGAGGCGAGACCTCACAGTTGAACTTTTCGACCATCTGGAATTCTTCCAGCGATACGACACCGTTAAGATTTACTACGACAACGGCCAACCGATTGTAACGGAGGTCATTCATTCTGCGCTTGAGTACGTTCTAGCAAGGGATGTCATCGTATACCGAGAAGCCACACCACGAGCCTACCGGCTATTCCAAGTTGCTGACTACATCTGTACGATCGAGCTAACGGCTATCAAGTTTGACAGCAAGGAAGATACAAAGACTGATCGGCTATTTTTTGGAACCCGAAGGACGTTCAAAAAGGGATTTCTCTTATATCTCAGGAAGAAAAGGATGAACTGACCCGGGGTCACCAGTCGTCAGACGCTCCGCAGTCGTCATCGACGGCAAGGTCGCGGGGGTCGAGGCCTTCGCGTTCGGCTCGAGCCAGGAGCTCTTGGGGCGACTCGTCCTCGACATCCACTACGTCGAGCATGGCGGCCGGAAAGCCCACGCCGGCCGCACTCCCCGCGCTGTCTCTTATACACATCTGACGCTGCCGACGACTAGTCGAGTGTAG
>URIK01000042.1 GCA_900547855.1 uncultured Collinsella sp. | reverse complement strand
CGGAGATGTGTATAAGAGACAGGACCAGGGGCATGAGCTCGTTCACCCGCTCGACGATGCGGCGCTGCTCAGCCAGGGGCGGAACTGGGACCAGAATGACGTTCAATGACTTCTGATTAGTCTTTGGCATTTTGACACGCGTATCACCCTTAAGCGTCTCCTCAGTGAAGAAATTGCTGAGGAGAACCGTGAGGACATATTCAGGTTGCAGCTTGGTGTTGAGCGGATACATATCCGCACTACACAGCCCATCAAAAGGGGCGATAACCGCCTTTCGAAGAGCTGGACGAATCTTCGAATAGAGAATCTGTCCTGCAGAGAACAGGTGATTGGCGCTCTTAACCTCGTCGGCCTTAACACTATGACAGAACAAGAGCTTTCCGGTGCCTTTTTGGATATTGTCAGGCGCGATATGAGGAAAGTCCTGATATTTCAACGGGTCGACCAAACGCGCTGCAATTCCAATGACTTCACTAAATCTCGCCCAGGCCCAGCTTTCCGGAATCCCAAACGGAACCTCGTCCGCGATGCACTTGTCGCTCAGAACGCGTCCCTTAGTGTCCACGTGTTTCTCATAGGGGGAGCCATCGGAACCGGATTGGCTTTCAACTGTATTCGCGACAAGCGTTGTAAAATCTAGTGAGACGAGCATCCCGGTCGCTCCAGCGCTTCGATGCTCTGGTCTTTAGCGCCTTTCGTTCAGTGGGGGACTGACCGCAAGCGGCGTAAACAAGAAAGGGGACAAGCGTAAATGAAAGCAACCGAGGCGAATCTGCTCGACCTTATGGGCGTGGCGAAGATGCAGTTCGTCATTCCCGTGTACCAGCGAGTTTACTCGTGGAGTGTAAAAGAGTGCGAGGTGCTTTGGGATGACGTCATGCGCGCTGGCCGTGATGGCGTATCGCACTTCGTGGGGTCGATGCTCTATATCCCCGAGTCCGAGAGCTCTGCCACGAGTATCTCGCGAGTGCTTCTGATTGACGGACAGCAGCGTCTGACGACGTTTTCGTTGATGATTGCTGCCTTGGCTGACTATCTGGAGAGTAATCCCGACAAGGCTGGCTTCCTTGGCGATCTCAAGATTTCGGCGCTGCGGAAGAACTACCTCTTTAACGATGACGACTACAACGGTCTAGCGCGCTACAAATTGGTGCTCTCGCAGGACGATAAAGAGACGCTGTTCTCCATCGTGTCTAGGTCACCCGTGCTGGATGAAAAATCGGATCGCATTGTCGAGAACCACGCGTTCTTCCGTGAAAAGATGCACGGGAAATCATTCGACCCTGCAAGGCTTTGGGCGGGGCTAAACCGCGTGCAGGTCATCGACACTAAGCTCACCGCTGGCGTCGATAATGCCCAGCTCATATTTGAGTCCATGAACTCCAAGGGTAAGCCGCTCACGCCTATCGACCTCATTCGTAACTACGTTCTTATGTCGCTTCCCAACGACGAGCAGACCAAGCTCTACGAGGGTTACTGGCATCCGCTCGAGCGCTTGTTCGGAAAAGGCGGCGAAGAAGAGTTCAATGCATTTATCTGGTACTGGCTGTGGCTTAAAGTTCCCAATAGGATGCCGAAGGAGAACGAGGCCTACTACGAGTTTAAGCGCTATTTCGCCGACGATTACGATGGTGACACCGAGGGTCTGCTTAAGGAGCTGCGCGGGTATGCACATAGATACGCCAGTCTGTTCCTTGGTAAGGAGAAGGACGACGGACTGCGCCGAGTGTTCGGCAGAATCGTAAGCCTCGACGTGAAGCAGATAAGGCCCCTCTTAATGTTGCTTTATTCGGTTTACGAGGGGAATGGACTAGACCGCAATGCGTTTTTACGTATCTGCGAGACTATCGAGTCGTTTCTGTTCAGGCGAGCGGTTTGCGGCAGACTTACCACGGGCCTAAATAATTTCTTTGCCGGCATGTATCGCAATCTCGAGCAGCAGGACGATATCGAGGAGTACGTTACGGCGATGCTCCTTATCCACAGCAGCGGTATGACCGCATACTTTCCGACAGACGAGCATTTTGTCGAGGAGTTTAAGACGCGTGACTGCTACAACCGCTTCTCTAAAAAGCGCTATTACCTGGAACGCATGGAGAACTGGCACCACCCGAAGGAGTCCATCTCAGCCGACGATTACCAGATCGAGCACATCATGCCCCAGACGATCGATGATGAGCACGGCTGGAAGGAATCGCTTGGTGAGAACTGGGAAGACGTCCACGACAGGCTGTGCAACAACTTGGGAAATCTTACGCTGACGGGCTACAACCAGGAGTACTCAAACCGGTCGTTCTCGGACAAGCTCAATCTGCCTGACGTCGGATTTAAGTGCAGCCCGCTCTACCTAAACAAATCGATTGTCTCGCATGAAAAATGGGGTGAGGAAGAGATTGGGCAGCGCGCGGACGAGCTGGCGAAAGAAGCGTGCGAGATATGGAAGTATCCCGACCTTCCGGCAGACGTCGTCGACAAGTACCGTCCTTCTCGTGGGGAGTCTGACGAGGCTCCTGTCTGGACTCTGCAGGAGAACCACCCCACCTTTGCCGAAGGTGGGCTCAACCAGAAGCTTTTCGATGAGGTGCGCGAGTCCGTTCTGAGTGGTAACCCTTCGTGGGAGTCCTACATAGCTAAGTACTATGTAGGCTTCAGGTCGGGCAAGCGAAAACTGCATGCCGTGCTAGAAGGCAGGACCAGCAACGGTGGTTGGATTGCCGTTGGCTTGGCAAAGAGTGTGGATGATCTAACGGATCCAGAGGACATGTGCCAGGACAAGCGTACGCAGGGTGGATTTGGCCCGGGCTTACCCACTTACGTTGCGCTTCGAAATGCCGATGACATTCCTGCGGTGCTCGATCTCATAAAGCAGTGCTAGGTTGAAGGCTGGGAATCTAGTTCCCGGCCCTTGCCAGCTCAAAATCGTCGATGGCTCGTCCGCCCGTCTACACCCCTACGATCCTGCGGGCCGCACTCAGCAGCTCGTACTCCCTCTGGCTCCACTGGTACAGCTCGGTCGCGCGTACGGCGTCGCGGCACAGATCCAGAAACACCTCGGCGCCCTCGCAGAAGCACTCGCGGGCAAAGGCGCCGGATCCGTCCGCAACGCACGCGCCGTCGGCAAAGAGCTTCCAGCTGGACGGCTCGCGCGAGTCGTCTCCGAGCAGCTTGATCTGCAGAACAAGTGGGCCGCCAGCGGCACATGGCCCTTCTTCCAACGCCTGCACCGTAAAGCGCATCTGGAGGGACAGAGTATAAAATCCGGAAAAGTGTCGAAATAGGCACCTTAAAACTTCGGAAAAGTGTAGCTGGATGACAAAACAGCACTTAGAAGCCGGTGCTGGATGCGGAATCCTGCGGGCGCCTTCAGCCCTCGCTATTCGTCGTCCTCGTCGTTGGGGTCGCCCTTGAGGGTGTTGATGTCCAGGTACTGGTTATCGTCCTCTTTTTGCTGGGTTTCCGACTCCGCTTGGGTGGGGCCGCGGAACAGCTGGAATCCCTCAAACGCAATGACGCCGAGCAGGGCAATGATAATGGCGATAAAGGCAACCTTGACTGCCTGCGGAAATTCCGAGAAACGCAGCGCCTTTTCCTTGGCGTAATAATCGGCGAAGCGCTCTTCGCCCGTGCTTTTGGTATACGCCGGTGCGGACGCGGCCTCCGGGTCATATTCCGGTGCAGGCGTGGCAGCGTACGGATCGTTGAGATAATCGCTCGATGCGGTGCCATAATCCTCGGTCTCGATGCGACCGGTGCCAGCATAGCCATCGGAATAATCGGAATATGCCGCACCGCCCTCATAGTCCGCGGCGCTCGTGTTAGCGGCAAAAAGCGGGTTAACCGGAACATCGAGCGCCGGCATGCCGGTAGAGGTCTCATCCAGATCGGCTGCAGCCCAGGAATCGTAGGCAACCTGACGGGCAACGGGCTCATCGAGCCTTGCGACCGGAGGCTTGCGTGCCGCAGGAACAGGCAACTGCTGGGCGCTGTACATAACAGTGCTGTCGGCCGATTTGCCCTGCGTCGCTGCTGCGAGAAATGCCGCCGTCTCGGAAGGGTCGCTTGCGGGGCGGGGAGCGGGTGTGGGCGCCGAAGTGGGTGCGGGTGTAGGCGCGGGCGTCGAAACAGCCGGCTGCGCAGGAGTCGGCGCAGATGCGGTCTTAGGCGCAAGTGCGGGATTGGGGCTTGACGGGCGAGCCCCGCCGCCGCCCATGAGTTCGTCGGCGGTCCACGGGCGATCATCCATCACATCGTCAAGGCTCAGCGAAAACAGGTCGTCTTCACCCTCATCGAACATGCGGTGCACATGTCCACCAATTGCCGGAATCAATCCGCGACCGGTGCATGATGCCTTGCTCAACGCCATTCTGTTCCATCCTTTCGAAATACTAATGACATCGATTATATGGAACTTCCCAAGCGGCTCGGTCTTGGATTCGCGCTTTCCAGAACTCGCGCCCAAAAGGGGAGGGGCAATCCAGGCGAGTGCCTACTTGTCGCCGGCAGCAGCCTTGGCCTCATTGAGGTAGCTATAGAAGCTGTACTTAGAGATGCCAAAGAACTCGCAGGCACGCTCGCTCGACTTGGAAATGAGGAAGGCGCCGCGACGGTCGAGGTAGCCAATGGCGCGAATGCGCTCATCTTTGGTCATGAGCGCCGCGGGCTTGCCCACGTATTGCTCGCACTCACGCAGCAGATCTTCGAGCAGGTCGCCGATGTTTTTGGTAATGGGCTCGGGCTCGGTGTAGCCCGTGGCGCCGGTGCCGGTAAAGGCATCGAGCGAGCGCTCAAAAGCCTTCATGAGCGTAATGTCAAAGTTAATGCCCAAAATGCCGACGGGCTTGCCCTCGTCGTTGCGGATAAAGATAGTCGAGGACTTGAGCAGCTTGCCATCGGTGGTTTTGGTGAGGTATGGCTCGCGGTCGTGCACGTCGGCGGTGCCATCGTGCATGGACTCAAGCACAATATGGCTGGGGCCGTCACCCAGTTTGCGCCCGCTGACGTGGCCGTTTTCGATCACTACGATGGAGTGGTCCACGTCCTCGGTTTCCAGGTCGTGGACGACGACTTCGCAGTTGGGGCCAAATTGGAGCGCCAGGCCGTGTGCAAGGCGCTTGTAAAACTCAATCTGTGCGGGGGTCATGGGTGCCTTCCTAAAAATTAGTTTGGGCACACTTTGCCATAAACCCCACTTGTTCGCAAATAGCGAAAGTGGCACTGCGTTATGTGACCGTTCGTCGGCGAAAAGGTACCGATTACGGCAACAAACAATTTGTTAGGTTTATCAATCAAAATGTGTGATAGAACAGTGCTAACAAACTTTTTGTTTGGCATCCACATAAAAGTTCAGTCGCATGAATGGGAATGGGCTGAAACGCGTATGCGGGGCCGGCAAGAGAGGACTTAAGGAGTTCACCGTATGGCCGATAAGATCCAGTGGGCGGGCAACACGATGCCCAAGAGCGATGACAAGCACTTGGGAATCATGAGCCTCGACCACGTGAAGAAGGCCCGCGCCTTCCACCAGTCGTTCCCTCAATATACCGTCACTCCGCTTGCCCGCCTGGACGGTCAGGCCGCGCGCCTGGGCCTGTCCAACCTGTGCGTTAAGGACGAGAGCTATCGCTTTGGCCTCAACGCCTTCAAGGTCCTGGGCGGTTCGTTTGCCATGGCCAACTACATTGCCGACGAGACCGGCAAGGACGTTGCCGAGTGCACCTTCGATTACCTGACCTCCGATCAGCTTGCCAAGGACTTTGGCCAGGCCACCTTCTTTACCGCCACCGACGGCAACCATGGCCGCGGCGTGGCATGGGCTGCCAACAAGCTGGGCCAGAAGGCCGTCGTGCACATGCCCAAGGGTTCCACCAAGCCCCGCTTTGATAACATCGCCGCCGAGGGCGCTACGGTGACCATCGAAGAGGTCAACTACGACGAGTGCGTGCGCATGGCGGCTGCCGAGGCCGACGCCTGCGAGCGCGGCGTCATCGTTCAGGACACCGCCTGGGAGGGCTACGAGAAGATTCCGTCTTGGATCATGGAGGGCTACGGCACCATGGCTTCCGAGGCTGCCGAGCAGCTGCGCGAGATGGCCATCAACCGCCCGACGCACGTCTTTGTCCAGGCTGGCGTAGGCTCGCTGGCTGGCGCCGTGGTGGGCTACTTCACCAACCTGTATCCCGATAACCCGCCCACCTTCGTCGTGGTCGAGTGCGCGCCTGCCGCCTGCCTGTACAAGGGCGCTGCCGCCGGCGACGGCGACCCGCGCATCGTGGACGGCGACATGCCCTCCATCATGGCCGGCCTGTGCTGCGGCGAGCCCAACATTCTGGGCTGGGATATCCTGCGCAACCACGCCACCGCTTTTGTGTCCTGCCCCGACTGGGTCACCGCTCGCGGCATGCGCACCCTGGGCGCTCCCGAGAAGGGCGACCCGCGCGTCATCTCCGGCGAGTCCGGCGCTGTGACCACCGGCCTGGTCGAGACCCTCATGCTCGATCCCGAGTACGCCGAGCTCAAGGAACTCATCGGCCTGGACAAGACGAGCTCCGTGCTCTGCTTCTCCACCGAGGGCGACACCGACCCCGACCAGTATCGCCGCATTGTTTGGGAAGGCGAATATCCCACTTGCTAATCGTTGGGGCGGAGTAAATAGGTATCGCTCCGCCACCTCACAGGTAGATTCCTTCGTTTGAAAGGTTATGAACAATGGCTAAAGAACTCGATTTCGACGCTATCAAGGCTGCTGCTGAGTCCCATCGTGCTGATATGACTCGCTTCCTGCGCGCTATGATCTCCCACCCCTCTGAGTCCTGCGAGGAGGGTGAGGTTGTTGCCTGCATCAAGGCCGAGATGGAGAGCCTTGGCTATGACGAGGTCAAGGTCGACGGCCTGGGTAACGTCATGGGCTTTATGGGCGAGGGCGACAAGATCATCGCCATCGACTCTCACATCGACACCGTCGGCATCGGCAACATCGAGAACTGGGACGCCGATCCCTACGAGGGCTACGAGACCGACGAGATCATTTACGGCCGCGGCGGCTCCGACCAGGAGGGCGGCATGGCTTCCGCTACCTACGCTGCCAAGATGATGAAGGACATGGGCCTCATCCCCGAGGGCTACAAGATCATGGTCGTCGGCACCGTCCAGGAAGAGGACTGCGACGGCATGTGCTGGCAGTACATCTACAACAAGGACGGCATTAAGCCCGAGTTCGTCATTTCCACCGAGCCCACCGACGGCGGCATCTATCGCGGCCACCGCGGCCGCATGGAGATCCGCGTCGACGTTCACGGCACTTCCTGCCACGGCTCTGCTCCCGACCGCGGCGACAATGCCATCTACAAGATGGCCGACATCATCGCCGACGTCCGCGCCCTCAACAACAACGGCTGCGACGAGTCGACCGACATCAAGGGTCTCGTTAAGATGCTCGACCCCAAGTACAACCCCGAGCACTACGAGGATGCCCGCTTCCTGGGCCGCGGCACCTGCACCGTCAGCCAGATCTTCTACACCAGCCCCAGCCGCTGCGCCGTGGCCGATTCCTGCGCCATCTCCATCGACCGTCGCATGACCGCCGGCGAGACCTGGGAGTCCTGCCTGGACGAGATCCGTAACCTGCCGGCCGCCAAGAAGTACGGCGACGACGTGAAGGTCTCCATGTACATGTACGACCGTCCGTCCTGGACCGGCGAGGTCTACGAGACCGAGGCTTACTTCCCCACGTGGATCAACAAGGAGACCGCTCCGCACGTCAAGGCCCTCGTCGACGCCCACAAGGCCATGTTCGGTGACGAGCGTATCGGCTGCGAGCCCAGCATGGACAAGCGCACCGGTCGCCCGCTGTGCGACAAGTGGACCTTCTCCACGAACTGCGTTTCCATCCAGGGCCGCTACGGCATCCCCTGCGTGGGCTTTGGCCCGGGTGCCGAGTCTCAGGCTCACGCTCCCAACGAGGTCACCTACAAGGACGACCTGGTCACCGCTGCCGCCATGTACGTGGCTGCCCTGAACCTCTACGATCCGAGCCAGGCCGATGGCGACGCCACCGTGTTCCGCGCCGGTCTGACCAACAACAAGATCGACTAGTCCCATTCCTCGATTTTGTTGAGCCGGGGGCCGCTCGTGTCCCCGGCGCCTCCTGTTGACTTGGGGCCCGCGGTCGTTATCTCCCATGCTTCCTCAACGGTAGCGGGTCCTCGTCATAGCGCTCTGCATGTTCTAGCCACACGCGCATGCCGGAGCACGTCTACTCATTGCGATCTTTCATCTTTAGAAAGGACATTTCCATGGACGTCAAGTTTACCAAGCTCGTCGAGCAGCTGAACGGCCTCGATTTTAAGGGCATGTACGGCAGCGACTTCCTGCACACCTGGGACAAGACCACCGATGAGCTCAAGGCTCTCTACATCGTCGCCGACGCCCTGCGCGAGCTGCGTGAGAACAACGTTTCGTCCAAGATCTTCGACTCGGGCCTGGCCGTCTCCCTGTTCCGCGACAACTCCACCCGTACGCGCTTCTCCTTCTCTAAGGCCGCCAACCTGCTCGGCCTTGAGCTGCAGGACCTGGACGAGAAGAAGTCCCAGATCGCTCACGGCGAGACCGTCCGCGAGACCGCTACCATGATCTCCTTCATGGCCGACGTCATCGGCATCCGCGACGACATGTACATCGGCAAGGGCGACGCCTACATGGCCGAGGTCTCCGAGTCTGTCCAGCAGGCTTACGAGGACGGCGTTCTGGATCACCGTCCCACGCTCATCTCCCTGCAGTCCGATTCCGACCACCCCACGCAGTCCTCTGCCGACATGCTTTACCTCATCAACGAGTTTGGCGGCCTTGAGAACCTCAAGGGCAAGAAGGTTGCCGTCACCTGGGCCTATTCGCCCTCTTACGGCAAGCCGCTGTCCTGCCCGCAGTCGCTGATCAGCCTGCTGCCCCGCTTTGGCATGGACGTCACCCTGGCCCACCCCGAGGGCTACGACCTCATGCCCGAGGTCGTCGAGCGCGCCAAGGGCTATGCCGCCGAGTCCGGCACTACCTTTAAGCAGGTCAACACCATGGCCGAGGCCTTCGAGGGCGCCGACATCGTGATCCCCAAGAGCTGGGCTCCGTTTGCCGCCATGGAGAAGCGTACCAACCTGTACGCCGAGGGCGATGACGCCGGCATCGCAGCGCTCGAGAAGGAGCTGCTCGCCCAGAACGCCACCCATCAGGACTGGTGCTCCACGACCGAACTCATGGAGAAGACCGCCAACGGCCAGGACACCATCTTTATGCACCCGCTGCCCGCCGACATCTCCGGTGTCTCCTGCGAGCACGGCGAGGTCAACGCCGACGTCTTCGACATGCACCGCGTGGGCATGTACAAGGAGGCCAGCTACAAGCCGTACGCCATTGCAGCCATGATGTTCCTGCAGAAGGTTGCCGATCCCGCCGCTACCCTCAAGGCCCTCGACGAGCGCAACACCGCCCGTTGGCTCCAGGCCTAAAGCCGGGTTGAGGTAAGCCATGTAAAGGGGGCGCTCTGCCAACCGGCGGGGTGCCCCCTTTTTGCATCGCGGGCGTGCGGGATAAGCGCTTTCGATGTGGATGCCCGCGGCGCGAGTTATGGGTACGATGGTTTCAGGGGAGGTATCACCATGAAACTTGGATGCGTCATTATGGCTTCGGGCGAGGGCAAGCGGTTTGGCTCCAACAAGATGCTTGCCGATATCTATGGCGAGCCGCTGGTTGCCCGGACCATCGATTCGGTTCCCCGGGGCTTTGACGTCGTGGTTTCGACGCGTTGGCCCGAGGTCGCTCAGATTTGCGAGGACAAGCATTGCCCGTGCGTGCTGCACGATGGCGAGCTGCGCAGCGAAAGCGTCCGTGCGGGCCTTTCGTGGGGAGCCGAACGCAACTGGAAAGGTTGCCTCTTTTTGCCGGGCGACCAGCCGCTCGTGAGTTCGGATTCTTTTGAGGCCATGGTTCGCACGTTTGATGAGCGTGGCCGCAAGCATCCGGTGCGTCTTGCGTGCAACGGTGAGCCTTCGAGCCCGGTGCTCTTTCCGGCGGAACTGTTCGATGCACTCATGTGTCTTGAGGGCAAGGACGGCGGCGGTTCGATCCTCAAGGACCGTACCGACGTGGTGCTGGTCGAGGCGCGTGCCTACGAGCTGTGGGACGTCGATACCGCCAAGGGACAGCAACGCATAACGGAGCATATCGCCGCCTGCTCGTATTTTGATCGCGTGGCCAACTGTATGAATCGATAAGGAGCAACATGATCATCATCAAAAACGGCGCGCTCGTGACGCCACAGGGGCTTCGCCGCGCCGATCTTGCCATGGAGGGCGATAAGATTGTGCGGATTGCCGCGGCAATCGAGCCGGGCGAGGGCGATACCGTCCAGGACGCCACCGACTGTTGGGTGTTCCCCGGCTTTATCGACGGCCACACGCACATGCAGTGCTGGACTGGCATGGATTGGACGGCCGATAGCTTTGAGACCGGTACGCGTGCGGCTGCCTGCGGCGGTACGACGACCATCGTGGACTACGCGACGGCCGATCGCGGCGTGACCATGCCCGATGCCTTGGCCGAGTGGCATCGCCGTGCCGACGGAACCTGCACGGCCAACTACGCCTTTCATATGGCACTCGCCGAGTGGAATGAACGCAACCGCGCCGATCTTTCGGCTATGCGCGAGGCGGGCGTATCGTCGTTTAAGACCTACTTTGCCTACGATCATTTGCGCCTGGACGATGCCGAGACGCTCGAGGTGCTCGAGGAGCTCAAGCGTATTGGCGGCATACTGTGCGTGCATTGCGAGAACGGTACGCTGGTGAATGAGCTGCAGAAGCGCGTGTACGAGCAGGGGATTCATGGGCCCGAGGGGCATGCGCTCAGCCGCCCGGACGTGTGTGAGGCCGAGGCCGTGAGCCGCCTGCTGTATCTGGCTCACTTGGCCGGGGACGCTCCGGTCAACGTGGTGCACCTTTCGACCAAGCTGGGGCTCGAGGCCATCCGTGCTGCCAAAGCGCGCGGGCAGAAGAACATCTATGTCGAGACCTGCCCTCAGTATCTGATGCTCGACGATACTTGCTACTTGGAGCAGGGCGAGGACGGCTTTGCGGGCGCCAAGTATGTGATGAGCCCGCCGCTGCGCCATGCGGGTGACCGTGCCGCGTTGCGCGAGGCGCTTGTGGCCGGCGAGATCGATACTATTGCAACCGATCATTGCAGCTTTAACCTGCACGGGCAAAAGGACCGCGGCCGCGACGATTTCCGCGCGATTCCCAACGGCGGGCCCGGCGTGGAGCATCGTCCCGTCGCGATCGCCACGAGCTTTGAGGGCCAGCTGGGCCCCGAGGACCTCTGCCGCTTGATGAGCGAGAACCCGGCGCGCGTCTTTGGCATGTATCCGCGCAAGGGCTGTCTTGCCGAGGGCTCCGATGCCGACGTGTGCGTGTGGGATCCCAAAGCGCGCTGGACAATCAGTGCCGCGACGCAGCATCAGGCTGTGGACTACACGCCGCTCGAGGGCTTTGAGGCTCACGGCCGCGCCAAGGCTGTGTTTGTGAACGGCGTGCTGGTGGCGCGCGATGGCGAGCCCACCGGAGCCCAGCCCGGTCGCTACGTGCCCCGCTAGCAGCAAAGATGCCGTGTCCCCTCCTCAGTTGCGGTGAAATACGGACTGTTTGCGGCCGTCGGGCGGCCAAACAGTCCGTATTTCACCGCAACTGAGGAGGGGACACGGCTACTTGAGGCTGCTGGCGACGACGGGGCGGTCGAGAGCTGCCTCGAAGCGGTCGGCCATCGTGGGGTCGCTGAGCGTGTCGACTTGGTTGAGCATGACGCGTGCGGTGCTGAGTTTCAGCGCCTGCATCTCGGCATTGAGCACCTGGGCGACGCGCTCGGGCGTGGCGATGTCGGTGAGCTCGCAGCCGCAACGCTCGCAAAAGAGCTCGGGGCGGTGGACGGCTTCGTTGATGGGCTTGCTGAGTCCCGAGGCGCCGACGACCCAGACAACGTTTGCCGTGCCGGCGGGAATTACCGGCTCCCAGGCGGCATGCGCCTTGAGCGGGAGTCGCTTGCTACCGTCTGCCTCGGCCAACACATAGTCAAAGCGCTGTGCCAGCCCGCCGAGTGGCTCGGCGGGGGCGGAGAGCTTGCCTGTCTCCGGGTCCAAAACACCCGCCTGGCAGATACTTCCGCGGCTCATGCCCGCGCATGCCTCGCAGGTGCAACCGGGGACATGCGAGGCGCCCGGCTTCCAAGGCGCGGCGTCCAGGCGACGATTCGACCCGTCCCATGGCACGCCGGCAACGGGAAGCATATGCGTGGTGGTGCAGAGGAGCACGCGGCCGCCAGCGCGCATGAGCTCAAGGCCCAGCGTTTTGAGCAACGTCGACTTGCCGCCGCTGCCGATAATCGCGGTAATGCCCGGCTCGATCCTGAGCGCCGAGGCAAGATTGCCGCTAACCGTTTCCATCTGTTCACCGCCGTATAATACTGTGATAATAAATAATCATCAGAGTAGCGGTCGAACCGCTTTTGCTCTGCTCAAACCGTAGCACAGGGAGGTGCCCCGGGAATGCTCGTTTATGTTCGCGGCGCCGGCGATATCGCCACGGGTGTCGCCGCTCGCTTGGTGCGCGCCGGCGTGTCGGTCGTCATGGCCGATATCGCGGTCCCCACGTGCATCCGTCGCACGATCAGTTTTTGCGAGACCATTCGCTTGGGCGAGGTCGAGGTCGAGGGCATTCGCGCCCGCTTGGCGCTGACGCCGGCCG
>URIK01000041.1 GCA_900547855.1 uncultured Collinsella sp. | reverse complement strand
CTGTAACAGTTAGACGTTCTCCAGCCCCCCAAACGTTACAGATTTAGACAAACCAGCGGCGCCCAAGCGTTCGTCTCGATCTGTAACAGGTAGACCGGTTTTTATCCCTAAACGTTACAGATTGAGACAAAGTCAGGGCTGTAGGGCGACACCAGTCACATCCCCTACTCCCACTCCTGCTCGTAGATGTTGAGGGACTTTACGTAGCGCCCCTGGGCGCCCATGATGTCGCGGACCAGGCGCAAAAAGAAGCTGATACGCGAGGTGTCGAAGCCATCTTCTAGGTCTTCCGGATGGACGGCGCCGGGCCCGTCGATCGCCGTATCGCTCAGGCGCGCTATGTCGTAGAGGTAGAGCTGCCCCGCCGTCAGCCAGACATCGTCGACGCAGGCGAGGCGCACCGCAATCGCTCCGTCGCTCCAATGCTCCTTTTGCACGATATGCGGGTCGTAGACATCAAAGCGACGGTCGGTGCGCGTATCCTTCAGCGCAACCGTGCCGTTCGCAGGATCCTTGCCCAAAATGCCAAAGCGCGAGAAATACTGTGTGTCGCGCACCTGCTCGAGCCGCTTGAGCGAGGCAGGCGAAAGCGATGCCGGTGGCTCGTCAACATACAGCTCGAGCAGCGTCTTGCCATGGCGATAGGGGCGCTCGAAGAGCAGCCAATCGGTAAATGCCATGTTGTAGGCCATGATTTCGTTTTGCGAAGGCTCGGTGCAATAGCTGAGCCACGGGTCGACAATGATCTCGAACTGTTCGCGCGCCGGCTCCAAAAACTGGAACTTCCTGAGCATCCAAAAATGGGCCATGTCGGCAATATCGTTGCCGACGGCTTCGGCCAGCTGCGCTCGATCTAAAGCGTGATCAGTCATGGCATCCTCCTCAAACTGATGGACCTCAATTTGAGCTTACGAGGAGGGTGGGCAGCCACGACCAGCGCGGGCAAAATAGGCCTCCGGCTGCAAACCAGATGCTGACCAAACACTTGACGAAAAGCTTGACCGAAAATGCGCACCGCAACAAAACCGCAGGTAAACATAGACGGCCAACCCACCCTTTTGAGCCAGATACCCGCAGCCACCACAGAAACAACAGGTGACCACAGCCCAAGAAGTCGACAAATGAACACCCGTACGTCGACAAACGAGCAAATCGCTCGCAAAGAGTGTCCCCAACGACTAGACAAAAATGACCAGTCATTGGGGACGTTCTTAAATGACTACTTTACAGCTCCAGCGCGTCGGCGACTTCGGCAGCGCAGGCCAGGGCGTCGGCCATAGCGTTCACCACGAGCGAGCTGCCGTAGCGAGCATCACCCGCCACATACACCGGTGCGGCATCTGCGGCGACGCCGTCGACACGCGCCGCAAGATGCGAGCCCTCGGCGGCCATCACAGGCAGCGGACGACCAGCGGTGGCAACAGGCACGCCAACGGCGTCGAACACACTGTGCTCCGGGCCCGTGAAGCCGCAGGCGATGAGCACCAGCTGCGCCGGTACCTCGTGCTCGGAGCCCGCGATGCGCTCGGGCTTTCCCGCCGACCAGTCCAGATCGACCACGCGCAGGCCCGCGGCAGCGCCCTTCTTATCCAGCAGCACCTCGAGCGTATCCACGCCCCAAGCGCGCATCTCGCCGCCCATGGCAGCGATGGCCTCCTGCTGGCCGTAGTCGGTCTTCTTAACGTTTGGCCACTGCGGCCAGGGGTTGCTCGCCGCGCGCGCATCAGGCGCCGCCGGCAAGAACTCAAACTGGCGCACGCTGCGCGCGCCCTGACGCACCGCGGTACCCACGCAGTCGTTGCCGGTATCGCCGCCGCCAACGACCACAACGTCCAGGCCGCGCGCGTTCACCGCGGGCTCGCCGCCATCGAGCACCGAGATGGTCGAAGCCGTCAGGTAGTCCACGGCATACACCACGCCGGGCGCATCGATGTGCGCAGCAGAAAGCCCACGCGGGGCGCGGGCGCCGGCAGCCACCACGACGGCGTCAAAGCCATCGAGCTTGGCCGCCACCGCAGGGTTCGTAACGTCAGCGCCCAGCTCAAAGACGATACCCAGCTCGCGCATAAGTGCCACGCGACGCTCGACCACGGACTTCTCGAGCTTCATGTTGGGAATGCCGTACATGAGCAGGCCGCCCGGGCGGTCGTCACGCTCAAACACCGTCACGCGGGCACCGCGACGCGCAAGCTCCCATGCTGCCACCAGGCCAGCCGGGCCGGAACCCACCACGGCAACCGTGGGCGCGCCCTCCCCTGCCGGCTCAAAGCGGCGCGGACCGCCATTTGCCCACTCATGGTCGCTGATCGCGCGCTCGTTGTCGTGAATCGTCGTGGGCTGGCCGTCGACCGAGCCCAGGTTACACGCGGCCTCGCACAGCGCCGGGCACACGCGGCTCGTGAACTCGGGCATAGGCGAGGTGAGTGACAGACGCTCGGCAGCCTCGTTCCAGCGGCCGCGATACACTAGCTCGTTCCACTCGGGAATCAGATTGTGCAGCGGGCAGCCACTCGGACGCGCCTTGCCAAAGCTCGCGCCCATTTGGCAAAACGCCACACCGCACATCATGCAGCGGCTCGCCTGGGCACGGCGCGCATCGTCGTCGAGCTCCACGTACAGCGGATCGAAATCGCGGCTGCGCTCCTCCACGGGGCGCAGCTCGTGGGTCACGCGATCGATATCAAGAAAAGCACCGGGCTTACCCATGGCACTTACGCCTCCTTCTTGGTCGAAGCAACAGAGCTGGCGGCGGCGGGCACAGCGCCAGCGACACCACCCGCCACATCAAAGCGAGCGACATCGGCGGCGTCGGCGCGACCGGTCACAATGTCAAACGCCAGCTCCTCGGCCTGCTCATGCGTCTTGCCGACGGCCTCGGCGGCGGCGACAATCGCCAGCACGCGCTCGTACTCGGTCGGAATGACCTTCACAAAGTGCTTGCTCATCGTCTCAAAGCTGTAGAGCAGCTTAATGCCGCGCGGGCTCTGCGTCGCGTCAACGTGCTCCTGGATGAGCTCGCGAATCTGCGCCAGCTCGCCGGTCGTCGGGGCCTTGAGCTCAACGCTCTCGTGGTTCACACGGGCATCGAGGGTGCCGTACTGGTCAAAGACGTAAGCCACGCCACCCGTCATACCTGCGGCGAAGTTCTGCCCGACCTCGCCCAGGATGAGCGCCAGACCGCCCGTCATGTACTCGCAGCCATGGTTGCCGCAGCCCTCGACCACCACCGTGGCACCGGAGTTGCGTACGCCAAAGCGCTGGCCTGCCAGGCCGTTAATGAAGCCGCGGCCGCTCGTGGCGCCAAAGAACGCAACGTTGCCCACGATGATGTTCTCATCGAACTTGTAGGTCGCATGCGGGTTGGGGCGCACCGACACCTCGCCGCCCGAAAGGCCCTTGCCAAAGTAGTCGTTGGCGTCGCCGCACACGTTGAGCGTAATGCCGCGCGGCAGGAAGGCGCCAAAGCTCTGACCAGCCGAACCATCGCAATCGATGGTGATGGAGCCGGCGGGCAGGCCCTCGGGATGCGCCTTGGTCACCGCGTTGCCCAAAATGGTACCCACGCAGCGGTTGACGTTGGCGATATCGGCGCGGAAGTGAATCGGGCGCAGGTGCGCACGGGCATCGGCCGTATAGGGCACAAACAACGTAGAGTCGAGCGTCTTGTCGAGCTCGCTGTCCGCAGCCATCTGGGGCAGGAAGTGACGGCCGTCGGCACCCGGGATATGGGCACCGAACTCGCAGGTCGCGCTCGCCAGCACGGGCGACAGATCGAGCAGGTTGGCCTTGCGGTTGCCCGGGACCTCAATCTGGCGCAAGCACTCGGGATGGCCGACCATCTCGTCGACGGTGCGGAAGCCCAGGCTCGCCATGACCTCACGCAGCTGCTCGGCAACAAAGAGCATAAAGTGCTCAACGTGCTCGGGCTTACCGCGGAAGCCGTGACGCAGGCGGCAGTTTTGCGTAGCGATGCCGGCCGGGCAGGTATCCTGCTGGCAGTCGCGCTGCATGAGGCAGCCCATGGAGATGAGCGGCATGGTCGCAAAGCCAAACTCCTCGGCACCCAGCAGGCAGGCGATGGCGACATCGGTGCCGTCCATGAGCTTGCCGTCGGCCTCGAGCACCACGCGGGAGCGCAGGCCGTTTTGCAGCAACGTCTGCTGAGCCTCGGCAAGGCCGAGCTCCAGCGGCAGGCCGGCGTGCCAAATGGAATCGCGCGCCGCGGCGCCCGAGCCGCCGTTATGGCCGCTGATCAAAATCTTGTCGGCCGCACCCTTGGCCACGCCGGTAGCAATGGTGCCGACACCGGCCTCGCTGACCAGCTTGACCGACACGCGCGCACCGGGGTTGGCGTTCTTAAGATCGAAGATCAGCTCTGCCAGGTCCTCGATGGAGTAGATGTCGTGGTGCGGCGGAGGCGAGATCAGGCCGATGCCGGGCGTGGACTGACGGACCTCGGCGATCCAGGGGTAGACCTTCTTGCCGGGCAGGTGGCCGCCCTCGCCGGGCTTGGCGCCCTGGGCCATCTTGATCTGAATCTCGAAGGCGCTGCACAGGTAGCGGCTCGTCACGCCAAAGCGCGCGCTTGCCACCTGCTTGATGGCGGAATTCTTGGAGTCACCGTTGGCCAGCGGGGTCTCGCGACGCGGATCCTCGCCGCCCTCGCCCGAGTTGGAACGGCCGTGCAGGCGGTTCATGGCGATGGCCATGCACTCGTGTGCTTCCTTGCTGATAGAGCCGTACGACATGGCGCCGGTGTTAAAGCGGCGGACGATGTTGAGCGCGGGCTCGACCTCGTCGAGTGCCACCGGGGTGCGGCCGCTGGCATCAAAGTCCAGCAAGTCGCGCAGGCGCACGGCACGGCCGGTGCGATGCAGGCGGGCGCTGTACTCCTTAAAGGCGTCGTAGCTGTCCTCGCGACAGGCGGTCTGCAGCAGGTAGACGGTCTGGGGGTCAATCAGGTGGTCCTCGCCACCGAGCGGGCGCCACTTGGTCAGACCCAGCGTGGGCAGCTGATCGGGAGCCGGGCTCTTAAGGATGGCGAGCGCGGCGTCATAGCGTTCATTCTGCTCGCGCTCGACGTCCTCGACACCCATACCGCCCACACGGCTCACCGTGCCGGCGAAGTACGCGTTGACGAACTCCGGCGTAAAGCCCACGGCCTCGAAGATCTGCGCGGAGTGGTAGCTCTGCACCGTGGAGATGCCCATCTTGGACATGATGGAGACGATGCCGGCGGTCGCAGCCTTGTTGTAGTTGGCGATGCCCTGCTCGGCTGTCACGTCCAGATCGCCGTGCGCCGCCAAGTCGCGAATGCACGCATGCGCGTTGTACGGATAAATGCCGCTCGCGGAGTAGCCCACCAGCGCCGCAAAGTCGTGCGGGGACACGGCGTCGCCGCACTCCACCACGATGTCGGCAAAGGTACGCACGCCGGCGCGAATCAGGTGGTTGTGCACGCAGCCCACGGCGAGCAGCGACGGCACGGGCACCTCGCCCGCAGCGGCACGATCGCTCAACACCACGATGTTCACGCCGTCGCGGACCGCAGCCTCAACGTCCTCTGCAAGCTGCTTGAGCGCAGCCTGCAGTGCGCCCTCGCCGGCATCGCGGCGATAGACAGCGCGAAAACGGCGGGGCTTAAAGCCCACGCGGTCGATGGCGCAGATGCGGTCGAACTCCTCCTCGCTCAGCAGCGGACGCTCCAAGCGCACCAGCTGGCAGGCCGTGCGGGAATCCTCGAGCAGGTTGCCGTGGTTGCCCAGGTAGAGCGTGGTCGAAGTCACCATGTGCTCGCGCAGGGCATCGATCGGCGGGTTCGTGACCTGGGCGAACAGCTGATAGAAGTAGTCGAAGAACGAACGCGTCTTCTTGGACAGGCAGGCCAGCGGCGCATCGATGCCCATCGAGGCGAGCGGGGCCTTGCCCTGCTGGGCCATGGGACGCACGACTTCGTCAACATCATCCCAGTGATACCCGAGCTTGGCCATGCGCACGGCGGCGGGCACCTCGGCGTCCTCGGCGGGCGCGGGCGCGACGGGCTTGTCGAGCGCGTCGACGGTCAGCGTCTCCTCGGCGATCCAGTCGCGATAGGGCTTTTCCTTGGCGTAACGGGCGCGCAGCTCGTCGTTGTAGATGACGCGGCCGCGGGCAAAATCGACCTCGAGCATCTGGCCCGGTCCCAGACAGCCGCTCGTCAGGATGTTCTCGGGGCTCACCTCGATGGTGCCCACCTCGCTTGCCAGCATAAAGCGACCGTCGCGCGTCACATAGTAGCGGGCGGGACGCAGGCCGTTACGGTCGAGGGCGGCACCCAGGGTACGGCCGTCGGTAAAGGCGATGGCCGCCGGGCCATCCCACGGCTCCATAAGCATGGACTGGTAGGCGTCGTAGGCGCGGCGCTCCTCGCTCAGGCTGTCGTTGTGGTCCCACGGCTCGGGCAGCAGCATGGATGCGGCGCGCGTGAGCGGACGGCCGTTCATGACCAAAAACTCGAGCACGTTGTCCAGAATCGCGGAGTCGGAACCCTCGCGGTTGATGATGGGCATCACGCGCTCAAGATCGTGCTGCAGCACGGGGCTGTACAGGTTGGGTTCGCGGGCGCGAATCCAGTTGACGTTGCCCTTGAGGGTGTTGATCTCGCCGTTGTGGATGATAAAACGGTTGGGGTGCGCACGCTCCCAGCTGGGCGTGGTGTTGGTGGAGTAGCGCGAGTGAACGAGCGCCACGGCCGTTTTGACGGCGGCGTCGTTGAGGTCGATGAAGAAGCGGCGCATCTGCGTGGCGACCAGCATACCCTTGTACACGATGGTGCGCGAGCTCATGGAGCACACATAGAAGATCTTGTCGCGCAGGGCAAACTCAGCGTCGGCCTTCTTCTCGATGGTGCGGCGGCACACATACAGACGGCGCTCGAAGGCGTCGCCCGCCGGCGTGTCGTCCGGACGGCCCAGGAAGGCCTGCAGGATAGTAGGCATGCAGGCGCGGGCCGTCTCGCCCAGGTCGTGCGGGTCGACCGGCACCTCGCGCCAAAAGAGCAGCGGCACGCCGGCCTCGGCGCAGCCCTCCTCAAACACGCGGCGGGCATCCTCTACGCCCTTGTCGTCCTGCGGGAAGAACAGCATGGCCACGCCATAGTCGCCCTCTGCCGGCAGAATCTGGCCGCACTTTTGAGCCTCTTTACGGAAAAAGTGATGCGGAACCTGGAACAGGATGCCGGCGCCGTCGCCGGTGTTCTTCTCGAGTCCCGTGCCACCGCGGTGCTCCAAGTTGACCAGAATGGACAGCGCATCGTCCAGAATCTGGTGATGGCGCTCACCGTTGATATCGGCAAGCGCGCCGATGCCGCATGCATCGTGGTCGAATTCGGGGCGATAAAGGCCCTGCTGCTGAGCGGAATCTGCCTGCATCGCGATCCTCCCCTAGATATTTAGACAGTCAATTGAATAGGCATACTAGGGGCATCGCCGGCCCGTTGTGTTTCCCACCCGTTTCGAAACAATCGCGTAACGCACGCCCTACGAGTGGACACCGCCGACCTCAAGGGCGACAACAAGGGCCCCAGGTTCGGCCCGTAAGCTCACCGCTTCAAACATCTCAATCTGTAACAGGAAGACCCAATTATGGCGCCTAGATGTTACAGATTGAGATCTTCCGCAGGACGGTTTTGGTTTGTCTCGATCTGTAACACGAAGGGCCGGTTTTGGCGGTCAGCTGTTACAGATAGAGATTTTCCATAGGACCATTTCTTCCTGTCTTGATCTGTAACACCTAGGTCCAATTTCCATCCCCAGTTGTTACAGATCAAGACATTTCGGCAACCCCCTTTCACCATCCTATTCAAATACAACAATTTTGTTAGTCTTGGTTAACTTTTGAGCCTAAAACGGGTATCCTTTGCAGCGTCAAACAAACGGCACGCAGGAGCGCACCATGCTCAATCATCTCAAACAACATTTTGGCTCCCGACGCACCGGTGGTCACGGAGGCCTAGACATTGCGCGGCATATCGGCCCCGGGCTGCTCGTGACCGTCGGCTTTATCGATCCGGGCAACTGGGCCTCCAATATGGCCGCGGGCTCGCAGTTTGGCTACGCACTGCTGTGGGTGGTCACGCTGTCCACGATTATGCTGATCGTCTTGCAGCACAACGCGGCGCACCTGGGTATCGCCACGGGCGCCTGTCTCGCCGAGGCCACGACACGTTACCTCCCCCGCCTCGTCGGGCGTGCGATACTCGGTAGCGCATATCTAGCCACGATCGCCACCGCCATGGCCGAGGTCCTGGGTGGTGCGATTGCCCTTCAAATGCTCTTTGGGCTGCCCGTGCGCGCGGGCTGCGTCATCGTGGCGGCAGTATCGATGGCGATGCTCATGACAAGCTCCTACAAACGCGCCGAACGCTGGATCATCGCCTTCGTGGGCGTGGTAGGACTCTCGTTTTTGGCTGAGCTTACGCTGGTCAAGGTCGACTGGCCGCAGGCCGCCGCAAGCTGGATCACGCCCAGTATGCCCACTGGCTCTGCCGCGATTATCGTGAGTGTCCTAGGTGCGGTCGTTATGCCACACAACCTTTTTCTGCACTCCGAGGTCATCCAATCTATGCGCTTCGAAGGCCAAGGCGAGCAGGTTATCGAAGAGCGCCTGCGCTACGAGCTCTTCGACACGCTCTTCTCGATGGGCGTGGGCTGGGCAATCAACTCGGCCATGGTCATCCTGGCCGCAACGACCTTCTTTGCGCACGGCATGGTCGTAGACGACCTCGCCGTCGCAGCGGCCACGCTCTCCCCCATTCTGGGCCCGGCAAGCTCGACCATCTTTGCCGTGGCGCTGCTGTTTGCGGGCCTCTCGAGTAGTGTGACGGCGGGCATGGCGGCGGGCACCATCACCGCGGGTATGTTCGACGAGGAATACGACATCCACGACCGACATTCCTCGATCGGTGTGGCGGCTTGTTTCGTCGGCGCAGTGGCGGCGTGCCTGGTCGTCCCGAATCCTTTTGGGGGCCTCATTTGGAGCCAGGCGCTGCTGTCGCTTCAGCTGCCGATTACAGTCTTTGTGCTCATACGACTCACCAGTTCGCCCCGCATCATGGGCAAATACGTCAACTCGCGCCCGCTCAACGCGCTGCTCGTAGGAATCGGCGTCATCGTGACGATTCTCGACATCGTGCTGCTAACGGGGATGTAATTGGGATGACGTGGCTGTCCAGATATAACGTCTCAATCTGCAACACGTAAGGCCGTTTTAAACCGTCAGATAAATCAAAAGGGTCCCGGCCGAGAATTCGACCGGGACCCTTGGACAGAGCTATATGTTGTTGCAAGTCGTGTGTCTACGAGCTACTCCTCGACAAGCTCAAACTCATCGGGGCCGACGCCGCAGACCGGGCACACGTAGTCCTCGGGCAGCTCGGGCGTGTCGACCTCAACCTCGTAACCGCAAACGGTGCACACAAACTTATACGTCTTCTTTTCCTCAGCCATGATGTTCTCCTCTCGAACGTGACTGCTGGTGTACTTGCTTATTAGTATATGTTCTCAATAATATAATGCAAGTATTTTTAGAACATTTCTAGCCTTGATACGATGAAGCCTTGGGCGGCGTCTTGCCCTTCAAGACCTTGTGGTAGTAGTCGTAGGTCAACGGCGTCTCACCGCCCAAGCGCTCAGCATCCTCAACCTCGCCGATAAACAGCAGATGCGTGCCCACATCCACGGTATCGATCACACGGCAGCTAAACAGCGCTGCCGCGTGCTCGGGCACATAGGGCATGCCCAGTGCGGTCTCGCGGGTCTCGTACTTGGCAAATTTGTCATAGTCGCTGCTGGTGCGGAACCCAAAGTTACCGATGTAGAGCATATCGGCCGTCTGGTCGATCACGGTCAGCGCGAAGGCCTTGGCAGACGAGATAACACCAGACGTGACATTTTCCTTATTCACGGCAACCGAGATGCGCGGCGGCGCGGACGTCACCTGCACCGCCGTGTTGATGACGCAGCCGGCGCGCAGCCCATCGGCCGCGGCGCTCACCACATACAGACCGCTCGGCATCGCAAAGAACGCAGTTTTATCCATAACGATCACTCCCCTAACCCGGGTTGGAACCTCATGGAAGTATGTACCCACAAAAAAGGCGACGCCCATAATGGACGCCGCCTTTGAGACATATGTGTCAAAACAGTAAGCGAGATGAGACGCCCGCAGTTGCGGTGAAATAGGGACTGAATAGCCCCTCAAACAGGCAAAACAGTCCGTATTCCACCACAACTTATACAGAGTGCCTAGCGGTTGCGTTCCTTAAGGGCGCGGTCGATCTCGCGTTGGACATCACGCTTGGCCATGTCCTCGCGCTTGTCGTAGAGCTTCTTGCCGCGACCCAGACCCAGCAGCAGCTTTACGCGGCCGTCGGTATTAAAGTAGAGCTCCAACGGAACCAGCGCATAACCACGGTTGCGAAGTTTGCCGTCAAGAAAGTCGATCTCCTTGCGGTGCAGCAGCAGACGACGCCGACGGTCGGGATCGCGATTCCACACGCCACCATGGCTATAAGGGTGGATATGCAGTCCGACGAGCCAGCACTCGCCGCCACGAATCAGCGCAAAAGTGTCAGTGATCTGGCAGGCGCGCTCGCGAATCGACTTGACCTCGGTGCCACTCAGTTCAATACCGCACTCAAACGTCTCATCGATAAAGTACTCGTGATGCGCCGAGCGATTCTTAGAAATGAGCTTGCGTTCACGCTTACTGGGCATCGCCGGCCTCCTTGGCTCCATCGGCGTTTGAGCCCGCAGTCTCGCGCTTTGCCTTGCGCTCGGCATTGAGCTCGGCATCGCTCTCGCGCACCAGTTTGATAATCGCCGCGCAGGCCTCCTCGCCCACCAAGTCGCGAGCACGTACCGTCAGGCGCGTCGCCTCCTGCTTGTCGCCGTCGCTTGCAGTATCGGTCGCGCACATAATCAGGCAGATGGCAATCTCGGCCGAAGGCGAGGTCGGCACGCCTTGCAGGGCCAATTCACCCATCACGTGGTCGTCGCTCTCATCAGCGGCATCCGGATAGGTGGTATGGATCTTGTTGAGCAGGCGCGTCGTATGCGCATCGTTGGGCGCCAGGCGCAGCGCCAGACGCGCGCAGCCCACGGCAGCCGAAACGTTCTCGGTCTCGGGCTCCAAGAAGTACTGGCCTAGATTGGCGTAAGCGCGGGCGGCGCACTTGCCATCGCTTGCACGCTCCAGCACCGAGAACGAGAGCGATGCCCATTCCTGCTTGTCCTCGAGTGCGCGGAACAGCTCGGCCAAATCCAAGCGATAGTTGCAGTTCATGGGGTCCCAACGCACAGCCTGCATCAGGGCATTACGAGCGCTCACATAATCCTGCTGGCGAATGTAGGCAAAAGCCATATCAGAGTACAGGCGGTCAAACGGCACCTCGACCTGCACGAGCTCGCGCGGATCCTTCTCCACGCGGCGATAGGCCAAGCGCTCAAACTTGCTATCGAAGCTAAAGTATTGGCGCTTCTCCTCCGTCTTGCACTCAGCGTCGATATACTCCTCGGCGAGCTCCACCAGACGCTCCAGCAGCGGCGTCGCCGTAGCCAGGTCGCCCTGCGCCAGATAGTTCTCGGCATACGTGATGTCTTGCAAGCTGATGGGCAGATCCATGGCTACTCCTCGATCTGAGCGAAACACGGCAGGCGCCGTATATGCGGTCAATACACAAAACCCGGGTCTCTTACGAGGCCCGGGCGTTCAATTTTGGTAGCCCGTACCAGATTCGAACTGGTGATCTCCGCCTTGAGAGGGCGGCGTCCTAAACCGCTAGACGAACGGGCCATATGTAGCAAATGCAATGGCTGGGATGGAGGGAGTCGAACCCCCATTGACGGAACCAGAATCCGCTGTCCTGCCATTAGACGACATCCCAATGACTGCATCGCTGCGCTCGGCTGTGCCTTTGCGCAAGAAAGAAATATACGGGAAGTCTCGCCGTGACGCAAGCCCCAATTTTGACTTTTTTGAAATTCAGTCAAATTGGCCTAATTTAGTCCAACCCGTGAAGGACCTGTGAAGCCGACCGCTGTACACGAAGGGCAAAACGCCGCGAGCGGTAGCCGTCAACCGTTGGCAGATTCTACCGTGAAAACGATAGCACCAGGCAACACAATCGAAGTATCAATGATCGCGTAGATATCGAGGCGCCATGGACGAAGAGCTTGATTACCTATGGGAGACCCTGGGCCTTGAGATCACTGCCGACCTTTGGCCCGAACGGGACAAAATCCATCCCACACTGCGCCCCGCCATTACTGTGGTGCAGGCAAAATACCGCCGTGCATCCTTTTTGATCATGCGGATGTCATGGCACGCGGGACTCCCCGACCTTAAGCGAATCCAGGCAAGCCTCGTCGAGTTGTCCGGCATGCCAACCGTCATATCCGAGGCGCACCTGGAGCAGCGCCAGCGCGAGCGACTGCAACAGCAGCGGATTCCCTTTATCTGCCCCGGCGTTCAGGCATATCTGCCCTTTATGGACGAGGAGTACTGGAGCGGCAAGCCCAACAAACACGTAAAGGTCTACGATCCGCACGAATGGGCACAGCTGGCGGACTGACTGAGGCAGGCCCGCCGGCGGAAAGTGCGTCCCAGATTTCAAGCTCAGGAAACCGTGTCCCACAATCGAAGCTCAGAATGGGACGTGCTTTCCGCAACCGGCCACTTTGGGAAAGCGCATCCCATTCTGGAAGCGAATTCCGGGTCGCACTTTCCGCAGCCGCTACAGCAACGCCTCGGCCCAAGCCGATTCCCTAAACCCAGGAATCGCAAAGTCGTCGCCCACCAGCAGCGGACGCTTGACCAGCATGCCGTCGGTCGCCAGCAGCTCGCAGCACTCCTG
>URIK01000040.1 GCA_900547855.1 uncultured Collinsella sp. | reverse complement strand
GATCTACACTCGACTAGTCGTCGGCAGCGTCAGATGTGTATAAGAGACAGCCGGCGGCGATCTCCACCGCCTGGCTCACGCTGAGCTCTTTGCACTCCTGCTCGTCCGATCCGTCGAACTCGGCGGAAACGGTATTGCCGGTCAGATTCCAGCCAGCCACGCAGCCTCCTTTCGTCATCGTGCACACGGGCTCCGGCCCTGCGCAAATTCAAGTCCAACACATAGTACAGCGCCGCTGGGACACGAATCCCCGCGGCGCCTGCCTGTCCCGTTTGCTATCGGTTGGAGTTTCTGTTGTAGCGAGCCATCAGGTAGAGCAGCTGAATAATCGAGGTGAGCGCCGCCGCCACGTAGGTAAGCGCAGCTGCCGTCAGCACCTTCCTGGCACCGCTAACCTGCTTGGAACTCATGCCCGACTGCTCGATATACGCCACGGCGCGGCGACTGGCATCGATCTCGACCGGCAGCGTAACCAGCTGGAACAGCACGCTAAACGAGAAGAAGACCAGCGCGAGGGTCGTGAGCCCCGCGATGTTCATGAACAGGCCCATGAGCAGCACGATCGTCCAGGTGTTCTGGGTAAAGTTGACGACGGGGACTAAAGCGGTGCGTACCTTCATCATGGCGTAACCGCTTTGACGCTGGGCGGCATGGCCCGCCTCGTGGCAGGCGACGGCAACGCTTGCGACCGACCCGCCCGAACGGTTGGCATCCGACAGATACAGGTTGTTGTCCTGTGGGTTGTAATGATCAGTGAGCTCGCCGGCAACGCCCTTGATGCCCACGGCGCTACAACCGTTGGCATCGAGCATGCGGCGAGCGACCGTGGCACCCGCGTCGCCGTCCGAGCGAACCTTGGACCAGGTCTTATATGTCGAGTTGATATAGCTCTGCGCGGCAAGGCCAAGCACCGTGCAGACAAGAACAACCAGCAGGTACAGCGGGTCAATGCCAAAGCCGTATCCATAGTAATAAGGCATGCGAATTCCTCCGAATCGAGTTACACGTTGGAGGCATTCTACCCATTCGACTGACCAGCAAATCAACATCGATGTTTTGGCAATGTCAGCGAAAACGGCCGAGAGCGAGCAAGGTGACGTGAAAGAGAAGCGACGCGTACTTTGGTACGCGAGCGACGATTGAACGTCAGATTGCCGCTCTCGGCCGTTTGCAGCGTCGAGCTGTTACGCGGTTTGGCAAAACCGCGTAACTATATACCTATAGCAATTCAATTTTGCCATCTTTGACCGTCAACCCCATATTGCCCGAGAGCAAATCGTCCAGGCGCGAGCCCACGAGCTCAAAGCGCCAGCCTTCGCGCAGGGGGCTCTGCTCGGGATGCTCAATGTAGTCGGCCAGGTCATCGCGCGAGGCAATGACCGAGGTCGCCACGCCCGAACGCTCGGCAACCAGGCGGATGAGCGCGTACATCAGGTCCGTCACGCTCTCCAACTCCGGCGAAATCTGACGGTGCCCGCGCACCATGAGCGGCAGGCGATCGTGCGGGCAGCTCGCACCGCGCTTAATGGCCATGAGCGCGCCGTCCACGTCGCGCTCCCCCAGCTGATCGGTGCCGCGGATGCTGCGGAACTCCTCAACGCGCACAGGATTGCGCTTGACGAGCGCCAGCAGCGTATCGTCGGACATGACCCACTTGCGTGGGATGTTGCGGCGCTCGGCGCGGTCCTCGCGCCAAGCGGCAAGCTCGCGCGCGATGCCCAGCTGATGGCGGCTACACGAGTTGATGCGCTTGACCTTGCGGAATGCCTCATGGCGGTCGGCGCGGTAGTGCGACTCGTCGGCCAGCGGACGCAACTCGTCGAGCACCCAGTCCACGCGGCCCAGCTCACGCAGGCGGCTCATCATCTCGGTATAGGCGACAATCAGGTACTTGACGTCATCGATCGCGTACTCGATCTGTTTATCGGTCAGCGGGCGGCGCGACCAGTCGGTCAGCGACTCGGTCTTAGGCAATGAAACGCCACAAAACGTCTGCACGAGTGCGCCGTAGGAAATCTGCTGGCGCTCACCCAAAAAGGCGGCGGCCACCTGCGTGTCAAAAATGGGACGCGGCAGCACGCCCACGGTATGGAGCATAACCTCCATATCCTGCGAGCAGGCGTGAAACACCTTGATCACGCTCTCATCGCCCATAAGCTCGGCGAGCGGCGACAGGTTGTCGATCACCAGAGGATCGACCGCGACGCTCTCGGCAGGGGTGGCGATCTGAACCAAGCACAGGCGCGGGTGAAACGTGCGCTCGCGCAAAAACTCGGTATCGACGGCAATCGCGTCGAACTCGCGGGCGCGCTGGCAAAAGTCGAGCAGAGCCTGATGTGTGGAAATGTACATATCAACCCATCGAATAAGGTTAGGCCCGAAAAACACGGGTAGGATATCGGCATTGCCTTACAACTATACTCGGTTAGTCACAGAACGGGAACGTAAGTATGCGCTGCCTTATCATCCACAACCCGGCATCGGGCCCCAGCTCAGATGAAATCTACGCGTTCGCGCACGCCCTCGCGCAGGGCGGCGACGAGATCGTGATGCGTTTTATCGGCGATGGCATGGAACCCGAGGACGCCGTGGCAGACGTGCGCGAGTTTGATCGCGTGGTCGTTTCGGGCGGCGACGGCACCGTCTCCAACGTGCTCGACCAGATGCGCGGATGCGGCGTCCCCACGCTCGTCTTCCCCTCCGGCACGGCCTGCTTGTTCTTCAACAACATTGGCAATGCCCCCGAGGCCGCGGCGCTTGCCAAGGCCTGCCGCGCCGGTCGCACGGTCAAAGTGGACATGGGCGAGCTCTTTTGGCTCGACGAGAACGGCAACGAAAAGCGCCACGGCTTTATCATCATCGCCGGCTCGGGCTTCGACGCCGAGATCATGATGAAGGCCGCCCCCGCCAAAAACGACATCGGTGAGATCGCCTATTTCCTGTCGGCGCTCGCCACACCCAACCCCACGGTGGCGCACTTTACGATTGAGCATGACGGCATTGTCGAGGAGCTCGATGGCATCTGCTGCATGGCCGGCAACACCTCGGTCATTCAAAACGACATCAACCTGTTCCCCGATTGCCGTATGAACGACGGCATGGTCGACATCGCGGTCATCGAGCCCGTAAAAACCGTGCAGCTCCTCCCGACCGTGATCACCGCCGCACTCGACCCCGCCGGCAAGGTGCTCGGCCGCCCGCAGTTCAAGATCATCCAGACCAAAGAAGCCAAGATCACCTGCACGCCGTCGCTGGGCATGCAGTTCGATGGCGAGATCATCTCCAGCAACTCGGGCGTCTTTGGCGCCCGCGCACTTCCGCAATGCCTCGACCTCATCGTCGACGAATTCTCCCCACTCGGAAAATAGGAGGACCCCATGAACGACACTCCCCTGCCCGGCTTTATCGTCATTGTTCTGGCCATGCTCATCGGCTATGCGATCAACGTGATCCACCGCCGGAAGAAGTAATTCCACATTGGTATGATATTCATCCAATTATCGTCTCCCCCGTTGTTTATGCATTTGCCAAACAGCGGGGGATTTTTCTTTGCGCCCCGTGCAAGGCGCTTTATTCAGGTACAGTAATTGCAGGGTGCCTTTATTTAAGTAAAGCTACAAAATGAGTATTCTTATCCGCTCATCGCATATTTTAGGACGCTCATCGAGTATTTCATCGAAATAGATGAATACTTCTTAGACTTCCGATAGGCTAATGGATGTATTTATTAGCTGATATTCCGCACAGTTTTGCGGGGTCTCAACAGTTGGGAGGGATCATGAGGTTTACTCATCCTGTCAACACGCTCAAAAAGCTCGGCTGCGGCCTTGCGTTTGGAGCAGCGGCCATCATGGCCATGCCGACTTCGGCGCTCGCCTGCACCCAGATCTACATGGGTAGCAAGCTCACGGCAGACGGCAACACGTACTATGGCCGTTCCGAGGATTTCGGTCCGCGCTATGTCAAGCACTTTGGCATTGAGCCCGCACACAAGGACGGCAACGAGTACACATCGGTCGAGTCCGGTTTTGAGTACAAGTCCAAGGGCGCAACCTACCGCTACACTTTCGTTCGCGACAACCCCTCGCAGTGGGAAGATCGCTACGACGCATATTCCGAGGCCGGCATCAACGAGAAGGGCGTCTCCTGCTCTGCCACGTTGAGCACCTCCTATAACGAGAAGGCCGAAGAGGCCGACCCCATCACCGAGGAGACTGGCATTGGCGAGTACAGCTATGCCAGCGTCATCCTGGGCGAGAGCGCCACGGCCCGCGAGGGCGTCGAGCTCATCGGCAGCCTGATCGACGAGCAGGGCGTCTGCTCCAACGACCAGATCATCATCGCCGACAGCACCGAGACCTGGCTGTTCGCCGCGCTTTCCGGCCATCAGTGGATTGCCATGAGGCTCGCCGATGACATCGCCTCGCTCAACCCCAACATCGGCAACCTCACCTATGACGTCGACCTCGACGACACCGAGAACTGTCTCCATTCCGAGGGCATCGAGTCCATGCCTAAGGAGAAGGGCTTTGCCGAGTACACTGACGGCAAGTTCGACGTCGCCAAGACCTACGGCGAGGAGATCGGCGAGGCCGGTATGCACCAGTGGTCGCGCTATATCCAGGGTCGCGATTACTTCATGGCCCCGCTGGCTGAAGGCACTGACTACGAGATCGTCAAGGACGAGCGTGAAGACGCTCGCGCCACGACCGGCGCCCTGGTCCACGAGATGCAGCCGCTGTTCTTCCAGCCCGGCAAGTCCGACTGGAACACCTTTGAGATGATCCGCAGCTTCGCTGCTCGCGGCGAGAATGTCGCCGGTCTCAACGCCAACACCGACGGCGCCTATGCTATCGGCTCCAACCGCAACACCGAGATTCACACCTTCCAGATCCGCCACGGCATGGACCCCGAAATCGCGACCATCCAGTGGGAGATGCTCTCCAACGCCGAGTTCTCCGTCGCTATCCCCCTCTACTCCGCACTGCTCACCGAGGTCAGCCCCTACTTCAGCGATCAGGATGTCTCCTTCGATCACTGCGAAGAGGAAGACGTTGTAAACAACGAGGAGCCCAAGAACTCCATCAACTACGTCCTCATGGACATCAACACGCTCGCCTATGAGAATCGCGATCACTGCGCTACCGGCGTCCGCGCCTACCTCGACGCCCTGCAGAAGGAGCTCATCGAGCAGAACCTGACCGTCGACGAGGCCATGCAGGCCGCCGAGAACACCGAGGCCCGCACCGCCCTGGCCAACAAGGCCGGCAAGGCTGCCACCAAGAACACCTACCTCAAGTGCAAGGCCATGCTCGAGGAAATGCGTGACTACCTCAAGGAGGGCGACTTCTCCGAGGAGTTCGTCCCGAGTGACTACGATGCCGACAACGACTGCCTAGTCGAGTCCATCACCTATGCCGACGAGGCCCTCTCGGATGAGGATGTAGCCGAGCCCGAAGTCGAAGAGGAAAAGGCCACCGAGGAGAAGTCCGAGGGCAACAACATGGCCGCCATGGCCGTTGGCGCCGTCGTCGTCATCGGTGTCTGCGGCTTCGTGCTCTATCGTCGCAAGAAGGCCTAAGGCCCTCACGTCCTAAGGGAGGGCAAGACGGTGCGAGCGGTCTTGCCCTCCTGACCCGTTATCTGACCGGTGGGAAACACCGCGGGAAACACTGCTGAAATCTTTTCAAAAAAGATTTCCCCGCACACACTTTGCTGTGCTATAGTGCAGCGCAACAGCAACTAGGTGCGACCGCGCCATGGCATCACGAAAGGAGCCACCAACATGAAGAACACGATGAAGTCTCTCAACAACTGGTGGTGGCGTGATGCGAATACGATCGGTCGACAGTGAGTCCCTCACGCCTGTTTTGCGCTCTAGGTGATTGGAAGGCCTCCGGTTTCGACCGGGGGCCTTTTTCTATCTCGAGCCCAATCGCATTCGCATCACGCGCCTCCGCTTTCTTCTCTTGCACTTCCCTTCCGAAAGGATTTTCACCATGTCTCAGAACACCACCACCGCCCAGCCCCGCACCGTCCAGACCGCCGACCGCGGCAAACTCGACGTCCGTGCTCTCGTCCTGCTCGCAATCCTGCTCGCCGCCGGCTTCATCCTCAACTTCACCGTCGGCAAGGCCATCTCCGGCATCTCGGGCGGCATGATCAGCCCCGAGTTCATCATCTCGGCCTTCTGCCTTACCATCCTGGTCGTTCGTCCCAACATTGGCCAGGCGCTCGTTATCGGCCTCATCTCGGCCGCCGTGATCCAGATCACCACTACCTCGCCGTTCGTCGATTTTGCCGCCGAGGGCATCGCCGCCATGCTCATGGCCCTCATTGTCAACGCTGCTGCCAAGGACGGCCAGGTTAAGCCCGCCGTCGCCATCGTCGCAACGTTCGTGACCACCTTTGTCTCGGGCGTCATCTTCATGGTCATCAAGATGGCCATGCTCGGCGTGGTGGGCGAGCTCGCCGCTGCCATGCTGCCCGTCGTCGCTATGACCGCCGTGTTTAACGCCATTCTGGTCGGCGCTCTCTATCTGCCCATCCAGAAGGCCCTGAAGCTCAACTAACCCGCTCGGCTTTACGAGCCACCCTATCTCGGCGTTCATTCGTCGCTCGCGTACCCAAGTACGCTTCGCTCCTCTTTCGCGCCAACCTGGGGCCCCTCGTAAAGCCGTCTCCGTGCTTCACCACCAAAGACTGTCCCAAACAACTAGCTTTTGGGGACGCTCTTAAACGACTAGTCATGTAAGAACGTCCCCGATGACTATGAAAGGTATCCATGGAAACGATCATCAACGTCGACGATGTCTCGTTCTCCCGTGGCACGCAGACCGAGCAGGCGCTCAGCCACATCTCGCTCAGCGTGAACAAGGGAGATTTCATCGGCATCATCGGACCCTCGGGCGCCGGCAAGTCCACGCTTGCCGCCTGCCTGTCGGGCGCCGTGCCCCACCACTACACCGGCACGTTCTTTGGGTCCGTCATGGTCGACGGCCACGACACCTGCGAGGTCTCGCTCACCGACGTGTCGCAAATCGTCGGCAGTGTGCTGCAGGATATCGACACGCAGATGGTCGCTTCGGTCGTCGAGGACGAGATGCTTTTTGGCCTGGAGAACTTTGGCGTTCCGCACGACCAGATCGAGCAGCGCGTGAGCGAGACGCTCGAGACCGTCGGCATCAGCGACCTGCGCGACCGCGAGATCGCCACCCTCTCAGGCGGCCAAAAGCAAAAGGTTGCCATCGCCGCCATCCTCGCTATGCGTCCGCGTGTGCTCGTGCTCGACGAACCCACCGCGGCGCTCGACCCCGCCAGCTCCACGCTGGTCTTCGAGACCCTACGCGAGGCCAACCGCGCACTCGGCATCACCATCGTCGTCGTTGAGCAAAAAGTCGCCCTGCTTTCGGAGTATTGCAACCGCGTGCTCGTGCTCAATCATGGCGAAATCGCGCTACAGGGCGAGCCGCACGAGGTCTTCGCGCACGCCGATGAGCTCCGCGCCATCGGCGTCGATTGCCCGCGCGTCACGCGCATTTTCAACAGCCTCGAGGCCGATGGCCTGGCCAGCGGCACTCCCTGTTTGGATGTTGATGAGGCCGAGCGCCTGATTACGGGCATCGTCGACCCCGCACACGCAAGCAGCGACACTCAGGCACCCGCCGGCTCACCGCACGCACCGTCGTTGCGCCCGCACGCCAAGGACGCCGAACCCGTGCTCACCTTCGATCACGTTGAGTTTGCCTATCCCAATGGCGGCGCCGCCGTCCACGACCTCAACCTGACCCTCTATCCCGGCGAGCTCGTGGGCATCGTCGGTCAAAACGGCGCCGGCAAGACCACGCTCACCAAGCTGCTCACAGGCCTGCTTAAGCCCGCCTCGGGCAGCGTGCGCGTCACGGGACTGGATACCGCAGCCGTTCCCACAAGCCGCATCGCCCGCGAAGTCGCAACCCTCTTCCAAAACCCCGACCGTCAGATCTGCAAGGACACCGTGCTCGACGAGGTCGCCTTTGGCCTGGAGCTTGCCGGCATCGACCGTGCCGAGGCGCTGCGTCGCGCCCAGCTCGTCATCGACCGCTTTGGCTTGCCGGCCGACGAGGCGCCCTTCTCGCTCTCGCGCGGTCAGCGCCAGATGGTGGCACTCGCCTCCGTCGTGGTCGTAGAGCCCAAAATCGTGGTGCTCGACGAGCCCACGAGCGGCCTTGACTACCGCGAGTGCATGACCGTGATGGAAACGGTGCGCACCATGGCCGAGCGCGGCTGCGCTGTAATCATGGTCTGCCACGACATGGAAGTCGTCTCCGACTTTGCCGAGCGCATCGTAGTCATGGCCGACGGCCGCATCCTCGAGCGCGGCCGCACGCACGAGCTGTTCTCGGACATCGAGCTCATGCAGCGCGCCTACGTTGAGCCGCCCCAGGTCATAGAGCTTTCTCGTCGCCTGGCATCCTCCGTCTCTCCCGCCTTTGCACAGGTGAGCGAGGTCACCGATATCGTTCGCATTACCGAGGAGATGGTCCACCGTGGTTAACGTCATCGACTATATGCCGGGCGATACGCTGCTGCATCGTCTGAACCCCGTCGTCAAACTGGGCCTCGCCGCCGCCATCATCATCGGCATCTTTTTGTCCGACACCTACGTGGCGCTGCTGGGCTTTTTGGCACTCACCCTTGCACTGGGTGCCTATGCCGGCGTCGTCGACCGTCTGCTCTCGCTGCTCAAGTTGCTGATTCCGCTCGCGCTTATCATGCTGGTGCTCCAGTTGGCCTTTATGCGTGATGGCAACGTGGTGTGGGGTTTCATCACCGACACGGGCCTCATTACCGGATCGAAGGCCTGCCTGCGCCTGCTGGGCGTGGCGCTGCCACTCATCCTCATGCTCATGGTGACCAAGCTCAACGACCTCGCCAACGCTTGCGTCGAGGTGCTGCACGTGCCATATCGCTATGCCTTCACCTTTACCACGGCGCTGCGTTTTGTGCCGGTATTTGGCCAGGAAATGAACGCCATCATGGAGGCGCAGACCGCACGCGGCGTCGAATACGACACTAAGAATCCCGTCAAGAAACTCAAACTCATGCTGCCGCTGTGTGTGCCGCTGCTTATCTCGAGCGTGGGCAAGACCGATGCCACCGCGCTTGCCGCCGAGCAGCGCGGCTTCTATCTGCGTACGCGCGCCAGCTCGTACAAGCGCTACCCCATCAAGGGCCTAGACATCGCCGTACTCATCATCAGCATCGCCCTCATCGCCACCGGCTTCCTGTTCTAGCACTCGCTGGCAGCAACCGGCAAATGCAAAAGGCCTCGGCTCGCACCAAACGAGCCGAGGCCTTTACTGTTTTCCCAGATAATACCTGTCAAAATAAACCTGTCCCTTTTTGGCAGGTCGAGGGCTACAGGCGGTAGGGGACGCCGCTGCGAATGATGGACTCGCGCACCAGGACATCCATCGCATCGAGGGTGATCTCGGGCATCTCGCGATACTTCTGCAACACCGAAAGCTCCGTGCAGGCCAGGATGACGCGGTCGCAGCCGCTGCGGGCGAACTCCCACATCACGCGGTCGAACTTATCCATATCGGGTTCGCGCCCGGCCTTCACATCGTCGTAAATGAGCGACATCACGTCGGCCTGACGCTTTTCGCTGGGATAGACGACCTCAACGCCCGCGGTCTCACATTCGCGCCCATAGACGTCTGCGCCCACGGTACCGTCGGTGCCCATGATGCCGATCTTGTGCACCGGCTCGGCCGGCATGCTCAGGTTTGGATCGAACTCGCACTCCCCCATCACCGCGCCGGCCAGAGCATAGCGCACCGACTCGCGCGGCATGTGGATAATCGGCACCTTGGTAAACGACTGAATCTGATCGTAGAAGTAGTGCGACGTGTTGCAGGGAATCGCTATGTGCGCGCAGCCCAGCGTCTCGAGCGCCTGAGCGCACTCCTTCATGGTCGCCAGCAGCTCGGCATGCTCACCGGTCTTGATGGCCAGCGTGCGGTCGGGCATGGTCGACTTGGAAAGCACCACCATGTCGATATGCTCCTGGTCGCACGTAGCCGCCGTATGACGTACCACCTGGTCGTAGTAATACGACGTGGCCTCGGCGCCCATGCCGCCGATAACTCCCAGCTTTTCCATCGCCGCCTCCTTGGTGACGCCCCGCAATTTCGCGTATCATACCCGCGCCCGCCCGATACATACCGGACGGGCGCCACGCTCGTCTACTTGTAATACGTCTTGAACAGCTTAAAGTGGCGCAGCTTGGTGTGCCACATGCGCAACCAGCGGTTAAAGACAAAATCACCCTTCATAAACGAAGGATCGGCGGCCTTGCCCTCCTTGGCCAGACGATGTGCCTTCGCACGCAGCTCGGGGTCCTTGACATACTTGTCAACGACGCCCATAGGAACAACCATCCACAGAGCCTCATCCTGCGCCGTCACAAATTCCGGCTCAAACGGGCGGTTGAGCACATACTCGTCCACCACATACTTGGCAACGTTAAAGCCGCTGTTGGTTACGTAGTAGTTGCTGCGGCCCTGGCGGGTGTTGAAGTCAAAGAACTTAAACGAGCCATCGCGCTCGTCATACTTGACGTCAAAGTTGGAATAGCCCACAAAGTGAAGGTCCTCGAGCAGCTTGCGCACGCCACCCATAAGCTCATCGTTGGGCTCGGTGATGATGCAGGCGTGATTACCGACGCCATGGGGCTGATGCTCCTCGAGCAGCACGTGACCAAGGCACATCATGCGAACCTTGCCGTTGCGATCAGAATAGCTGGTGAGCACGCGCATGTACTCGTCGTTGCCGGGCACGCGATCCTGCAAAATCAGGTCATCGGTGTAGCCACTGGCATAGGAATCGCGGATAACCTGCTCCAGCTCGGCGCGGTCGGCAATCTCATAAGCCTTCTTCTGACCCTCGAACTCATGCTGCCACCACATGATGCCGTCGGAAGGCTTCAAGATCATCGGGTAGGGGAAGTCAATCTGGTCGAGCACCTCGGCAGGCGCCTCTCCTTGCGTGTTGAGCATCTGCGCAGTAAAGGTAAACGTATGCGGATAGGGCACACCGTGCTTCTCGCACAGCTCGTAGAAGATCTCCTTCTTCTGGCACTGCTCAAGCATGCTATAGGGCGCGTAAGGCGCAACGATGTTATCCGCCAGCTCGTTGGCATCCTTGGCCTGAGCCACCAGGGCAACATAGTTATCGCCGCAGCCCATCAGAACAATCGTCTTGTCGGCATGAACTCGAGCGATACCGTTGACGGTCTTAAGCATCACGGGCATGGTATCGATATCCACGTTGGGCGTGTAATCGATAATTTGGCTGCGATACGCGGGGCCGGTCTGGTACTTGCCAAAGACCAGGCTCTTAACCTGATACTCCTCGTAGAAAGCGCGCGCCACCGAATACGCGTTGATGTCGCCGCCGAGCAGCACGGGGATAAACTCGCGCTCTGTAAACTGCAATGCCATGGAAACTTCCTATCTAGAACTGCCCACACGACGGGCGGTCTTTGTGCAACTGATTTATTCTAGCGTGCCGAGCCGCCGGCACCCAAAGCTCCACCGTATCTATGGCAATCGGCGTAATTATCAGCACGAAGGCGGCAATCACCGGCGTACGACAACGGGCAATGAACCCACCGTTGTTATAGGATTCAGCATATTGCCCGCCCCGTCGAAAGGTGCACCGTGCCCCAGGCTCATCCGATCAACAACCCCATCATTGACGCCGCAAAGCGCGAACTTGCGGATCGTGCCCAGACGGCAGCTCCCCTACGCACCGCAAACGATGCTTACAACGGGCCTGCCCGCATCGTCTCAATCAACACGTCGGAGCACAAAGGCACGCGTAAGTCACCCGTCGCCGACGGGCACGACACCGTCATCGAGCAGTTTGGCCTCGCCTCCGATGCGCACGCCGGGCATTGGCACCGTCAGGTCTCCTTTTTAGCTGCAGAGTCTATCCAGACGGCGCAGGCGCGCGGGCTCGATGTGCACGAGGGCGACTTTGGCGAGAACTTCACAACCCAGGGCATCAACCTGCTCTCACTCCCCTTGGGCACGCAGCTCAAGATTGGCAACGAAGTACTCGTCGAAATCAGCCAGATCGGCAAAGTCTGCCATACCCGCTGTGCCATCTACTATCTCGCCGGCGACTGCATCTTCCCCCACGAGGGCATTTTTGGCGTCGTGCTGCAGGGCGGAGAAGTCCATATCGGTGACGACATACAGATGGTCAAGCTTGGTGACGGCACCTGTTCGTTTACGCCGGCTGAGGCGCTCCAAGAGGTGGAGCAGGCTCGCCGCGAAGGAACCCTATAGTTGCAAAACCCCACGTTGAGGTAGTTTTTGCAGCCAAGAATTCAGTTACAACAGGGTGCCGTAACGTTAAAGTTGAACTCTATGGTTTCTCAACAATTCACCATTCCCGCAGGTCAAGGCTAAAACCTCAAGTTCAACTTGACCCTTTAGAACCTTTAAGGTTCAAGTTGAGGTCGAAAGCAGTAGTAGAATACACCTCGACCAATAACCTACGATTGATTGCAGAGGGACTGGATGCAGCATTCGAACCATCGCACCGCAGCGCTCATCGCGTCGAAGCCGGCTCGTATCATCACGAGCGCCGCGCTCGCCGTCGCGCTGACGGCCACGCCGATGCTCTCCCCCGTCGCGGCCTATGCCGCCTCGCAGGCAACGCAGGATCAGCTTTCCGCCGCCCAGAAAAAGATCGAGGACGCCACGAGCGCCTACAACGACGCCCGAACCAAGCTCGAGGATCTGCAAAAGCAGATCGACTCCAATGAGGCGAACATCGATAAGATTGAGGCCGAGCTACCCGAGCAGCAGGCCAAGGCCTGTCTCTTATACACATCTGACGCTGCCGACGACTAGTCGAGTGTAGA
>URIK01000039.1 GCA_900547855.1 uncultured Collinsella sp. | reverse complement strand
TCTACACTCGACTAGTCGTCGGCAGCGTCAGATGTGTATAAGAGACAGATGCACGCCTTGCCGATGTCGTGGCCCTCTATCGCCGCACGCTGGCCGAAAGCGGGCTTGAGTCTGCTGCCTGGGGGCATATCGGTAACAACCATCTGCATGTGAACATTCTGCCGCGCGATGCGCAGGACTACCGTCGAGGTGGCGAGCTGTTTGCCCGGTGGGCTGCGGAGGTGACGGCTATGGGCGGCGCCGTTTCTGCCGAGCACGGCGTCGGCAAGATCAAGGCGGGCTTCTTAGAGACGATGTACGGTCACGAGGCCATGGTCGAGTCGGCGCGGCTCAAGCTCCAGCTCGATCCCGACGGGCAACTGGGTCGCGGCAACCTGTTTTCGGAGAAGCTCTTGGATGAGCTTGTCCAGAAAGGGGGCGCGTGAAGATGAGCGATTTCCATATGGTGGTGTGCGTCAAGGCCGTGCCCGGAAGCACCGAGGTCAAGATGGACCCCAAGACCAATACTATCGTGCGCGATGGCAAGCAAGCGGTCATTAACCCCTTTGACGCGAGCGCTTTGGAATGCGCGCTGGCGCTGAAGGACGACTTTATCGGCTTTGGCATGGACGTGCGCGTAACGGTGGTGTCGATGGGCATCCCCGCGACTGAATCGCTATTGCGCGACTGCATCGCCCGAGGCGCCGATGACGCACTGCTGCTGACCGATCGCGCCTTTGCGGGTGCCGATACCCTGGCAACCACCTATGCCCTCAAGTGCGGTATCGAGGCGCTCGACGAGGACTTTGACCTGCTCATCTGCGGCAAGATGGCGGTGGACGGCGATACGGCCCAGATTGGTCCCGAACTTGCCGGTGCCTTTGAGATTCCCTGCGTGACCGACGTGAGTTGCGTGCAAAGCGCGGGCTTTACGACCTGTGGTTCACTGGCGCTTGTTCACGGCTGCGATGCCGGCGAGGAGACGGTCTATCTTGAGATGCCGTGTGCGATGACGACCGCCAAGGAGATCGGCCAGCTGCGTATGCCGAGCATTGCCGGTATTCGCGCGGCGGAGGAGGCGGACGTGCGCGTGGTCAGTGCCGCCGACGTGAACGCCGATCCCTCGCGTTGCGGCCTTGCCGGATCACCGACACAGGTCGTGCGATCGTTTGTGCCCGACCGTGACCAAACGTGCGAGGACGTTGACGGAACGGCGTCCGAGCAGGCGGCAAAACTTGCCAAGATTATCGAGGGGATGGCATAGATGAGCGGACTGATTATCGATAGCGAAGCCTGTATCGGCTGCGGTCGCTGCGTTCGCGCCTGTGCTTCGGGCGGCATCGTGGTGGAAGGCGAGCGACCCAACCGATGCGCCCACGTAACCGACGGCTGCATCCTATGCGGTGGGTGCGTCGACGCCTGCCCTGTCAACGCTATCTCGATCGAGCGTGATGAGGCCGCCGGCGCGGTTGACCTTGATGCGTATCGAGACATTTGGGTATTCGCGCAGACCGACGAGCACGATACGGTGACTCCCGTTGCCTATGAGCTTATGGGCAAGGGCCGCGAGCTTGCCGATGCTCGCGGCTGCCGTCTGGTGGCACTGGTCGGTATGGGTCCCGAGGGTTCTCTCGGCGACCTGGAGCATCTGGTTTGCGCGGGCGCAGATGAGGTCCTGGTCTGTCGCGACGAGCGCCTGCGTCAGAACGACGCTGAAGTCTATGTCCGCCTGATCTGTGATTTGGTGACAGAGCGCAAGCCCGAGGCCATTCTGTACGGCGCGACCGCCTTTGGCCGCGAACTGGCACCCGGCGTTGCCGTGCGCTTGCAGACGGGCCTTACGGCTGACTGCACTGTACTTTCGATGGATACGGAGACGGGACTGCTGCAACAGACGCGTCCGGCGTTTGGCGGCAACCTGATGGCCACCATCGTCTGCCCCAATCATCGTCCCCAGATGGCAACGGTTCGTCCCGGCATCTTTAAGGCGCCCGACTTTGACTACGACCGCTCCGGCACGATTACCCAGATATCGCTTGCGGATGATGCTAAGGCTCGTGTCGAGATCTCGATTCCCGCCGAGGAGTGGAGGCAGCAGGCCTCGATCGCCGATGCCGAGCGCTTGGTCGTGGTGGGCCGCGGCATTGGCTGCAAGAAGAATCTGCCCCTGATGCGAAGGCTCGCCGAGGCTCTGGGAGCCGAGCTTGGTTGCACGCGACCTGTCGTGGAGGCCGGCTGGTTGGAGTATCGCCATCAGATTGGCCAGACCGGCGTATCGGTTTCGCCCAAGCTTCTCGTGAGTATCGGTGTTTCGGGCGCCATCCAGCATCTCGCCGGCATCGGTGGGGCGGAGTGCATTATCGCCATCAACGAGGACCCGGATGCCCCCATTTTCGGTGCTGCCCAGTACAAGGTTGTTGGGGACGCCGTCGAGGTCGTCGAGGAGCTGCTAGCCCAGCTTGAGCGCTAGGCGCGCGCCAGCCAGTTACGCATCTCGTCCTTTAGACGGCTCCAGGTTGCCTGCGTGGCGGGGTCGGTAAAGGGCCGCGTAATGCCAAAGGGCGCGTCGAGCAGGCGGTGGATATCGCCCTGTTCGCGCGCCAGCGCGCGGCTTGCCGGATAGACGAGCTCAAACATAAAGCAGATGAGTCCCACCAGGTAGTCTGCGGGCTCGTTGCGTTCATCGCGTGCGACGCAGCGGTGCTCGTCAAAGGCGGCAAGTGTCGGCGACGAGAAACGGCTGCCGAGAAACGTCTTCTCGTCCACCTTGAGGATAGTGTCGACGGTGCTGTCGGCGATGGTGCGCATAATGTCGATCTTGTCACCATCGCGCACGATATCGCAGAAGCTTCGCGTGCGCACGTCGAGCTGCGCGGGTAGACGGAAATCGCTGTGATAGGCAATGCTCGCTCGGATGAGCTCATCTTCTGCCGGGTCATCGATAAAGTCGCGGATGCTCGTTACGGCGGGTGCATCGGCGGGATTCTCGCCAAAGAGGACCTCGATCCCCAGCGCCGCATGGCTCATGCTCTCGGCGTCCTTAAAGGTGTCCCAGCGTCGCAGCTGCTCAAAGCGGCCCATATCGTGTAGCAGGCCGCAAAGCCATGCCAGGTCAATATCTTCTGACGACCAGCCCTGCTCGCGCGCTACGGCATCGCATGCCTCGGCCACGTGGTACGTATGCTCGATTTTGAGCGCGATGCGTGGGTTGGTGGCGTCGTAGGCATCGGTGTAGCTTTTGAAGGCCGCGCGCACCCGGTCTCGATCGATAGCTGTCATAATGACTTCCTAAAAAGTTGTGTCTTTCGATCCGGTGGCAATTGTAGGTGAACTCGGTTGCTGTCGGATGATGATTCTGCCGTGTCGCTACATGCGGTTCGGAGACCTTGTCAGGATGAGAAGCGTATGGTGCTCAAAATCGTTAGAACCGTCTGGCCAGTGATGCTTACCTATGTTGCAATAGGCGCGCCGTGCGGAATGATCATGGGGCAGACGGGAATGGAGCCCTGGATGGTCTTTGCCCTGAGCAGCACGTTTGTGACGGGCAGCGGCCAGTTTATGATCTGCAATCTTTGGCTGGCGGGCGTACCGGCACCTTCGATTATCGCGAGCGTCGCCGCCATCTCCTCGCGTTTTGCACTATATTCGGCATCGCTTGCCCCGCATCTGAAGAGTGCCTCGAAGTGTCAGACGCTGGCGGTCACCGCGACGCTTACCGAAGAAGCGTACGGCATCTCGCTAGCCAATTTGGTCGAGAAGGACGACTGGGGCCCGCGTGAGTCCTTCGTGCTCAACGTGATCCTTATCGCAACATGGGGCGTTTCGTGTACGACGGGCGGCATCGTCGGCACCGTTGTCGATGTTCCCACCGCCATTGCAACCTTTGTCTGCACCTCGCTCTTTATCTGCCTGCTCTTTTCGCAGCGGCTGTCGCGCGGCAACGTTGTCGCGGCGGTTTCGGGCGCGGTGTCCGTCGCCGTATGCAAGTTCTTGGGCCTCACGAATATTGCCGTGCCGGCAAGCGTCGTGGTCGGCATTGCCATTGCGCTGGCGTGCGATGCTGTATTTGACGGAAGAGGTGCCCGCGATGCCCGTTAACGAGTTCTTGGTTCTGTGGCTGTCGTCGTGGGCTGCTATCGCGTTCTTTCGCATCGCGCCGGCGTTCGCCTTGCGCGGGCGGACCCTGTCGCCCCGCATTACCGAGGCCCTGGGCTATATCCCGCCCGCTGCCTTTGCCGCGCTGGTCGCCAACGACTTGGTGAGCCCCGGCGCGTTCGACGCGGGACCCTGGCCTGCCTTGGTCCCCTGGATTGCGGCCGCCGGCGTCGTGGTCGTGGCGGTCAAGACAAAATCGATGCTGTGGTGCTGCGTCTCGGGCATCGTACTCTATATCGTCTTGAGCCTTATATAGGGGTGGCGTCGCGGGCGCCGAATCTCGTTCCATCCCAACTTGTCGAATTTTTCACCGAGCTGGTCTATTTCTTCTGGTACCATGGTCAAACTTTACTGTAGCAAAGCGTGACGTGGGCTTTTGTACCCCGTCAGCGGAAATGGGGGTTTCATGGCACAGGAAGCAACCGCCAACGAGCAAAAGAAATTCAAGGTCCCGCGCATTCCGGGCGACATCATGATCTATCCGATGATCGTCGGTCTTTTGCTCAACACCTTCTGCCCGCAGGTTTTTGAGATCGGCGGCTTCTTTACGGCTGCCTGCCGCGGTGGCTCCAATACCATCGTCGCCGCGATCCTGCTGTTTGTGGGCGCCGGCATCAGCTTTAAGTCCACGCCGGGCGCCATCAAAACCGGCATCGTCGTGCTGATTCCCAAGCTGGTCGTCGCAGCGGCTCTCGGCTTGGGTGTGGCATATTTCTTTAACGACAACTTCCTGGGCCTGAGCTCTGTGTCTATCATCGGCGGCATCACGTTTTGCAACATGGCGCTCTATACGGGCATCATGGGCGAGTTCGGCGATGAGTCCGAGCAGGGCGCCGTCGGTATCCTGTTCTTTACGGCCGGCCCCGCCGTCACGATGATCATCCTCGGTGTCTCGGGTCTCGCCAACATCCCCGTCGGCACTATCATCGGATCCATCCTGCCGCTTGTTATCGGCATGGTCCTGGGCAACTTGTTCCCGTTTATCAAGAACCTGCTGGTCCCCGGCGCCAATCCCGCGATCGCTGTCATCGGTTTTCAGCTCGGTGCGTCCATGAGCCTTTCGAGCTTCATCACCGGCGGCATTTCGGGCATCCTGCTGGGCCTCATCACGCTCTTTATCGTCGGTCCCATTACCTTTGCCTTCGAGCGCCTGTGTGGCGGCAACGGCAAGGCGGCCGTTGCTTGCTCTACCATTGCCGGCACGGCCATGACCACGCCGGTCGCCCTCGCCGAGGTCGCGCCGCGCTATGCCGAGCTTGCGCCCACCGCGTATGCGCAGATCGCCACTGCCGTCATCATCACGGCAATCATGGCCCCGATTCTGACCGGCTGGGTCGATAAGAAGTTCTGCCACGGCAAAGAGGATCTGTCGGTCGAAGGCGTCGAGGCTATTGAGGAGGCCGTCGCGACCGACATCGACGGCGAGTAATCGTCGACGCGAGTCAATCAAGCCGGCGTGTGCAATTCGCGCCGTCAGAGCGCCCGAACGAGAGCTGTCTTACAGCAACGTTCGGGCGCTCTGCTATTATTCCCTTTACCCCTGCGGAGTAAGGGGCGTTTATTGCCCAGACACGAATCGGGCGATTCTGGCCACTTGGATATAGAGGGAATGGCACCTGGTGATTAAGGCACTCAAGATCGAGATATTCCTGCTGTGCATGATTATTCTTATCGGGCTTGCCGTACGAAGCCGTCGCTCCCTGTTCTCGAGCACCCAGCAGCTTTTGTTTAGCATGCTGGGCTACACGTCTGCTGCCTACATTTTCTTCGATATGATCTGGACGCTCTCGGACGGCGTGAGCACTCCTGTAGGCATCACGGCCAACTGGATTTCCAACGCGGTTTCGTTTTCGCTGTTCGCCATCGCGTGCCTCATTTGGTTTTTCTATTCCGAGACGATGCAGGGCTCACGGCTTCTGACCACGCCCTATAGGGTGATACTTTTAACGTTGCCAACCGCTTTGGTGGTCGTGTTGGCATTTACCAGCTACTGGACGCACACTATGTTCTATATCGATACGCAGGGCGTATATCGTCGCGGAGCGCTTTATATGATTCAGCCTATCGTGAGCTACTGCTACGTCATATATACGTCCTTGCATGCCTTTATTCAGGCTCGAAAAGTCGAAAGCTTGCAAAAGAAGGCCATTTATCGCACCCTCGCCTTTTTTGCGGTTCCCGCTCTGGTGGGCGGTACCTTCCAGGTTTTGTTTTCGGTACCGGGCCTTTGCTTCGGTATAACGCTGAGCATCCTGCTGCTCTATATCGTCTATCAGGAGCAACTAATCTCGACTGACCCGTTGACTGGACTCAACAACCGTAACCGTTTTGAGACCTATATGCTGTCGCTGTTCTCGGGTGCGGACCAGGCCGATGATGTGTATCTGCTGATGATGGATGCTGACGGTTTTAAGCAGATTAACGATCACTATGGACATGTTGAGGGCGACCATGCTCTTCAGGTTGTTGCGACGGCGCTCAAGGACGTCTGCTCGCCGGCTGGTGGGTTTATCGCGCGCTATGGCGGCGATGAGTTCGTGGTGCTCCAAAAGGCAGCGGCGGAGCAGGACGTCATAGACCTGTGTTCGGCGATTGACGACGAGCTCGCGCATGCCGAGGTGCCGTATGCATTGCGGATGTCCATCGGTTACGCGCGGGTCGGCGATAGTGTTGATACCTGGCAAGACTTACTTCGCGCCGCCGATGCGGAGCTCTACCGCGTCAAGGCCGAGAAAAAGAAAGCCGGCATCCAGATACGCTAGAAAAAAAGGGGCGCACGCTTGCGTGCGTGTCGGCCCTCAGCTCACCGATGTACTCCATTAAACTAAAGTATGTGAATCCCCTCTGCTAAATAAGGGCAGTTCACTATGCTTTTTTGGGTTTGTTGACGATGATGATGCCGCCGCAGACCAACAGCAGGGCAACGATGACGGTAACGGGGCTCGTGCCAGCGCCCTCACCGAGCAGCAGCGCGCTCAGCAGCACGCCAAAGACGGGGTTCATAAATCCAAAGACAGAGACGCGGCTGACGGGGTTGACGGCAAGCAGGCGCGACCACAGCGAATAGGCGACCGCGGAGATAAGCGCCATGTAGATGATGAGCGCGATGGCGGGGACAATCGCTGTGGGGGAGAGCGCGCCACCCATCAAAAAGCCGATGGCGGTGAGGACCAGGCCGCCGACCAAGAACTGCCACCCGGCAAGCAAGACGCCGTCGTGCTCGCGCGAGAAGATACCGATCAGGCAGGTCGAAAGAGCACCCGCGACAGTGGAGGCTAGGATAAAGCCCTCGCCATCGAGCCTGAAGCCAAAGGTGCCATCTGCGCCCGAAAGGTTGACGAGCGCGACGCCGGCAAAGCCCAGCGCACAGCCAAGCACCTTGGCCGTATTGAGCTTCTCGGTGCGAAATGCCAGGGCGGCAAAGAGGATTGCGAGGAAGTTGGCGCTGGCCTCGATGATGGAGCTCGACATGGCGCTGGCGCGTGAGAGGCCCAGATAGAAAAAGAAGTACTGCCCGATAGTCTGGAAGAGCGACAAGACAAAGATGGGTTTGATGTCGCGCGCTTGCGGTATGAGGGGGCGGCGTTGGGCCGCGCTCATCCCAACGATAACCAGGGCGCCGGCAAGCGTAAAGCGTAAACCTGCAAAGAGCAGCTGCGAAGCGCTATCGTGCGCTGGGATACCAAAGAGTGCGTAGCCGATCTTGATGCAGGGAAAGGCCGATCCCCAGAGTGCACAGCAAACAAGACAGCCCAGGATGAGTCCGGGCAGGGTGGCGAGATACGGCTTGCGGCTTTCCATGATGTCCTTCCTGTATGCGCGAAGCAAAAAAGAACCCGCCACCGGGGGTGCCGGTGGCGGGTGTTGTTACCCGACGGGATTGTACCCGATGGGAAAGCTTTAGGCGAAGTAGGCTACGCCGCTCTCAAAGATCGGCATGAACTTATCGCCGGGGACATGCTCGGGCACGTTGCGGTACAGGTTGTCGCCGCGACGCTCGGCATGGCCCATCTTGCCCAGGACGCGGCCGTCGGGGCTCGTGATGCCCTCGATGGCGAGTGCGGAGCCGTTGGGGTTGACGGAAAGATCCATGCTGGGCTTGCCGTCCTCGCCCACGTACTGCGTGGCGACCTGGCCGTTGGCGATCAGCTGGGCGAGCACTTCGTCATTGGCGACAAAGCGGCCCTCGCCGTGGCTGATGGCGACGGTGTAGGGGTCGTCCAGGCTGCACTGCGACAGCCACGGGGACAAGTTGGACGAGATGCGGGTGCGCACCAGACGGCTCTGGTGGCGACCGATGGTGTTGAACGTCAACGTGGGCGCATCGGGCGTGGCGTCGACGATGTCGCCGTAGGGCACCAGGCCGAGCTTGATCAGGGCCTGGAAGCCGTTGCAGATGCCCAGCATCAGGCCATCGCGGGCCTTGAGCAGGTCGCGGACTGCCTCGGTGACCTCGGGAGCGCGGAAGAACGCCGTGATGAACTTGGCGGAGCCGTCGGGCTCGTCGCCGCCCGAGAAGCCGCCGGGGATCATGACGATCTGGCTTGCACGAATGCGGCGGGCAAGCTCATGGGTGCTCTCGGCGACGGCCTCGGGCGTGAGGTTGTTGATCACGAAGGTGTCGGCCTCGGCACCGGCGGCACGGAAGGCGCGGGCGCTATCGTACTCGCAGTTGTTGCCGGGGAACACGGGGATGATCACGCGCGGGCGGGCGATCTTGGCGCCGCCGTACACGTGGATATTCTTGGCGCGGAAGTCGATGGTCTCGACCTCGGGGGTCTCGTCGGCGCTGCGGTAGGCGAAGACGCCCTCGATGCCGCTCTCCCAGGCCTCCTGGAGCTCGGCGAGCTCGATGACTTCGGAGCCGGTGTCGATGACATAGCCCTCGACGGTGGTGCCCAGGGGCTCGACGACAACGCCGTCGGCGACCTCGGGCAGCTCGGCATCCTCGGCGAGCTCGACGACAAAGCTGCCGTAGAGCGGGGTGAAGAGGCTCTCCACGTCTACATCCTCGGCAAGCTCGATACCGATCTGGTTACCGACGCACATCTTAAAGAGGCTCTCGGCGCCGCAGCCGTAGCCGGGCGTGGAGATGGCCAGGGCGTTGCCGGTAGCAGTGAGCGCCTCGACAGCGTCAAACGCGGCGAGCAGCTGCTGGGCGTCGGGACGGTAGTCCTCGCCATAGGTGGCGGGGGCGATGCGGACGACGCGGTGCGTGAGGCCCTTGAACTCGGGCGAGACGGCACGGGTGGCCCTGCCCACAGCGACGGCGAAGCTGATCAGGGTCGGCGGAACGTTGAGCTCGCCGGCCTCGTCCTCAAACGAACCGCTCATGGAGTCCTTGCCGCCGATGGCGCCGGCACCCAGGTCGACTTGGGCCATGAGGGCGCCCAGGACGGCTGCCGTGGGCTTGCCCCAGCGCTCGGCCTCGGTGCGCAGACGCTCGAAGTACTCCTGGAAGGAGAGATAGGCGCGCTTGTGCTCAAAGCCGGCGGCAACGAGCTTGGCGATGGACTCGACCACGGACAGATAGGCGCCCGCAAACTGGTCGGCTTCCATCAGGTAGGGGTTGAAGCCCCATGCCATAGCACTCGCCGTGGTGGTCTCGCCGTTCACGGGGAACTTGGCGACCATGGCCGAGCTTGGGGTGAGCTGCGTCTTGCCGCCAAAGGGCATGAGCACGGTCGCGGCGCCGATGGTGGAGTCGAAGCGCTCGGAAAGGCCCTTGTTGGAAGCGACGTTGAGGTCGGTGACGAGCGAGGTCATGCGCTCGGCGAGCGTGGTGCCGGCCCAGCTGGGCTGCCACACGCTACGGGCGCACACGTGGGCGACCTGGTGCTTGGGTGCGCCGTTGGAGTTGAGGAACTCGCGGGACAGATCGACGATGGCAACGCCGTTCCAGGCCATGCGCATGCGTGGCTCGGCGGTAACCTCGGCGATGACGGTTGCCTCCAGGTTCTCCTCGGCGGCGTAGCCCATGAACTCCTCGACGTCACCGTCGGCGACGGCGCAAGCCATGCGCTCCTGGGACTCAGAGATAGCGAGCTCGGTGCCGTCCAGGCCGTCATATTTCTTGGGAACGGCGTTCAGGTCAATTTCCAGACCGTCGGCCAGCTCGCCGATGGCCACGGACACGCCGCCCGCGCCAAAGTCGTTGCAGCGCTTGATCAGACGGCAGGCATCGCCGCGGCGGAACAGGCGCTGCAGCTTGCGCTCGACCGGGGCGTTGCCCTTCTGGACCTCGGCACCCGAGGTCTCGATGGACTCGGTGTTCTGGGTCTTGGAGGAGCCGGTGGCGCCACCGATGCCATCGCGGCCGGTGCGGCCGCCCAGCAGGATGATCTTGTCGGTGGGGGCGGGGCACTCGCGACGAACGTGGTTTGCCGGGGTAGCGCCCACGACGGCGCCAACCTCCATGCGCTTGGCCACGTAACCGGGGTGATAGAGTTCGTTGACCTGACCGGTGGCAAGGCCGATCTGGTTGCCGTAGCTGGAGTAGCCGGCGGCGGCAGTGGTCACGAGCTTGCGCTGCGGCAGCTTGCCCTCGAGCGTCTCGGACACGGGGACGGTGGGGTCGCCGGCGCCGGTGACGCGCATGGCCTGATACACGTAGCTGCGGCCCGAGAGCGGGTCGCGGATGGCGCCGCCCACGCAGGTGGCGGCACCGCCGAAGGGTTCGATCTCGGTCGGGTGGTTATGGGTCTCGTTCTTAAAGAGGAACAGCCAGTCCTGGTCTTCGCCATCGACATCGACCTTCACCTTGACGGTGCAGGCGTTGATCTCCTCGGACTCGTCGACATCGGTCATGACGCCGGTCTTCTTGAGGTACTTGGCGCCGATGGTGCCCATGTCCATGAGGCAGACGGGCTTGGCGTCGCGACCGAGTTCGTGGCGCATCTCCATGTAGCGGTCGAAGGCCTGCTGCACCACGGCGTCGTCGATCGTCACGTCGTCCAGGACGGTGCCGAAGGTGGTGTGGCGGCAGTGGTCGGACCAGTAGGTGTCGATCACACGGATCTCGGTGATGGTGGGGTCGCGGTCCTCATCGCGGAAGTACTGCTGGCAGAAGGCGATGTCCGCCTCGTCCATGGCAAGGCCGCGCTCGGAAATAAAGGCGGCAAGGCCGGCTTCGTCGAGCTCGCGGAAACCGTCGAGTACCTCGACGGGCTGGGGCTCGGGGGTCTCCATGTACAGCGTCTCGGGCAGGTCGAGCGAGGCGATGCGCGCCTCGACGGGGTTCACCACGTAGTGCTTGATGGCATCGATGGCGGCCTCGTCCAGAGCGCCCGAGATCATATAGACCTTGGCGGAGCGCACGGCGGGGCGCTCGCCCTGGCTGATGAGCTGCACGCACTCGCTGGCGGAGTCGGCGCGCTGGTCAAACTGGCCAGGCAGGAATTCGACGGCAAAGACGGCGCCATCGCTTGCGGGGAGCTCGTCGTAGGTCACATCGACCTGGGGCTCGCTAAAGACGGTCGGCACGCAGGAGCGGAAAAGCTCCTCGTCGATGCCCTCGACGTCGTAGCGGTTGATGATCCTCAGGGCCTCGATACCCTTGATGCCGAGAATCTCGGTCAGCTCGCCCTTGAGCTGCTGAGCCTCGACGTCGAACCCGGGTTTCTTCTCCACGTAGATACGAGAGACCATTGGTTCCTGCCTTCCTGATCGGTTGGGCGTACGGTACGGTATGCGGCAGCGGTCGGTTTGCGGGGCCTGCCCTGCGGTCGCCTTGAGCCACATGTTTGTAAACCTCACTATGATACGACAGCTCGCGGCGCGTTGAGGACGGCGAGGGTGCTACAGTGGGGCTCAAACAAGAGAAAGGCATCACATGGCATTCGTTTCGCTCGCCATCATCGCACTCGTGGCCTTTGCGAGTCCTTTTATCGCCTCGGCGATTCCTGGAAAACCCGTTCCCGAGACGGTCTTTTTGCTCGTGCTCGGCGCGGTGCTGGGACCCCATATGCTCGGCGTCATCCATGTAGATGCCGAGGTTTCGCTTGTGTCCGAGCTCGGTCTGGCCTTTTTGTTCCTGCTTGCCGGCTTTGAGATCGACCCCAAGAGCATCACGGGCGTCGAGGGGCGCTACGGCTTGGCGACGTGGGTCGTCACGTTTGGTATCGCCTGGCTTGCCGTGCGCTTTACCCCGTGGTTCTCGGTCAGCCATTTCGACGGTATCGCCGTGACGCTTGCCCTCACTTCTACGGCGCTCGGAACGCTCGTGCCCATCATGCGCGAGCGTTCACTTGCCGGAACGCGCGTGGGCGACTCGATTCTCGCGTATGGCACCTGGGGCGAGCTCGGCCCCGTGCTTGCCATGTCGGTGCTGCTGTCTGCCCGTACCGGCATCCAAACGCTCGTGATTCTTGGCCTGTTTGCGGTGGTCTGCGTGTTGCTTGCCGTGGTCCCAAGCCGCTCCAAGCGCGTCGGCAGCCGCTTCTTTGCGTTTGTCGAGGAACGCGCCGATACCACGTCGCAGACCTTCGTGCGCCTGACGGTGCTCATCCTGGTCACACTCGTGGCTTTCTCGGCCGTCTTTGATCTCGACATTGTGTTGGGTTCTTTTGCCGCCGGCTTTGTCTTGCGCTACATCATCCCCGAGGGCAACCATACGCTCGAGACCAAGCTCGACGGCCTGGCCTACGGCTTTTTGATTCCGGTGTTCTTTACCGTATCGGGCGCAAAGATCGACCTGACGGCCGTGGCGTCGCGCCCGGGTCTGCTCGTGGGCTTTATCGTGGCGTTGCTGATTATTCGTGCCGTGCCCATTCTTATTTCTATGAGCATTTGCCCTGCGACGCGCGATGTGTCGGCGTATGGTCGCATTACCGTGGCCCTGTACTGCACCACGGCGCTGCCGATCATCGTTGCCGTGACGAGCGTTGCCGTCAACGCGGGCGCGCTGTCGCAAGACATCGCGTCGGTTATGGTTGCCGCCGGCGCCATCACGGTGTTCTTGATGCCATTGCTCGCGCAGCTCTTCTACCGCGTGGTGGATGCCGCGCCGGTCGCCGCCGTGGCAGAAGTTGCCGAGCATCCATCCGATGCGCTCGACATCCTGCGCGCCCACCACGATCTGTCTCTTATACACATCTCCGAGCCCACGAGACGCTCATGAATCTCG
>URIK01000038.1 GCA_900547855.1 uncultured Collinsella sp. | reverse complement strand
TTATGGGCATGGGCATGGCAGGTGGCATGGGCGGCATGAACGCCAGCCAGCTGTTCGCCGCCGGCCAGGCACAGCAGCAGGCCGCCCCGCAGCCGGCTCCGGCGTCCGCACCCGCCCCGGCTCCCGCCGCCGCGCCTGCAGCCGGCACATGGACCTGCAGCTGCGGCGCCACCAACACCGGCAAGTTCTGCTCCGAGTGCGGCAGTCCCGCACCCGCCCCGGCACCGGCCAAGTGGTTCTGCCCCAACTGCGGTAGCGAAAACGGCGGCAAGTTCTGCAGCAACTGCGGAACGCCCAGGCCCTAGCCCCTCTATCTGGTAATTGGCGGGGGTTCCGCCACCCCCGCATTTGTTTCTATAGGTTTCGTTCGATAAAGGAGGACACCATGAAGACAACGTTCAAAAAGTCCGTACTCGCATTTCTGACATGCGTCCTGGCGCTCGCCTTTGCCCTGACGGGCTGCAGCGGCGGCGGCAAAGACCCCAAGGCCAACTTCGTCGGCAGCTGGCAGTACTCGGGTGGAACCTTGGACGGCGAAGAGCTCACCGATGAGTACATGGATATGCTCAAGGAGTGGGGCCTCAACTGTATCCTGATCCTCGACGAAGACGGCACGGGCGTCCTCGACATGTTCCTTGAGGTCGCCGACCTGAAATGGGAGGCCAAGGACGCCACCACCGTAACGATTACCGCCGAAGATGAGTCGCACGACCTGAAGCTCAAGGACGACAAGCTCGTCCTCGAGGTGGAAGGCGACAAGCTTATCTTTACGAAGTCCGACAAGGATCTGTCCGGTACGGTGAAGAAGGATCGCGAGAACGCCGAGAAGGAAGAAGAGATCGATGAGGCCGTCGAAGACGACGACGTCCAGAGCATCGAAATCTCCCCCGCCGTCACCGTCGCCGATGACGACCTGTGCACCATCACCATCACCGAGAAGTTCAAGGACGACTGGGGCGACATCGGCTTTGTCGTCAACATCACCAACAAGAGCGACAAGGACCTGACCTTCTACGCTCCTTCTGGCAAGACCAACGTCAACGGCACCATGAAGGAACCCTGGTTCTCGGCTCACCTGATGCCCGGCACCAACGCCACCGAGGAATTCACGTTCTCGAGCGGCGAGCTTGACAGCCTTGACGACCCCGTCAATACGACCATCGGCATCGACGCCTACCTGACCGATTCCTATGAGGACGTCGCCTCCTACACCGCGACCATCGCGTAGCGACACGTAACATCAGCCGCGGATTGGCGGACACATCCGCGCACTTGCCAGGCGGGGCCGCAGGAGTTGATCCTGCGGCCCCGCCGCTTTATGCCGATGCGTAACGAGCGCTAGCGCTCCATATTGGGAACGATGCTGCCCTCCGTTACTGCGCGCACGGCCAAGCGCATGATGTTGTCGTAGCCGGTCTTATTGAGAATCTCCGAGATGCGGCGTTTGATGGTGCCCTCGCTCATAAACAGCTCGGCCGCGATCTCGCGGCGGCTCTTACCCTCGCAGGCAAGGCGCAAGATCGACAGCTCGACATCGTCGAGGGCCGCCGTGCCCGAGAAGATGCTCTCGGGCGGCTTGGGAAACGTGCAGTAACCCGCCAGCGTGGAGCGCATCACGGCGAATAGCTCGTCGATACCGACGTTCTTGTACACAAAGCTGTCGACGCCCGCCTCGCGCGCCTGGTCCACAAAGGTGATTTCGGGCATACCCGTCATGATAATGACGCGGCACTCGGACAGTTGTTCTTTAATGCGCGCCGCCGCCACGATGCCGTTGGAATCATGCTCGGTGCATACGTCCATCAGTATCATGTCCGGGCGCTCCTTGAGCGCGACACCCAAGGCCTCGGAAGCATCGGCAATGGCGGAAACAACGGTCATATCGGGCTGGTCTCCAACGGAGCGTGCCAGGCTCTCGCGCAGGATGGCCTGGTCTTCGACTATAAGGACGCGGATCATGAACTTCTCCTTTGGACCGTGGCGTTGGAGGCGAGCGGGATGGACACCGTAAGCGTGAAGGGCGGGGCGGTGTGGACTTCCAGGCTGCCGCCCAGATTCTGTGCGACATGCCTCATACCTGGGATACCCGTTCCCTCGCGATACGATACGGGTGCAGGCGCGCCGTCGTTAGAAACGGTCATCCGCGCAACAGCACCGTCTTCCGACGTCTCCTGCCACAGACGCACGTGGACCCGATGCGCCTGTGCATGCTTGGTGGCATTGGTCGAGGCCTCGCGGATAATCTGCAAAAATGCGGCGGCGACACGCGCGTCCTCAGGCAGCGCACCCTCAACATCGATCTGCACACTCACCAGGCCAAAGGCATGGACGATATCTCCCAGTTGCTCTGCCGGTTCGGTGTCGCCCCCGCTGCGCAGATCGGCAGCGATTGAGCGCAGCAGCGGGTCGATCTGCTCGAGTGACTCGTCATCCAGGCGCCCCTCCTCCAGATAACGATGGAGGATGGACAGGCGCTGCCCGATCACGTCGTGCACGCGAGCGCGCATACGCAGATAGGCCGCATTGTCAGCAACTTTTTTGACTTCTTCGATCTGGGCTTGGAGCTCTTGGCCCGCAAGCTCAAGCAGGTGGTTGGCTTGCGCCAGGCGATCATGAGCATGCGCATACTCTGTTACATCCAGGCCGATAATGCGCTCGAAGAGGCGGCCCGAAACCATAACGTCATCGTGCACAAACAAGCGAATCTCGGCGGGAGAAACCTCGACCACCGCCCGCGCCTCACCAAAGCGGTCCAGATTAATCCGCACGCGGTTCTGGCTGCTTTCGGGCATTTGCATGCTGAGTTTGCGCAGGTCGTTCCATGTACCGCTCATATCGCCTAGGTCGGTGGGCATATGAAGCTCCACCAGGTTTTTTCGCATGCAGCGGTTCATGAGCAGCGGACGGCCCCTCGGGTCCAGATACAGGATGCCCACGGGAATCACGTTGATGGTTTCGATCGTCGAGAACGCGGTGATATCCTCCTGGCGGTTGCGGACATCCATCAAGAGCGCCGCAATGGAGCGGAACAGGAAAAACGCTCCCTCTGCGATAAGGACCGTGGCCCACGCCGAGCCCATGGCAAGCACCACCGGCGGTGTCACGGCGGCAACGAGCAACAGTTCGGCCAGCATGACGGGGCGACGATAGTGCACCATAAGCACCATGCCGTAGGCAAAGATCACGGCATTGAGCCACAACGCTCCGCCCATTGCCCTGGCGCAAACGTCAAGCGGCGCCACCAGATATGAGCCAGACGACGCGAACAAGATGAGCGCCGAAATAATTAGGTGAAGCACAAGGCTCGCCTCGTAGGCACAAATCACCTTACGGTTATAGGACGAGCGGCGCGATGCGATGAGCGGGACGTGGATCGTCTGCAGACACGCAGCCAGGGCAAAGACAACATCGAGCGCAACGATTTGGGGAAGAATGAGCGAAATCTGCATCGTCACTCACCCGCCCTCGGCATCAAGACGATCATGCGCAGCTGGCCGGGCTCGCCCTCAAGGCGGTATGCCACGTTGCGCCCTTGCAGAGCGCTTTCGAGCTCTTGCGCAGCGGGCGTCTGCGAAAGATCTGCATCATCGTTGGAAAAAAGCGCGGCACGCAGCTCGACACTGCATCGGTCATGATCGCCCAAGTGATACATAAGCGCCGGATGGTCGGTGGTGTAGGCAAAAAACGCAAAGTCATACACGCAGTCGTACAGGGCGCTTACCGTACTGGCGTGCATCGGGCGCCGTATGGCGATAATCGAGGCGCAATCGATATCGATGGTGCGCAGGTCGCTTGCGAGCTCGTTGGCAATGAGCTGAATGCGGTCGCGATCAAAACCGCTCTCCCCGTGCTGTGCCAACGTGAGCGACCCCTTGCGCTTGCAATAGGCGACGAGCATCTTGGCGCGCTGCAGCATGCGGTAACGCTCGTGCGAAGACGATTCATCGGTCAACGGCGGTAGCGAGCTCAGCAGGTCGTACATCCCTTCGAGCGCGCGGGCAAGCGCCTGGTCCACGTCTTGGACCAGCAAGGTCTCGGCCTCTTGGTCTGCCAGGTGCGTCTTAAGGTCGTAGTCGGCGGCGAGCAGCTCGTTTTGACGCTGCAGCTCCATGCGACGATGTGCCAGTTCACGGTTAAGCTCGTTGAGATCCGACACGTCTTGGGCAAGCAGGGCCGATCCGCCCAGCAGTGGAAAGGCACGGTACATCACATCGGGATCGGACGCCACGGCAAAGGCATGGGCGCGGCCGTGCGCCTGGGTCCGCAACTCCTCGCGCACGCCTACCGGCATTGGCTTTGACACTGGCGTGGCATAGACTTCCTGCAGGTCGCGCGTTAGAACTTTGAGGTCAAGCGGCAAGGTGTCGAAAATGCCGGCGATGTCGTGATATGACGGAATGACACCGCAATCGAGACAGATTTCCATCGCCGCCACGCACAAGACGCAATAGACGAGCGAGAAGTTGAGCCTCCATGCCCAGGGCACACGCAACGCATATGAGATGGCAAAGAACGCGCCGCCCAGCAGCACGAGCGCCGCCGTGCCCGAGAAACGTTGGATGCGAAAGGACGAGGACCGGCCCACCAGGATAAAAAAGGCCACAAAGTTAAAGGCCGTCCACACGAGGACGGCGAAATAACCCCAGCCGTACGTGTAATCGTTGCTCCAGGTGTCGCTTGTACGGTCAAAGTGGAAGACCTGCTGGTGAAAATCGTTGGTGAGCACAAATCCGATAAGCAGGATAGCCATAATCCACAGCGCAGCGCAGTAGCGGCGACCCAGGCGGTGTTGCTCCAGGCCCGCAAGGCGCAGACCACACAACTGGTAGAGCAGCGGAATGAGCGTCATGGGCACGTAGTACAGGTACCACAGCACGGTGGCATAGAACGGCGTGAACGACTTGTACTTGAGAATGACTTCGATCATCCACAGGGCGCAGATGGTGGCGATGGCAACAAGACGGCGGCGCAACACATGGTCCAAACAGCGCAGATAGACCGATACGCCCCAAATTGAAAATACTATTGCGGCGACAAGCAGCGGGAGAGAGCTCGAATGGACGAGCGCATCCACGACCTCTTCGGACACCTCGCTATGGGCGGGCACGGCGTTGGAAAGTTTGGGGTCGAAGGCGAACAGCGACGGCAAGACCACCAAAAGCATGAGGAACAGCGCGGTGATGACACCGGCGATAGCAAAGACGCGGTGGCGGTACACCTGATGTGTTATGCCAACAAGGAATCGCGGCATGGCGAAGAGCCTGCCGCCCCTGGGATCCGCCACGGGAGCGGATCGGGCGGCCGCGTGGCCGATATGTCGCTCGCGGGTACCCATAGTGCTTTTAGTGTACCGACAGATGGGTCGAAAAAGCGGGCCGCATGTCCCAAAATTCGCAGACGGCAAGGCGCCCGGCGAGCACATACTCGCCGGGCGCCTTGGTTAGGAGGCTACGGTTATCGGGAAAGCCTAGGCCAAATCTTCGCCGTTGGTGGCGATAACCTTCTTGTACCAGTCGAAGCTCTTCTTTTTGGAGCGCTTGAGGGTGCCGTTGCCCGCATCATCGCGGTCCACATAGATAAAGCCGTAGCGCTTGGACATCTCGCCCGTGCCGGCAGACACCAGGTCAATCGGGCCCCAGGTGGTGTAGCCCAGCAGGTCAACGCCGTCCTCGGTCACCGCATCGCGCATCGCGGCGATATGCTGGCGCAGGTAGTCGATACGGTAGTCGTCGTTGATGGAACCATCCTCCTCGACAACATCCTTGGCGCCCAGGCCGTTCTCAACCACAAACAGTGGCTTCTGATAACGGTCGTACAGGTCGTTGAGCGTAATGCGGAAGCCCAGTGGATCGATGGCCCAGCCCCACTGGCTCTCCTGCAGGTAGGGGTTCTTGGCGCCGGCGAAGGCGTTGCCCTGGGTGCGCTCGACATCGGGGTTATCGGCACCGGCGGAGCAACGGGTGCTGTAATAGCTAAAGCTGATGAAGTCGACGGTGTTGGCGGCCAGGATCTCGCGGTCCTCGTCCGTCATGCCCACATCGATACCCAGACGCTCGAGCTTCTTGACGGCATAGGCCGGGTAGTAGCCACGGCTCTGAACGTCGACGAAGAAGTAATTGTCCTGATTGTCGAGCTGCGCCTGGCGCACATCGCCCGGACGACAGCTGTAGGGGTAGTAGCTACCTGCGGCGAGCATGCAGCCAATCTTGACCTCGGGGTCGATCTCGTGGGCAATCTTGGTTGCCCAAGCGCTGGCAACGAGCTCGTTGTGGGCGGCCAGGTACTCGACAGCCTCCTTGTTCTCGCCCTCCTCAAAGACCAGACCGGCACCCATAAACGGCAGGTGCAAGATCATATTGATCTCGTTAAAGGTAAGCCAGTACTTCACCAGACCCTTGTAGCGGGTAAAGATTGTGGTCGCGAGGTTCTTGTAGAAGTCGATGAGCTTACGGTTGCGCCAGCCGCCGTACTCCTTGATGAGGTGAATCGGACAGTCGAAGTGCGCGATGGTCACGAGCGGCTCGATGCCGTGCTTTTGACACTCGCGGAATACATCCTCGTAGAAGGCCAGGCCAGCCTCATTGGGCTCGGTCTCGTCGCCGTTGGGGAAGATGCGGGTCCAAGCCAGGCTCATACGGAAGGTCTTAAAGCCCATCTCGGCAAAGAGAGCAATGTCCTCTTTGTAGTGGTGATAGAAATCGATGCCGGTCTGCGCGGGATAGTAATAGCCGTCCTCGAAGTCGAGCATTTTACGCTGGCCGGAGACCACCGCATAGCGCTCGGGGCCGTGCGGAGCCACGTCCACGTTGGCAAGGCCGCGGCCGTCCACGTTATAGGCGCCCTCGCACTGGTTGGCAGCCGTCGCGCCGCCCCACAGAAAGTCTTTACGAAAAGCCATGCATCGATCCTTTCATACGCTGCTTGTCGTGGTTTCAGTATCCCCGCAAATAGGGCCTCGCCCAACGACAGCGACGCAGGCCGACACTTCTTTTCGCACACGGCGGCCCGGCAGCCGCCCCCGTCTGACACTTTCTGATACCGCCGCCCCAAACCACCACAAAGGGGACAGGCACCTTTGTGGCGGCTTGGGCCCGGTTTGTCTCGATCTGTAACAGGTAGAGACGATTTAGCCCGCTAGATGTTACAGATCGAGACAGAAGATTCTAGTCGCAGGTGATGTCGAGGTTTTGCCGACGAGGCCTACGTAACCGCCTTCGCTCAGCAATTCATTTGACTGAATAGGAAAGAAAGGAAAAAATAGGAAAAAAAGGAAAGGAGACTTATGACTGAAACCATCTTCTCCCCCTCATTTGGAAATCGCCCGTCCTATCTGGTGGGTCGCGGGAACGTGATTTCGACATTCATCTCCGGTCTTGAGCAGGAGCCGGGCAATCGAGACCGAGCCATGCTCATGCTCGGCCAGCGAGGCAGCGGCAAGACGGTTCTTCTGTGGGAACTTGCCGACCGCGCACGCAAGCTCGGTTTTGTTGTCGCCACACCCACCGTAGCCTCCGAAGATATGCTTGAGCGCATTGTTGAAAAAATCCAAGAAGCAGGCGAGCCTTATGTCAGCAAGCGTCATCTCCCCAAACTTTCTGGCGGTAGCTTGAGCGTCTTCGGCTTCTCAGCCGGTCTCGAGTTCACACGCGATGTGCAGGAGACCAAGAGTTTCCAGTTCAAACTCACGCAGCTGGCGCGCAAGCTGACCGAGCAGGGGCACGGCATCCTCATCCTTATCGATGAGCTCCAAGCTAATTCACCTGAGATTAGACAGCTCGTCACCGCCTATCAAGAGCTGGTCGGTGAGGGACTCAACGTCGCGCTTGTTATGGCAGGTCTCCCGGGAGCCGTCTGTGCAACGCTCAATGACCGCGTGCTGACATTTCTCAACCGCGCTCGCAAGGTCACGCTCGAACCGCTTTCAGTCGGAGATGTCGATGCCTATTATCAGCGGGCTTTCGAAGAGCTCGACCTTGATATTCCAGGCGATCTTCGCCTCCGTGCCGCTCGCGCAACCCAAGGCTCGCCCTATATGCTGCAGCTCATCGGCTATAACATCGGCAATCGCTGCAAGACAGGAGAACACGTAACGCCAGAGCAAGTCGACGGAGCTATCGAAGCGTCAAAAGCCGATTTCGAAAACGATGTTTGTGAAACGACGCTCGCCGCGCTATCGGACCAAGACGTCGCGTTTCTCGACGCAATGACTGATGACGAAGACGCCGTTTCGCGCATTTCCGATGTAGCGAAACGTATGTCAGTCACACCCGACTATGCGCAAAAGTATCGCCGGCGCCTCATCGACGCCGGCGTAATCGAACAGGCGCGCCGCGGTTACGTGCGTTTCGCCGTTCCATATATGGCTGACTATCTGCGCAGCCAACTCTAGGCAGCCACCACAAAGGGGACAGGCACCTTTGTGGCGGCTTGGGCCCGGTTTGGCTCGATCTGTAACAGGTAGGCCGTCGAAACCGAGCCTGGTGTTACAGATCGAGATTGTTCGGTCTGTCCCCTGCAGTTTGTCTAAATCTGTAACAGGTAGAGACGATTTAGCCCGCTAGATGTTACAGATCGAGACAGAAGATTCTAGTCGCAGGCGATATCGAGGTTTTTGCCGATGAGGCCTACGTAGCCGCCCTCGGCAGCCTTGGGGCTGTCAGCATGGCAGAGAACCCACTTGTCGGCCTTCCAGTAGCAGTAGCTGTCACCGGCGGTAGGCATGTCGGTTGCGGCCTCGGGGCGCGGGCCGTTGGTGCCGGCGGGAAGCGCCACCATCACCTGGAAGCCACCGTCGTCGACCATGCACGGCGTGTAGTGGAGCGTGGTGTTGAAGACCTCGACAACCTTGCCCGCCGGCACGCAGAACGCCTTGACGCACGCGGTATCGAGCTTGCCGTCCTCGATCTCCCAGCGATGCGCCACGAGCAGGATAAAGTCGCGCGCGCCCAGGTTGAACTCACTCGCGCGGTGGTACTCCAGGCAGTTGAGACGCGTGTTGTGGCCGTTGCACCAGCCGAGCTGGAAGGGACGGCCACCAAACATGAGAAAGCCCAGTTTATCGGCATCCTTGACGCCCTCGAGCTCCGGCGCACTTGCAACGTACTTGCTGCCCTCGGGGATGGGCGTGGCAGAGAGCGCCTCGAGCACGGGCGACGTGAGCTCAGACGGAACGTCATCCCAAACGTTGCCATAGGATTTGAACTCGGGATCGTTGACAGAGTAGATATGCATGTTCACTCCTGTTCGTAAATGTGACTATACGAACATTCTAGAACAAACATGAGCGATTTTGAACGCTCACCCCGACCAATCAACAAAAAGGCGCCCCCGCATAAGCGAAGGCGCCCAATGCGCGCGTTTTGGATGACAAAGCCCTTACGCCTGCTGATAGTGCAGATGCTTCTCGTCGATATCGGCCAGGTCGCGGTCGAGGTAGCGGCGCGCAAGCCAGTTGGCCATGGGGAGGTTCTGGTCCAGGTAGTTACCGCATTCCTCGGGAGCGGCACCGGGGACATCGCCCTCGAAGCCGGCGACAAACTCAAACAGCTCGCGGACGAGCGGCAAGACCTTCTCGCTCGTCAGCTCGCCAAAGACAACCAGGTAAAAGCCCGTGCGGCAGCCCATGGGGCCAAAGTAGACAATGCGGCTCGACCACTCGGCATGATTGCGAAGGAACGTCGCGCCCAGGTGCTCGATGGTGTGGCACTCGGCCGTGTTCATGACCGGCTCCTTATTGGGCGTGGTCAGGCGCAGGTCAAAGGTGGTAACGGCGGCGCCGGTCGCCGGATCGCGGTCGATGCGGCTCACGTACACGCCGGGCTCAAGCAGCAGATGGTCAACGGAAAAGCTCGCGATGCGCTCCATGGCAGATCCTCTCGATAGTCAAATTGGGACGGGGCTCTTTTAGCTGGTTCGAATGGTCACACCAATCATACCAGTCAAAAAAGCCCCGTCCCAAAAAGACAACTTAGCCAAGGACACGGGCCATACGCGTCTTGAACTCGGACAGGAAGCGCGGAGCATCCACGGTCAGTGCCACAAGCGCGCTCTTGTCCGGATCGGACAGGCGACGCTCATCGCAGATGGTGCGACCGCGGTACTCGCCCAGCAGATCAACACGCAGGTTGCAGCCGAGCGCACCTACGAGCGTGGGGTCGACCGCCACGGCAACGGCCAGCGGATCGTGCAGTGCACAACCACCCAGGTAGGGTGCGTTCATCTCGTACGAGCCAATGTAGTGCTCGACCATGCTCGCAAATGCGCAGCCCGCCATGGTGCCCGAGCCCGTCCAGCCGGCAATGTCGCGGCGTGTGAGCACCACGCGATGCGTCACGTCCAGACCCACCATGGTGAGCTTACGGCCCGAGCGCAGCACCGCGTCGGCTGCCTCGGGGTCGCTCGCCATGTTGGCCTCGGCGCCCGCGCTCACGTTACCGGGCACGGTAAGGGCGCCGCCCATCACGACCACGCGGCCGATGGACATCATCGCCGCCGCATCGCGCTCCAGGGCGAGCGCCAGGTTGGAGAGCGGGCCAGTCGCTACGTAGACCAGATCGGGACCATAGGTGCGCGCGGCATCGATCAGATAATCGACCGCAGCGTTGCCGTCGGCCGAGGTCGCCCCCACCGGCTCGTAGGGCGACGCGGGCACGCTCGCGCCGCCGATGCCGTTCTTGCCGTGAATGAGCGCGGTGGACGCCGGCGGCGTATAGGGCTCAGTCGCCTGCAGAGGACGGTCGGCACCCAGGTACACCGGAACCTCGGGGCGACCCAGCAGATCGAGCACCGCCAGGCAGTTGTGCGCCGATTGCTCGACGCGCACGTTGCCAAAGCACGTGGTGATGCCCACGAGCTCCACCTCGGGGTTCGCGATGGCATAGGCCAGCGCCATCGCATCGTCCACACCCATATCCAGATCAAGGATCAGCTTCTTGATTGCCATTGTTCTACTCCGCTTCTCCGTCTTTATCGTTTAACCAAACCAATGTTCAACTTCGGCGCGCGTGGGAATCGATTGCTGAGCGCCCAGGCGCGACACCGTCACTGCCGAGGCGCGAGCGCCCGCGGCCATGCACTCAAAGAGCGGCAAGCCCTCTAGGCGAGCCGCCACCAACGCGCCGATAAACGTATCGCCGGCGGCCGTGGTATCGACTACCGCACTCGAAAGTGCCGGCATGCGCAGCAGCTCACCGCCATCGCCGAGCGTAACCGAGCCGGCACCGCCCAGCGTGATGACCGCGGCGCCGGCGCCCTTGTCGAGCAGCGCATTGAGCGCGGCGACGCAACTCACATCATCCGTGGGCAGAATGCCCGTCAGCACCTGGCACTCGGTCTCGTTGGGACAGACCAGGTCGACCGCAGGCCAGACCTCCGCAGGCAGCTCGCAGGCGGGCGCTGGATTAAAGACCGTATAGAACCCCAGCTCGTGAGCGCAAACAAGCGCCTCGGCCGTCGCCGCAAGGTCACATTCGCCCTGGGCGATAAAGACGCTTCCGGCAGCCGGGGCAATCTCGCTGGCGTCGCCGTCGAGCTCATGGGCCACCAGACGCCTCAACGCGCAGGCAACGTCCGCGCCCGCAAGCGCATGGTTGGCGCCCGGTGACAGTATGATGCGGTTGTCGCTCTCGCAGCGAATGATGGTCGCCGTTCCCGTCTCCACGTCATCGCGATGCACTACAAAGTCACAGTCCACGCCGGCGTCTTGGAGCCCCGCCACGAGCGACGCGCCGAACGCGTCGCGACCGACCGCGCCGATCATGTGCGTGCACGCGCCCATACGCGCGGCAGCTACGGCCTGATTGGCGCCCTTGCCGCCGGCGTTGGTGATAAACCCGCTGCCGCCGACGGTCTCGCCCGCACGCGGTATGCGCTCGCACGCCACCGAAAGGTCCATGTTCATGCTGCCGAACACCGCAACGATGCCGCGATCTGCCATGGAAACCTCCTCATCTGCGGGCCTTATGCCCACCGTCGGCCGTCGATCGTGCACTCTCGCACCCCCTATAACTTTAGTTCACTTTGATGTGGACGCGCGCTTGAGCTTGCGCCAGCAGCAAGCATTCACAGGAGCAGGCAGCTACAATGAAGGCGTGATGATTATTCTCGTCATTGGATGATGTTTTATGGAACAACTCTCGCAATCGGGCTCGCGCGGTCGACGCCGCACGGGCAACGAGCCGGCGCCGCACGAACGCGTGAAGGGCGAACGCCGTGCCGACGAACCGCGACGCACCGCGAGCCCCCATCGCGCTTCTGCCAACAACGCGGGCCGCGCCAACACTCCCGCCGCGGAGCAGACGCCCGCTCGCCCCAAGTCCCGCTACATCCCTGCACTCGACGGCCTGCGTACGCTCGCCGTCGTCGCGGTGGTGCTCTATCACCTTAACCTCACGTGGGCTCAGGGCGGCCTGCTCGGCGTCACGATCTTCTTTGTGCTTTCGGGCTATCTGATCACGCGCTTGCTGCTCAACGAAGTCGCTAAGACCGGCCGCATCGACCTCAAGAGCTTCTGGATCCGCCGCATCCGTCGCCTGGTCCCCGCCGTGGTGACCGTCGTGGTGGTGACCTGTGCGCTGTGCACCGTCTTCAACCACGTGATGCTCACCAAGATGCGCCCCGACATCCTGCCGTCGCTGTTGTTCTTCAACAACTGGTGGCAGATTGCCCAAAACGTCTCGTACTTCAATGCTCTGGGCGACCCCTCGCCGCTCACGCACTTTTGGTCGCTTGCCATCGAGGAACAGTTCTACCTGATTTGGCCGCCACTGCTGTTTGCCATGGTATCCATGCATGTGAGCAAGCCCAACACGCGCCGCGTGGTTCTGGGCCTTGCCGCGGTATCTGCCCTCGCCATGATGGTGCTTTACAACCCTGCCGCCGACCCCAGCCGCGTGTACTACGGCACCGACACCCGCGTGTTCTCGCTGCTGCTGGGTGCCTGGATGGCCTTTATCCCCGATCGCGACCTGGCGCCGGTGCGTCTCGCTCGTCGTTTGGGGCTCAATCGCCTAGCTGGCGCCGCCAAGCACGGCAAGAACGCCGAGGGCAAGCCTGGCGAGAAGGCCGACGAAGCAGCCGAGACCGCCCCGGCACAGCCGAGCGCCCTCGTGCGCTTTTGGTCCTCGCCCGCATCCATCGATGTGTTGGGCGTCGTGGGTCTGGTTGGCCTTGCCGCCATGGTCGCGCTCACCAACGGCTACACCGCCTTCCAGTATCGCGGAGGCACACTGCTGTGCTCGATCCTCACGCTCATGGTCATCGCGGCCTGCGTGCAGCCCCAGGGAATGGTTGCCCGCGCGCTGTCCGCCGAGCCGCTCGTATGGGTTGGCAAGCGCTCCTACCTGTCTCTTATACACATCTCCGAGCCCACGAGACGC
>URIK01000037.1 GCA_900547855.1 uncultured Collinsella sp. | reverse complement strand
CGAGATTCATGAGCGTCTCGTGGGCTCGGAGATGTGTATAAGAGACAGACCATGGGCACCGCGATGGCCGTGGCCAAGCAGGGCGAGTTCCTCACCGACGACGGCAACGTCGAGAATATCAAGGAGATCCTGATCGTCGACTCCGCCGCCGCTGCTGTGGGCGGTTTCATGGGCGTCTCCTCCATCACCACCTTCGTCGAGTCCACCTCTGGCGCTGCCGACGGTGGCCGCACGGGCCTCACCTCCGTCACCACCGGCGTGCTGTTCATTCTCGCCGCGTTCTTCTCCCCCATCGTCACCATCGTTTCCAGCGCCGCCACCTGCGGTGCTCTGGTCTACGTCGGCTACCTCATGATGAGCGAGGCCTCCGAGATCGACTGGTCCGACGTGTCGCAGGGTTTCCCGGCGTTCATGATTGTCGCCGGCGTGCCCTTCACCTACTCCATCTCTGCCGGCATTGGCCTGGGCTTTATCGCCTACGTGATCGTCGCGCTCTTTAAGGGCGAGGCCTCCAAGATCAAGCCGCTCATGTGGATCGCAGCCCTTGCCTTCCTCGTCTACTTCTTCGTGGCGTAACGACATAGTCTGCTAAAGCAAAACAACAAGGCGCGGAATCGCATCGAGCGGCTCCGCGCCTTTCTTTTAGCGTCTGCCCCCGTGCCAGCGTGCGACAATTGAGGCTGTCAATATCACAACACCGAGAGAAGCCTGCCTTGGAAGCGCATCAGAAGCAGATAACCGTTTATTCAGAGTGTGCGGAAGGTACACCCGTCATCTACCTCCCCGTGGTTATGGGCGACGGTAGTGAAGTCTACGAGCGCTGCCGAGAGCTCGACTGCCCGCCATTCGCCCTTGTCGCCATTGGAGGGCTCGATTGGAATCGCGAGCTGAGCCCCTGGGAATGCGACGGAACTATACGAGATGCCGAGCCCTTTGACGGACAGGCGTCTGAGTTTCTCGATGAACTGCTGAATCAGATAATCCCAGAGGCCGAATCATCACTTCCCTGCCCGCCCACCTGGCGCGGCATTGCCGGCTACTCGTTGGCGGGTCTTTTTGCACTGTGGGCACTTTGGCAAACAGATGTCTTTGAGCGCGCAGCGAGTGCATCGGGGTCGCTGTGGTTCCCCGGCTTTATCGACTACGCGCGCGAGCGCACGATGACAGCTACGCCCGACGCCGCCTATCTGTCGCTCGGTAAAAAGGAAACCAAGACGCCCAACCGCATGATGCGGCACGTACTCGACGATACGCGCGCGATGGAAGAGCTGTTTATCGAGCGTGACATTCCAACAACGCTGGAGCTCAACCCCGGCAACCACTTTGCCCAAACTGACCTGCGCATGGCGCGCGGCATCCACTGGATACTGACGCATTAAAAATGGCGTCCACGCGTACATACGCATGGACGCCATTTTTAATTTGGCTGAACGCAGCTACTATTCAGCAGTCTCCTCAAGCTCGGAAGTATCGAACTCAAAGTCATTACCGGGCAGGATGGCATTGAGCACAATGCCCACCAGCGAGCCCACGGCAAGGCCCGAAAGCGAAATCGTCACGCCGCCCAGCTCCAGCACGATGGCACCGGCGGCACTGTAGGCAATGCCGAGCGAAAGCACGAGCACCAGAGCCGCAACCAGCACATTGCGGTTGTTCTGGAAATCGACCTGGTTTTCGATAAGGTTGCGAACGCCCACGGCACTGATCATGCCGTAGAGCACGAGCGACACGCCGCCGATAACGCACGCCGGCATAGCAGCGATTACAGCAGCAAACTTGGGGCAGAACGAAAGCACGATGGCGCAGCAGGCGGCAATGCGAATCACGCGTGGGTCGAACACGCGCGTAAGCGCAAGCACGCCGGTGTTCTCGCCATACGTAGTGTTGGCCGGAGCGCCAAAGAGCGAAGCTAGAATCGTGGCAAGGCCGTCGCCGAGCAACGTGCGATGCAGACCAGGATCGGCGATGTAGTTACGCTCGCAAGTAGAGCCAATGGCGGAGATATCGCCAATGTGCTCAATCATGGTCGCAAAGGCCAGCGGCATGATGGTGATAATGGCCGTCGTGGCAAGACCGCTATCGAACTGCGGTCCAAAGAGCGCAAACACGGTGTTGTCCCACACGATGGGCAGACCGACCCAGGGGGCGGCTGCGACGCCAGAGAAGTCGACCTCGCCCAACGCGGCCGCAACGGCATAGCTCACCACAACGCCCAGCAAAATCGGCACGATCTTGACCATGCCGCGACCCCAGATGTTGCAGATGACGATCACGGCCACAGCGACAACGGCAACAAGCCAGTTGGTCTGGCAGTTGGCAATGGCAGAGCTCGCCAGGATCAGGCCGATGGAAATGACGATGGGACCGGTCACCACCGGCGGAAAGAAGCGCATGACACGCTTGGCGCCAAATGCGCGGAACAGCGCCGCCAGCACCGGATAGAGCAGGCCGGCGCAGGCAACGCCCAGGCAGGCGTAGGGCAAAAGCTCGGCCTCGCCGTTGGGTGCAATGGCGGCATAACCCGCGATAAAGGCAAACGACGAGCCCAGAAACGCGGGCACCTTACCGCGCGATAGAAAATGAAACAGCAGCGTGCCGATGCCGGCGAACAGAAGCGTCGCCGAAACGGAAAGGCCGGTGAGCACAGGCACGAGCACCGTGGCTCCGAACATCGCAAACATGTGTTGCAAACCCAACACGAACATGCGCGGGCGGCCGAGCGACGATGCATCGTAGATGGCATCGGTGACGGCGGGCGTCGAGGATTGGGACATGGAAGTCCTTTCATGATGGAAGGGCGATCAGGCATATCGGATAACCTGCCCGAACGATACGATCCGAACCATTGTACGTGATACGCCATGTCTCGCACGCGCCGTCACCTGCAAACGGTAGCGTTACTTCCAAACGCGCTCGGAAATGCGCTTGACCAGCGCGATCTTTGCCCACTGTTCGTCCTCGGTCAGTTTGTTGCCAATCTCACAGCTGGCAAAGCCGCACTGGGGCGACAGGTACAGGTTCTCGAGCGGCACATACTTTGCGGCCTCGTGGATACGTTCGACGATGGCATCCTCGTCCTCGAGCTCAGCGGCCTTGGTGGTCACCAGGCCCAGCACGACCTTCTTGCCGGGAGCAACATACTTGAGCGGCTCAAAGCCACCGGCGCGCGGCGTATCGAACTCAAGGTAGAACGCGTCGACATCCTCGTGCGCAAACAGGTACGGTGCAATGGGATCGTAACCACCCTCGAAGGCATACGTGGAGTGATAGTTGCCGCGGCACACGTGCGTGTTGATAACCAGATCGTCGGGCTTGCCCTCGATGGCGGCGTTGTTGAGCGCCACGCCCAGCTCGCTCACCTTTTGCAGGTCAACCGGGCTCATGCCGGTCTTGGACACAAAGTCGGTATCGCAATAGATGCCCCAGGTGCAGTCATCAAATTGGATGTTGCGGCAGCCCGCGGCATACAGGTCGGCAATCACGGTGCGGTATGCTGCGGCAATGGCATCGGCGAGCTCTTCGTCGGTCTTATAGACGGCACGCAGGCTCTCCTGCTGGCCATCACAGCGGTCGAGTGTGACTTCGGAGAACGTCTGGATCGGCGCCGGAATGGTCTGGCGCGCGATCTGGCCCTCACCCTCGAGCGACTTGACAAATTTGAAGTGCTCGACGAACGGATGGTTCTCGCCGCTAATGGGACCGGTTACCGCGGCGGTGTCGGCGGTAGTCTCCTCATCGTGAAACATGTAGCCCGTGCGCGAGGCGCGGCGCTCAATGCCGTTGAGTCCCCACATAAAATCGAGGTGCCAGTAGCTGCGGCGGAACTCGCCATCGGTAATCACCTGCAGGCCGGCAGCCTTCTGCTTGGCCACTAAGTCGCGGATGGCCTCGTCCTCGACGGCCTTAAGGCCGGAAGCGTCGAGTTTACCCGCGACATAGGCGGCACGGGCATCCTTTACAGCCTGCGGACGAAGAAAACTGCCGACGATATCGGCGCGAAACGGCGCGTTCGGTTGAATCGAAGTGCTCATAGATATCTCCCTTTGCATTGGTTGCTTTACTGGGACAGAGTATGAGCGCTCATATGGTCATCGTAAAATATACGTTTATAACAGTTTGATATAGATGCTTCCTATATCAGTCTGGACTGTCATAAAGAGACTTGAACCGTGCGGAGCACAGCAGCCTAGATATGCTGACGAATCGCGTCGATATAGGCCCGACCGTAGCGCGTGAGCGTCGTGTTCTTGCGCGTGATGATGCCAATCTCCATGTACTCGTCCACGTCGAGCGGAATCGAGATAATGCCGGGGCCGTTGAGCTCGTGGCTGATCACGCCCGAGCATACCGTGTAGCCGTTGAGGCCCATGGCCAAATTGAACAACGTCGCACGGTCGCGCACGCGGATATTTTTGCGACGCTCGAACGTCGAGGTCAGCTCCTCGGAATAGTAAAACGAGTTGTAGCTGCCCTGCTCGTAGGACAGGAACGGGTAGTCTTCCAGATCCTCGAGCGTCACGCTGGAGCGGCCCGCCAGCGGATGGTCGGCGCAGACGAAGACATGCGGCGTGGCGCAGAAGAGCCCTTCGAACACGAGCTCGTTGGCGGCAAGCATGCGCTCGATGACCTCGCGATTGTGCTCCGACAGATACAGGATGCCGAGTTCGCTTTTCATATGCGCGACATCCTCGATAATTTCGTGGGTCTGCTCCTCGCGCAGGGTAAAGTCGTAGCGCGCGGCATCGAACTCGCGGATCACATCGACAAACGCATTAACGGCAAAGGAATAATGCTGGCAGCTCACACTAAAGTGCGGCACCTGCTCGGACGTGCCTTTGTACTTGCCCTCGAGCAGGTCGGCCTGGTCGAGCACCTGGCGCGCGTAGCCCAAGAAGGTCTCGCCTTCCTCGGACACAATGACGCCCTTGTTGGTGCGCTCAAAGATATGCACACCCATCTCGTTTTCGAGATCGCGAATCGACGCGGTAATCGAGGGCTGCGACACAAAGAGCCGGCGCGAGGCCTCGGTGATGCTACCGTATTCGGCAACCTTAACAACATATCTGAGCTGCTGAAGCTTCATAGCCTTCTCCCTAGACGTTCGTGACGCCAAAACCTGCCGCGTCCATTTGACGCATAAACGACGGCATCTCCCCCGTCGCGGCGCAGGCGGCAATCTGATGCAGAGCCCCGGCAACCGCATCATCTGCCGCAGCGCCAATATGCCAGCGTGCGGCAGCCGTGACGGCCTCGTTGGCATTGGCGACTGCAACGGAGTTAGGAACGGCATCGATCATGGGCAAATCGTTATCAGAATCGCCGAATACGGCCACCTCGTCGGGCGTCAGGCCCAAAGCGCGCGCCAGCTCCAGCGCAGCGCAGCCCTTATCCCAACCAGCCGGAAGGATGTCGAACAGGCGCACTCGGTTGTTGGGAAACACAAGCGAGAGTTCCGGCACCTCAGCGGCAACGCGCTCACGTAGCTCCGCGAGCTCCTCACGCGAACGGGCACTCCAGATATTCGCCTTAAACACCGACGCGTCATCGACGACGGGACGACATGGGGCCTCTTCGCCTTTGAGCCACGCGTTGCCGCCCGACTCCATGGCGCGACGAACGCGCTCGGGGTCACTCGTCACACAATGGGCATCGTTGCCCCAAAAGTCATCGCCCAGGCTGTAGACTTTTAGAAATGTATCGTCGGTCTCTTGCTCCAGATAGTCGGCCAAACGCATCAGAGCATCGTTGTCGATTGCGCGCGAGGCGACTACTTCGCCGTCAACAAACATCACCTGGCCGTTACAGAACGCACCGGTCGAATAACACCCGGAACGGTTTTTGAACATCCAGCCCATCGCGGACGGCTGACGACCCGAAACCGGCCCAAAGTGCAAACCCGCCGCCTGCATGGCATGAATACCCTCAATGGCGTAGTCGCTGGCGCCGTCATGCCCGGCTGGAATCAGCGTATCGTCCATATCGGTCAGCACAAGTTTGATCATAGAGTCCCCCAGTCATTTTCACCGCAACCATTGTAACGGTGCGCTAGTATAGGGAACAACAGATTCGATGCGGGAGTGCCGGCGGTGCAAACCACAAGGCTGAGAGGGCATGGGGCCCAATCCTTTGAACCTGTCAGTTAATGCTGGCGTAGGGAGCATGCCGCCTTTACAGGGGCGCTGTCTATGCACAGCGCCCCTTTTCTATGCCAAGGAGGCATGTGCAGTGATTGATTCGGAACAGCTTAAGCAACATATGGTCAAGGCCGTGGAGGAGATTCGCACCGCCAATCCGATGGCCGGCTCCATCACCAACACGGTGACGATCGACTTTGTCGCCAACGCGCAGCTCGCTGTGGGTGGATCGGCCGCCATGGTCTATCTTCCCGACGAGGGCGAGGCGCTCGTTGCCGGCGGCGGCGCCATCTATCTCAATATGGGCACGCTCTTCCCCATCTACGAGCAGACGATTCCCCGCGCGGCCAAGGCGGCACACGACGCCGGCAAGCCCTGGGTGCTCGATCCGGTGGGCCTGGGCATCGGCAGTCTGCGCACCCAGTTGGTAAACGAGCTTAAGCAGTACAAGCCCGCCATCGTGCGCGGCAACGCCTCCGAGATCATCGCGCTCGCCGGCCTGTGGGGTCTTGAGGGCGAGGCGGCCGATCTGAGCCGCGTGCGCGGTGTCGATACCACCGACACGGTAGACGCCGCCCGCGATGCCGCCGTGGCGCTCGCCCGCTACACCGGCGGCGCCGTTGTGGTCTCGGGCGAAGTCGACCTGATCACCGACGGCATGACCGTGGCCAAGTCCCACGGCGGCAGCCCGCTCATGTCCAAGATCACCGGCTGCGGCTGCTCGCAGGGCGGCGTGCTGGCCGTGTACGCCTGCGCCGCCGACCCGTTTACGGCAGCCGTCTGCGGCACCGCCGTCTACAACGTTGCCGGCTCGCGTGCCGCCGCTGTCGCCGACGCCCCGGCAAGCTTTAAGGTCGCCTTTATCGACGAGCTCTACCGCGCAACCGCCCAGGACATCGCCAACAACCAGCTCGACCTCGAGGAGGCATAGGCCATGTCCGAGCCCGCAACCAATGCCGGCATGAATACGCTCGTCGCCGTGGCCATCGCCCCGTGCGGCACCGGCGATGAGCTGTCCGCCGAGGTCGCCGAGGTCGTGCGCGTCATTCGCGAGAGCGGCCTTCCCAACCGCACCACCTCGATGTTCACCGAGATCGAGGGCGACTGGGACGAGGTCATGCAGGTCGTGCGCGACGCAACCTTTGTGTTGGCGAGCAAGGGCATCCGCACCGAAGTCGTGCTCAAAGCCGATATTCGACCCGGATTTACCGACACCATGACCGGCAAGCTCGAGCGCATGGAAGCTCAGATCAAAAAGCAGGAGGAAACACGATGAGTATCCGCGACAACCTTGATATCTCGGCCTATCTGGTGCTCGGCCCCGAAAACACGCTGGGGCGCCCCGTGGGCGATGTGGTGGCCCAGGCACTCGACGCCGGCTTTACCTGCATCCAGGTGCGCTCCAAGGTGGCAAGCGCCCGCGAGATCATTGCGCTGACCGGCGACGCCGCGCAGGCAATCGCACAGGCCGGCAAGACCGGTCAGGTCGCTTTGCTGATTGACGACCGCCTGGACTGCGTACTCGCCGCGCGCGAGCAGGGCATTGCTGTCGACGGCGTGCACGTGGGTCAGAGCGACATTCCCGTCGAGGTCTGTCGCAAGCTGCTGGGGCCCGACGCCATCGTGGGCCTTTCCGCCCGTTGCGAGGAGATGCTCGAGTACGTCAAGACCGCCGACATGAGCCTAATCGACTACCTGGGCATCGGCCCACTCCACGAGACCGAGACCAAGCGCGACTGCGGACGCGCGGCCGACGGCTCTATCATCACCAAGAGCTTTGAGGACCTGGCCGCCCTCCACGCGGCAAGCCACGTGCCCATCGTGGTGGGCGGCGGCGTCAAGACGGCCGACCTGCCACAGCTCAAGGCCACCGGCGTCGACGGCTTTTTCGTGGTGAGCGCCGTCTGCAGCGCCGATGACCCCTACGCCGCGGCCAAGGAACTCGTCGACACCTGGCAGCAGGCGTAAGTCTAGGCCGAGCAGCTGATTCGCAGCCTCATATCTTCAGCAATGGAAAGCGCATCCCAGTTTGAGCCTCCATTCCGGGATGCGCTTTCCGCCGAGATGGCGGCAGCAGCCTCTACCCTGCCAGATATGCCTCCAGTGCCGGCAAGGTCGCCTCCGCATCGCGGCGACCAATCTGGTAGATGCGCTCAAGTTCATCGGGCTCGCGACACAGCGACGGCACCTTCACCGATTCGCTCGGACGCACCACAAAGATCTCGCCGGCAGCCTCGCGACGTGCCAGGTCATCGAGCGTGGCATTGTAGACCTCATGCCGGTGCTCAAGCGCTGCGACAAACTCCGGATAGTGACGGAACACGCGACGCAGCATGGGCATCACGCTGTTGGGCTGCTTCACAAAGCCCGCCGGCTGCGTGAGTACCACGATATTGCGGTCATACCCCTGCGCAAACAGCCACGCGCTGGGAATAGAATCAGCCACGCCACCATCCAGATACTTATGCCCGTCAATAGCAACGGGACGCGTCGCCACGGGAATTGCCGACGACGCCCGAATCCACTCGATATCGCGCTCGTCGCCATACGGCAGATCGTGATAGACGGCCTTGCCCGTCTCGATATCGGTACACACGCACGTAAATCGCATGGGACAGGTGCGATACGCCTCCAAGTCGATAGGATCGCGCTCGATAGGCACCTCGTGATAAGCAAAGTCGGCATTGTACATATCGCCGGTTCGCAGCCAGCTGGTCACGCTCGCATAGCGCTTGTCGGCGCAATAGGCCTTGTTATAGCGAATGGCGCGGCCGATCTGGCGCGATTTAAAGTTGTAGCCAAACGCCGCGCCCGCCGAGACGCCCACCATATGGTCGCAGGTCAAACCGTGCTCCATCCAAACGTCGAGCACGCCCGCCGTATACATACCGCGGTAGCCGCCTCCCTCGAGCGCCAGCCCCACCGTGCGCGTCATATTTGACTGTGCCATGCGACCATCTCCGTTCCTGCGTTTTAAAACGGGACAAGTATACCCGTCAACATATATCGTCCCAGTCGCATTTTTATCGAACATCGCATCGTCGCGCTACCGCTTGTCGAATAATAGCCGCCCACAGCATGTGCACCCATATATAATTGTGCACTATTGTTTACACTACTCAGCTGTTATCAACAGCGAACATTAGCCGACAAATTAACTCAACAACGCGGCAAGGCGGGGCCTGGATACATGCAAAGCGCTGAGCAACGACGCGTGTACACAACGAGCTCGCCCGACGCAATCCGCCCCGACCTCAGAAAGTCGCTTAGAACATGGAAACTGTCAGCAATTACACCGAAACGCTCGAAAAGACCGTCCGCGACCTTCTCGAACGGCAGGAGGATCTGATCAGGACTGCCTTTACCGACCAGCTTACCGGGCTTGGCAACCGTGGCGGCTTTGCCCGTTCCCTCGAGGAGCTCTGGGAGCAGGACGCCCCCGTTACCATGGCGTTCATCGATATCGACAATCTCAAGCACTGCAACGACGTCTTTGGGCATGACGAGGGCAACCGCTATATCTTGCAGGTAAGTCTCTATCTTAAGCTGTATATGAAGGTGGGCGAAGCGGCGTTTCGCATAGGCGGCGACGAGTTTGCCATCCTATCTACGATTGCAACCGAGGACGACCTCGCCGAACGTCTGAAACACTGCCGAACGGTTCTGCTCAAAAACAACGATTCCGAGATGCCCCACTCGTTTAGCTACGGAGTGTCACATGCCGACCCCGCCCTGGGCGAAGCTTCCAATCGCATGACGCTCGATGCCGACCATCGCATGTACGACTACAAGCTACGTCATGCCATGCACCTCGATCGACGCAATATCACGCAAGTCCACGCCGACGACTTCGAAATAAGCGATCGTATTTTTGACGCCTTTTCGATGCTCAACGAGGGCCGTTATTTCTTTATCGAGAACTTGGACAAACATCGCACCCTTTGGTCACAAGGTGCCTTGCGCGATCTTGGCCTTCCCTCGGAGCACATAGACAACTGTCGCGATTACTGGAAAACGCGCGTCCATCCCGACGACCTTGAGGCCTGCATCAACGACATCGACCAAGTCTACAACGGCACCAAGCACCGTCGCGTCATGCAGTATCGTGTGCGCAACGCCGTCGGCGACTACGTCCTTTGCCGTGCTCGCGGGTTTCGTATCGACGGCGACGGAAATGTCCCCTCGCTCTATGTCGGCGAGCTCGTCAACCACTCACTTGCCGAAACCGTCGACGCTGCCACAGGCCTCGGAACGCAGCGCATGCTGGCCAACGCCATCGACGCCTGCCGCCGCGATCGTTGCGAGACGGGGCTTATAGCGGTGCGCGTTCGTGGCACGACAAAGCTCAACGAGCTCTACGGGGCCGAGGCTGTCGACAACATGCTTGCCGAATACGCAGGCCGCATGCTGTCGATCACTCGCGGCAGGAGCCGGGTCTACCGTTCACGAAGCGTTCAGTTCGTCGTGCTCAGCAACGACCTAGACCACGAGGCATTCGAGCAACTGACCCGCCACCTTAAAGAGGCCGTTTTCGCTCCTGTTCGAATCGCAGGCGACACCATTACTCCCGTCTGCCTTGTCGTCCCGGCCTTTTACGAGCACTTAACCCATCAAGCGACCGCCGTTTTAGGCGAACTCGACCGTCGCCTTCGCACGGCCGGCGGGCTTGTTCCCAACGACAGCCTCCCCATACCCGAGGCGGAGCGCAAAAGCGCCATAGCAGAACGTATCGACTCGCTCACGGGTCTCTATCGACCCAGCGAGTTTATGCGGCGCGCCAACGCATTTCTCGAGGCAAGGCGCAACGGCACCTGGTGCATCGCCACGGTCGACATGGGCCACATGCGCCTGTTTAATGAATGGCGCGGCCAGGCCGAGGGCGACCGCGTACTCGCCGATGTGGGCACGGTCCTCAAGGACATCGAGAATGCCGATATGGGCGTCGCAGGGTACTGGGGCCAAGATGACTTTTGTGTACTTATCCCCTTTAAGCACATCACCGTCCATCAAATCTACAATCGCGTTCGTGAGGCAGTAGCCAGGCATGATGACGGCGTAGGTTTTTGGCCGTCCATGGGCGTTTACCCCATCGACTCCAATGAGGAAATCACCATCGATGCGCAGGCAAAGGCCATGTTTACCAATCGACGCGCAAAAAACGACTTTAAGGAGCGCATTGCCATTTTCCGCCCCGCGGAGTACGAGCGCGAAGTCGCGTTCCACCGCACGCTGACCGAATTCCAGTACGCGCTGTCAAATGGTCGCATCACGTACTATCTTCAGCCCCAGGTCGATATGGAAACCGGCGAGATTATTGGCGCCGAAGCACTCACCCGCTGGATTGACAAGGACGGCTCTCTCATTTCGCCCGCAACGTTTATCCCCGCACTCGAGGAAAGCGGCTTTGTAGTGACACTCGACAAGTACATTTGGCAGGGTGTCGCCATATGGCTTCGCGAGCGTCTCGATCGCCGTCTTCGCGTGGTTCCGGTCTCGCTTAATGTGTCGCGCGTGGATATCCTTGCCTGCGACGTTGCCGAACATATGGGGGCGCTCGCCGCCCAATACAACCTACCGCCCGAGCTCATGCGTATCGAGATCACCGAGACGGCTTATACGGGAGAATCCGAGGCCGTGGATAAGCTGACCGCAGATCTGCACACCCGCGGCTTCTCGACCTATATGGACGATTTTGGCACCGGTCAGTCCACGCTCGCGATGCTCAAGAACGTCAACGTCGACGTCATCAAGCTCGACCGCACCTTTGTGCCCACCGACCGCGATCAAGGCCGCAGCACGCAAATCATTTCATCGATGCTCGAAATGGCGCAGTCGCTCCATCTGCCCGTCGTGGTCGAAGGCGTCGAGACAAATGAGCAGGCGAACATGCTACGACAAATGGGCGCCCGCTACGCTCAGGGCTTCCTCTACTACCGCCCCATGCCGGCGAAGAGTTTTGAGGCATTGCTCGATGGCGGCAATAACAACTGATACGCTCGCGCGCAAAACGCCACCGCCGAAGGGGGCATTTGTCCCCATTGGCTAACTTATATCCCCAATTCAAACCGAATTGGGGATATGATACAAACCGTTGTTCCGCCCAAGGAGGTTATCCATCATGAACGAGTCATATCGCCTGGGCGAGCAATCGATTATTGCCTATCTTCAGCGACTTGCGAACGGCGTCTCAACCGCCGAACTCGATGTTGCCGCGCTGCCTGCTGAGCTACGCGCCGTTGGTGAGCAACTGCAAAAGACGCATGCCATCCTGCAACAAGAGCGTCAGCTGCTTGAGCGCAACGCCTATATCGATCCACTCACCAACTTGGGCAACCGCAACGGATTCGACCGTCACGTCGAGCAACTCTGGCGCAAAGGCGACCCCTTCACCTGCGCCTATATTGACATCGACCATCTCAAGCATTGCAATGATAGGTTTGGCCACGCCGAAGGCAATCGCTCTATTCTGGGCATCTGCCGCACGCTCTCCGAAACCATGGAGCACGATGAGATGCTGTTCCGTATCGGTGGAGACGAGTTTGTGCTTATCTCGCTCTCCGCAAACGAGACCGAACTCGAGCAGCGCTTGGAACAGGTACGTGCCGGGCTGATCGAGGCGAGCTCAGGTGGCAAGGCGCCCATGATCGGCAGCTTTAGCTTTGGCTGCTCGCGCGTCGATCCACTTGCTGGCGACACGCGTCGCCAGATGACGATGGATGCCGATCGCAAAATGTATCGCTATAAGCTTATGCATCGTGTGCAGCAACCGAAAGACGATGACGCGCCGCAACGCCCAATCGTCGATCAGCTTCCCTGCAACGACCGGGTGTTCCAAGCGATCTCCATGAGCTCCGAGACGCGCTATCCGTTTATCCTCAATCTCGATACGGGAGAATCGCAATGGTCGGTTAACGCCGTGCGCGATTTTGACCTGCCCTCCCAGCACCCTTTTAACTCACTCGACATGTGGCTCGCCCGCGTTCATCCCGAGGACCGCGACAACGTACGTGTCGAGCTCGACATGGTGATAAACGGCACGTGGCACTTCCACTACATGCAGTATCGCGTAATGGATGCCACCGGAAAATACGTGCTTTGCGACTGCACGGGCTACCGCTTGGACGGCACCGATACCGAGCCCGGCATGTATGTGGGCATTATCATCAACCGAAGCTTGGCAGATACGACCGATTCCGTGACCGGCTTGGGCGATATTCACGCCCTGGTCAACGCCATTGGCGAAATGCGTCGCGTGGCGCGCAAGGCTGGTTTGATCGCCATCAAAATCGACGATATCGCTCAGGTCAATGCCCGCTTTGGCTTTGATGCGGGCGACCGCGTTTTGGCAGAATGTGCCGCCTGTCTGGTGGAATGCTCGCGCGGTAAGGGTCGTATGTTCCGCTCGACGGGGCCGATGTTCGTGGCTCTTTTCGACGACTTTGATCCCGAAGAAACCGATGCGATTGCAGAGGAAATCGAGCGGTTCCTGGGTTCACCCGTGCTCTTTGGCCCATTTGAATATCAGCCACCCATTCGCGTGGCCACGCTCCATCTGGACGGCGTCGACCGTCAGCCCGTTTCGATTTTGAACGAGCTCAATGCGTTGCTCGGGAAAGCCGTGCAGGTGCCAGGTACCAAACTGGATTAGCACCGCGCCCACACCGCCTCCCCCATCGTGCGATAATCCTCTGCAGAAGTCACCGACAGCCTGTCTCTTATACACATCTGACGCTGCCGACGACTAGTCGAGTGTAGA
>URIK01000036.1 GCA_900547855.1 uncultured Collinsella sp. | reverse complement strand
TACGAGATTCATGAGCGTCTCGTGGGCTCGGAGATGTGTATAAGAGACAGGCTAACGAGTTCAACTACGACACGCCTTCCTGGGTCAACGAGCACACCTTTGTGATCACCTGCTCCCTCGGTGGCTCCACGCCCGAGACCGTCGAGGCCAACAAGACCGCGAAGAAGCACAACTGCCCGGTCGTCTCCCTCACCAACAAGGCTGGCTCCGCTCTGACCGTCGACGCTGACTACGTCATCGTTCACGGCTTCCACGCCAACTTCGCTGCCAAGTGCGAGAAGCCCGGCTACGCCATCGCTCTTGCTGTCGAGATCCTTCAGCAGACCGAGGGCTATGACCACTACGAGGACATGATCACCGGCCTCACCAACGTCTTCGAGCTCTGCGAGAACGCCGCTCAGCACTGCAAGAAGCTCGCCAAGAAGTTCGCCGAGGACTTCAAGGACGACAAGATGATCTACTTCATGGCTTCCGGTGCCTCCGAGAAGATGGCTTATTCTCACGCCGCCTTCCTGTTCACCGAGATGCAGTGGATCGACGCCGCCGCCTACAACACCGGTGAGTACTTCCACGGCCCGTTCGAGGTTTCCACCGAGGGTAAGCCCTACGTCTTCTTCATGTCCGATGGCGCTACCCGTCCGATGGACGCCCGCGCCCTCACCTTCCTTAAGCGCATGGGCGCCAAGGTCGCTCTGATCGACTCCAAGGACTACGGCCTGGCTGACGCCGTACCCGCGAGCGTCATCACCTACTTCAACCCGCTGCTGCACCTCGCCGTTATGCGTGAGTACGGCAACCAGATCGCCGAGGCCCGTCAGCACCCGCTGACCATGCGTCGCTACATGTGGAAGCTTTCCTACTAATCACAAGTAAGTAGACCTTACGGGTTGATTGAGAGGGGATGGGGTTTGCGCCCCGTCCCTTTTTTTGCTATCGAAAGGAGATACGTATGATCAAGGCGGTGCTGTTTGACATGGACGGCGTGCTGGTCGATACCGAGTGGTTCTACAACCGCCGCCGCGTGGCGTTTATGGAAGAGAAGGGCTTTCACTTTGACGAGATCCCCGATCTTTCGGGGTCTAACGAGCCCGCCATTTGGAAGTCGCTGGTACCTGACGATGTTGAGCTGCGCGAGCGCCTGCGCGTGGAGTACAAGCAGGTCTACAGCCCAGACCATCCCGTTCCGTATGCCGAGCTGCTCAACGAGCAGACGGAGCCGGTGATGCGCAAGCTGCACGAGCGCGGCGTGAAGTGCGCCATCGCAAGCTCGTCCTATCGCGAGCTCATTGACGAGCTGGTGGGGATTGCCGGTATCGCCGACGTGCTGGACTACACCATCAGCGGTCACGAGTGCAGTGCGTTTAAGCCCGACCCCGAGATCTACCTGCGTGCCATGGAGGCGCTGGGGGTGGAGCCTGCCGAATGCCTGGTTATCGAGGACTCGCCTTTGGGCATCGAGGCCGGCAAGCGCTCCGGCGCCCGCGTCCTGGCGCTGCGTCCGCACGAGGGCGTCAACCTCGATCAATCGCGAGCCGATGCCGTTATTGATAATCTGACCGACATTTTGGCCGCTTTGTAGTGTCAATCCGCCGCGAGAAGCACGGGTTCAAACGTTTTTTGCGGTGGACTGGCTCAATTTGGTTTCGATTTTGATCCGTTTGGCTTCGATTCGGACTAAGTGAGTAGACTTTTTGGTGCAGGACGAGCACAAAGCGCATCTGCTCTAGTAAAACCGCAGGTCACAGGGGTGGCGGTTTTGGGTGTGCTCTGCAGGTCGCGTAAAGTCTACTCACTTGTAATTTGGGCCTTTGGTCGTGGGGTTGCTGGTCCCGCTTTGGTTGTCGAGAGAGGGTGAATTGAAGCGCCCCCGCACGCTCCATGCTACAATCGCGGACATACCCCACAACTACATCTGCCTTCGAAAGGAGCCTGCGTGGCGAACGCCATCGATCAGCTCACGGACCGAGTGCTCGTACTCGGCCGCCTCACCATCGTCCGCCGTGCCATTACTGCCGTGGCGGTCACAATTTCTGCCGTCCTCCAGACATTCCTGATCCAGGCGTTCATTCAGCCCGCCGACCTGCTTCCGAGCGGCCTCACCGGCGTTGCGGTCCTGCTCGATCGCGTTACCTCGCTGGGCGGCGTTCACATCGACATCTCGCTCGGCATGCTTGCGCTCAACATTCCCGTGGCGCTCCTATGCTGGAGCGGCATTAGCAAGCGCTTCGTCATCTTCTCGATGATGCAGGTCGTGCTCTCGTCGCTGTTCCTCAACGTCTTTCACTTCGCTCCATTTTTGGGCGACAAGATTATGCTCATCATTTTTGGCGGCGTGGTCTCGGGTCTGGGCGCTGCCATCGCGCTAAAGTCCGGCGCATCTACCGGTGGCACCGACTTTATCGCGCTGTGGGTCTCCAACCACACGGGCAAGACCATCTGGGGCGTCATCTTTGGTTTCAACTGCTTTATCCTGGCGATCTTTGGCTTTATGTTTGGCTGGGACAAGGCGGCGTATTCCATCGTGTTCCAGTTTATTTCGACCAAGACCATCGACAGTTTCTATCGTCGCTACGATCGCGTGACGCTGCAGATCACGACGCGTAAGGCAGACGAGGTCATGACTGCCTACGTAAACCATTTTCAGCACGGCATTAGCTGCGCCGAGGTCGTCGGCGGATACAGCCGCGAAAAGATGTACCTGCTGAACACCGTTGTCTCGACCTACGAGAGCCAGGACATTATCAAGTTGGTGTGCGACGTTGATCCCGGCGCCGTGATCAACGTGTTCCACACGCTCAACTTTGTGGGCGGCTGGTGGGGCGGTCATGTCGACGAGCCCATGCCCACGGCCGTTCCCGATCCCGACAAGCCCGCACGCATGGCCAGCAGGCAGGCGCGCCTCAGCGAACAGGACAGCCTGCAGCAGGACGACGGCAAGTAGGGTATTGGCATTTTGCCGGTCCTGCGCAACCCATCCGAACGAGCCTCCCGAAAGCCCCGTTGCTTTCGAGGGCTCTCGTTTGCCCAGATAAAACCTACCAAAATGAAGCTGTCGCTTTTTGGTAGGGAGGGTGTATCGTTTTATCAATATGAGGTAACATGATACTAGACGTTATATACGTATGAGAAATTTAGCTATTTTGATAAGAGTGATCAGATATGCCTGCGCCCAAAAATGCACCGCTTTACCAGCAGATTTATGACGAAATCAAGGATGCGATCGAGAAAGGTGTTTATGCACCCAAGGAGCGTATTCCGTCCGAGCTTGAACTAGCCGAGCAGTACGAGGTGAGCCGTATTACGGTGCGCCGCGCTGTCGAGGAGCTGTGCTCCGATGGTTACCTGGTTAAGCAGCAGGGCCGCGGCACCTTTGTCTCCACGCCGCACATCAACCGCCAGTTTCACGCCTCGACGCTGCAGACGTTTACCGCGCTGTGTGCCGGCAACGGCATGAAGGCCGGTGCGCACGTGATCGATCGCCAGATCGTTCCGGCGCGCCAAAACGAGATGGAGTTCTTTGGCCTGCAGAAGGATGCGCTGCTGCTGCATATCAAGCGCGTGCGTACGGCCGACGGCGAGCCCATCTTTGAGGAGAACATCTTTGTGCCGTTTGACGCCTACCGTGAGCTGTTGACGGCCGATCTTGAGGACAAGTCGATTTTTGCCGAGGTCGAGCGTGTTGGCGGAACGCCGATTGTCTCGGTTGGCTACCGTACGGTCGAGGCCGTTCGAGCTAACGCCGAGCAGGCGGCCGAGCTGGGCATTGCTCCGCACGATCCGCTGCTCAACCTGCGTGCCGGCTTTACCGGTCCCGATGACGAGCCGGTTTTGATGGGTAAGCAGTACTACGTGGGATCGCGCTACGTTATGGTGATGTAGGGTTGGTTCCGCCGTTCTAACGAACGGCGGATCGGTCGACGCTGCGCCTTTGGTTACGCGGTTTTACCAAACCGCGTAACGGGCCGACGCTGCAAACGCCCCTAAGCGGCAATCTGACGTTCAATCGTCGGTCGCGTACAAAAAGTACGCTTCCCTCCTCTTTCACGCCACCTTGCTCGCTTAGGGACGTTTTCGCTGACTTATGCTCAACCAGCGACGTTTCTGCGCTTGTCAAGAGATAAAACATCGACGTTGCCGGGCCGGCACTCGGGGACACTCCTTAGTCGTTGGAGACGTTCTTGTTTGACTAGTCGTTTAAGAACGTCCCCAACGACTAGTCTGGGCGGCAGCCGTGCGGCATCGGTCCGCGTGGCGGCGTATAATCGGCGGCAGATGACTTGGACGTTAGGAAACCATGACCGATAGCATGCAGCAGATGGCGCTTGACACGCTCGGCGCCTATTTTGGCTACACCTCGTTTCGCCCGGGGCAGGACCGCATGGTGGATGCGATTCTTGCAGGCCGCGATGCGCTGGGTGTTATGCCCACGGGCGCCGGCAAGTCCATTTGCTACCAGGTGCCCGCGCTCATGCTGCCCGGCATCACCTTTGTGGTGAGTCCGCTGCTGTCGCTTATGGAGGACCAGACCCGTGCGTTGCTCGCGGCGGGTGCGCGACCCAGCTATCTCAACTCCAGCCTTACCCCGGCCCAGCAAAACACCGTGCTCAAGCGGGCGCGCGAGGGCCGCTATCAGCTTATGTACGTGGCACCCGAGCGTCTGCTCGAGCCGCGCTTTTTAGCCTTTGCGCAGGAGGCCGCGGCGGACGGCGGCATTGGCGTGCCGCTCGTGGCTATTGACGAGGCCCACTGCGTGAGCCAATGGGGCCAGGATTTCCGCCCCGCCTACCTGCAGATTCGCGAGTTCATCGATTCCCTGCCGCAGCGCCCCATCGTGGCGGCGTTTACCGCTACGGCGACCGAGCGCGTGCGTGCGGACATTCAGCAGATGCTCGGCCTGCAAAATCCTGCGACGGTGGTGACGGGCTTCGATCGCAAGAACCTCTACTTTGGTTGCGAGGAGATGGGCGACAAGGCCAAGACTGCCTGGGTGCGCGACTACGTGATTGCGCATTCGAGCGAGAGCGGCATCGTGTATTGCTCGACTCGCAAGACGGTCGATGCGCTGGCGGGCGAGCTTGCCGAGGCGCTGGGACCCAGCGGCATTCGCGTGGGCCGTTACCATGCCGGCATGGGCAACGACGCCCGCCGCCAGAGCCAGCGTGCCTTTATCGACGACGACATCCAGGTGATGGTTGCCACCAACGCCTTTGGCATGGGCATCGACAAGCCCAACGTGCGTTACGTGATTCACAACAACGTGCCCGAGAGCATCGAGGCCTACTACCAAGAGGCGGGCCGCGCCGGCCGAGATGGCGATCCGGCCAGCTGCCATCTGCTGTGGAACGGTAACGATTTCCGCATGCGGCGCTTTTTGATCGACCGCGGCGATGCGGCCGACGAGGCGCTTGACGATGAGCAGCGCGCGTGGGCGCTCCAGAACCGTTATCGCCTGCTCAGCCAGATGGAGGGCTACTGCAATACCACCGGCTGCCTGCGCGAATACATGCTGCGCTACTTTGGCGACGAAGCCGCGGCCGAGCATGCGGTTGCGGCTGCTGCGGGCGGCACCACAGACGACGCCGAGGGTTGCGGCAACTGTAGCAACTGCCTCACGCAGTTCGAGGTCGAGGACGTCACCGATATGGCCCGCGCTGCCGTGCGCTATGTGGCCACGCGTCCCATGCGCTTTGGCAAGTCGCTGATCGCCGATGTGCTCCACGGCGGCAACACCGAGCGCATTCGCCAGATGCATCTGGACGAGGACCGCGGCTACGGTGAGCTGTCGAGCGAATCGGTCGGGCGCATCAAGGACATCATCGGCCAGCTGTGCGGCCGCGGTTATCTGGCAACCTCGCAGGGGCAGTACCCGGTCGTGGGGCTGGGCCCGCGTGCCATCGAGGTCGAGGATGAGGCGTTTGCCTTTACCGTTAAGCGTCGCGCGTCCAAGCGCAAGGCCTCGGCCCGCGCCCGCCGTGCGGTGGATCTGCTGCGCGAGGAGGCCGAGCTGGATCAGCGCCCGCGCGTGGGCGACGATGCCGAGCTGTTCGAACGCCTGCGCGCCCTCCGCAAGGAGATTTCGACGGAGTTGGAGATGGCGCCGTATATGGTCTTTTCCGACAAGGCCCTGCGCGGCCTGTGCCGCCTGCGTCCGCAGACGCGCGAGGAGCTGATCCAGGTCAACGGCATTGGTGAGAAAAAGGCCGACGCCTTTGGCGAGCAGTTTATGGCGGCGATTGAAGAATTTGAGTCCGAGCATGCGCGGGATGGAGCGTAACGATGGCATTCGACGATAAAACCGGCCGCGCTGACGTGTCCGCCGTACCGCTGTACCAGCAGGTCATGGACGACCTAAAGGGCGAGATCGCGCACGGTGTGTACCCTGCCGGTTCGCGCATCCCTGCCGAGATGGAACTCGCGAAGTCCTACGGCGTGGGACGCATCACCGTGCGCCGCGCCATCGAGGAGCTGTCGCGCGCGGGGTATCTCAACCGCCAGCAGGGGAGGGGCACCTTTGTGTGCGCTCCCAAGCTCAAGCGCAAGATTCGTCAGAAGGGTGACGTCCAGAGCTTTACTGAGGGTTGCGCTGCCAACGACATGGTGCCGGGTGCGCGTCTGGTATCGCGCACGGTGGTCGCGGCGACGCACGAGGATGCGGCGTTCTTTGGCGTGGAGCCCGGCTGCGAGCTTATCGTGGTCGAACGCGTGCGTACGGCCGACGGCATCCCCGTCATGCTTGAGAACAACGCCTTTGTGCTCGCCGACCATCCCTACCTGCAGATGCTTGCCGACAGGGACCTCACGGACAATTCCATCTTTGCACTCGTTGCCGAGCATTCGGGTCGCGCGCCGCTCAAGTCCGACCCCTGCACCGTGGAGATTGCGCTTGCCGATGCTCAAGCGGCCCCGCTGCTGGAGGTGCCGGTCGGCGAGCCGCTCTTCTATATGGAGGCTTACTTTACCGATGAGGACGAGCGGCCCTTGCTGCTCGGACGCCAAAAGATTGTGGGCTCGCGCTACGTCTTTGACATCTAACATCCACAAATAGAACAACATAGAACAACTTTGGTGAAATGACTTCACGGGCGTTGCCGTGCGTGTTATAAATAGGACAACATAGAACGACAGCAGGTACGAGCCGTCGTCGCTCAAAGCCGCCGCACAAGGAGGAACATCAGGATGAACGCACACGATCTGATTCAGGAAATCATCGAGCGCAAGGGCAAGATCGAGAACGTCTTTTGGATCGCTTGTGGCGGTTCGATGATCGACCTGATGCCGGCCAACGAGCTGCTCAAGCGCGAGGCCACCACGTTTACCTCGACGGTCTACACGGCACGCGAGTTTTGCCTGATGGCCCCCAAGAGCCTAGGGCCGAAGTCGCTCGTTATTGCCTGCAGCCACAGCGGCAACACGCAGGAGGTCGTCGACGGCTGCGAGATGGCGTTGGCTGCCGGCGCCGAGGTCGTCGCCATGACCGACTGCGAGGGCTCCAAGATCGACAACGGCAAGTGGATCACCTGGGTCTATCCGTGGGGCGAAGGCGTGCCGCAGGCCGAGGTGCCTCAGGGTATCGGCGCTCTGATCGCCGCCGAGCTGCTCGACCAGCAGGAAGGCTACGAGGCACTCGCCGACATGTACGAGGGCCTCAAGCAGATGGATGCGCTGCTGCCCGCCGCCCGCGAGAAGGTCAACGCCGAGCTGGGCGCCCGCTTTGCCGAGCTCTGCCAGCAGCACAAGTTCTTCTATATCCTGGGCTCCGGCCCCAACTTTAGCCAGACCTACGCCATGGCCATCTGTTCGCTCATGGAGATGCAGTGGCAGCACTGCTGCTACATCCACTCCGGCGAGTACTTCCACGGCCCCTTCGAGGCCACCGAGCCCGGCGTGTTCTACTTTGTGCAGCTTGGCGCGGGCGAGTGCCGCCCCATGGAGGAGCGCGCCCTTGCGTTCCTCAACACGCACACCGATACGATTATGGTGCTCGACGCGCTTGAGTACGGTGTGGGCGACGTGCCTGCCAGCGTGCGTTCGTACCTGGAGCCGATTTTCTTCTACAACATGAGTTGCGAGCTGCGCGCCGCACGCGGCAAGGTCTTCGACCACAGCCCCGAGGTTCGTCGCTATATGGGCATCGAGCAGTACTAGGTACCGGGAATTGTCTTTTTTGACGGGGCCTGCGCTGTGCACGGGCCCCGTTTTACGTTGTGGCGGCCGGATTCGTGTCTGCGCGAAAACGAAGGTGAATACTTTTCCGCGAAGTGAACGACCTATTTTGGACCCCCGAAGCATCCACACTTTTTGATGGCAAAACCGCAGGAAAAACTCGGCGAAACCGCAGGAAACGGCGTCTGAAAAGTGTCGATGCTTCGGGGGCTCATTTTTACTCGTTCACTTCGCGGAAAAGTATTCACCTTCGATTCGCAAGGGCACTGCGTGAGTCAAAAAAGCGGGCCGCGCCGGGGATTTCCGGCACGGCCCGCTTAGTATCGCGCTTAGATTCGCGAGATTGCGGCAGCCAGCGGCCTACTTTGCGTCGTAGGCCTCGGCGTCCCACCAGTCGAGCTGGGCGATGTTGTCGCGAATGTGCTGGCAGCTCTTGTGGAAGCCCTCGAGCTCGTGCTCGGACAGGTCCAGTGTGTAAACCTCCTCGACGCCCTCGGCACCGATCACGCACGGCAGGGAGGTAAAGATGCCCTCCTCACCATATTGGCCGGTCATGAGCGTGGAGGCGGAAAGCACGGCGTGCTCGTTGTGCAGCACGGCGGCGCAGACGCGCGCGGCGGAGTTGGCGACAGCGTACTCGGTGCACTGCTTGCCCTGGTAGGTCACATAGCCGCCCTTGCGCGCGAGCTCCTCGACCTCCATGTGGTCAAAGGCGTACTTGTCGGGGTTCTCGGCCTGAAGCTCGTTGAGGCTCTTGCCGGCGATGGTCGCGGCCTTAAAGGCAGCCAGCTGGCTAAAGCCGTGCTCGCCGATCATGTAGGCGTCGATGGACTTGGGGCTCACGCCGACCTTCTTGGAGATCTCGGTGCGCAGGCGGGCGGAGTCCAGGCCGCAGCCCGAGCCGATGATCTTCTTGGGATCGTAGCCGGTCAGGTGCCACAGCTCGGTGCACACGACGTCGCAGGGGTTGGAGATGCTCACGAAGATGCCGTCAAAGCCGGCGTCGACGATGCGCTTGGCAAAGGTGCGGGCGGCGTCGGTGGTAAAGAACAGCTCGCCGTCGCGGTTGCCGGCGGCCAGCGCGACCTTGCCGGCGGCGTTGACGATGACGTCGCAGCAGGCCAGCTCCTCGTAGTGGTCGTAGCAGTTGACGATCTTGGTGTTATACGGGACAAACGAAAGGGAGTCGCGCAGGTCCTGGACCTCGGACGTCACCTTGGCCTCGTTGATATCACACAGGTACAGCTCGTCGGCAATGCCCTGCATAAGCAGGCTGTTGGCGACATGTGCTCCTACGTGGCCCTGGCCGACCACACCGATCTTACGCGTCTGGTACATATATGTATCCTTTCGGCCGAGTTTTTCGCGTCGAACCATTGTAGCGTCCTGCCGTCACTTTGCTAGGCTAAAGCGAAGTAGTTTTTTGGGACATGCTTTAATCTCTACTTTTGGAGCGATTTGGGCCGCTGACGGCATCGCTGGGCGATGTGCTCGCGCGGATGGGGCCGCTCGTTGTACCATAGCTGCAACTGACTCGTAAGGAGCATCCATGCCCATTCGCATCCCCGACGCCCTCCCTGCCGCCGCGCAGCTCGAGAGCGAGAACATCTTTGTCATGACCGAGTACCGCGCGTTGCACCAGGACATCCGTCCGCTGCGCGTGCTCATCCTCAACCTCATGCCCACCAAGATCGCCACCGAGACGCAAATCATGCGCAAGCTCTCCAATACGCCGCTGCAGGTGGAGGTGGACCTGCTGCGCACCAAGACGCACGAGGCCACGCACGTAAGCGCCGGCCACCTGGAGACGTTCTACCGCACGTTCGACGACATCCGCGACATCCACTACGACGGCCTGATCATCACGGGCGCGCCGGTGGAGCAGATGCCGTTCGAAGAGGTCGACTACTGGCCCGAACTCTGCCAGATCATGGATTGGTCCACCACGCACGTGCACTCTACGCTGCACATTTGTTGGGGCGCACAGGCCGGCCTGTACCATCATTACGGTATCCAGAAGTACGATCTACCGGCAAAGGCGAGTGGCGTGTTCGAGCATTATCTGGTGAAGCCGCAAAGCCCGCTGGTCCGCGGCTTCGACGACCGCTTCTATGCCGTGCATTCGCGCAACACCGATGTGCGCCGCGAGGACGTGGAGGCCGAGCCGCAGCTTGAGGTCGTGGCCGTGTCCGACGAGGTGGGCTTGTACATCGTCAAGTCGACCGACAGCCGCCGCTTCTTTGTCTTTGGCCATCCCGAGTACGATACCGACACGTTGCGCCTGGAGTACGAGCGCGACGTGAAGCGCGGCCTCAACCCTCAAGTGCCGGCGCATTACTTCCCAGGTGACGACCCCTCGGCCGAGCCGCGCAACGTCTGGCGCAGCCAGGCTCAGTTGCTCTACACCAACTGGCTCAACTACTACGTCTACCAGACCACGCCCTACGACCTGGCCCGCGCCGGCGAGGAGCACTAGGCTGTTGGGAGGTACGCTGGCATTTAGGCGCTGACGATGTTGGGCAGCGGCAGATCGTGGGTGTCGGTGGGAACGTGGTCGACGCGCTGTTCGTCAAAGGCGATGCCGACGATTAGGCGTTCAGGTGCAACTGTGGGCAGGTAGCGGTCGTAACAGCCGCCGCCGTAGCCCAGGCGCGCGCCGGTGCGGTCGAAAGCCACGAGCGGCACGACAACCATGTCGAGCTCGGCGGCGGGCACGATGGGGAAGTGGTCGCTGTCGACGTCCGTGGCTGCGAAGGCCCGCGTAGGGTGGGCGATAAACGGGGCCTCGGACGCATCGCCGGCAGAGACTGCCCGCATGCACATGCGCTGGCCGCATGCGGCGGCGTCGCTTGCCGAGAGCATGCACGGATAAGCTACGCGCCAGCCACGCGCGACGGCCGCGGCGGCAAACGCGGCTGGGTCGACCTCGGAACCCATCGCGGCATAGACGGCAACGGTGCGTTGGCCCGCAGCGCCGCTGGGCTCCATCAGCTCAACAAGCCGCGCGCAGATAGCGGCGGACTTTGCCGCCCGAACATCCAAATCAATAGCATTGCGCCGGGCAATCACCGCCCGCCGCAACTCAGCCTTATCCATCCCAGCCTCCTCTAGCAAACCTACCAAAAAGGAACAGGTTTATTTTGGCAGGTTTCATCTGGGCAAACGCGATATGGGCAGTAAAGTCACCGCAAATATGCCTGTGAACTGCGCCCTTTGTGGTTGTTTGGGCCTATGCGTTAATGCTATAACGCCGCAGCGATTGCGTCAGTCACAAACTTATTGAGTGACTCACCCTTCTTTGCCGCTGCCAGCGCTGCTTGCTTGTGGAGCTCAGAGCCCGTTCTTACGTTGAACGAGCCCTTAAAAGCCCGCTCGGGTTCCTTGCCCTTCTCGGCGCAAAACTCAAGGTAATCGTCGACGGCGTCGTGGAAGCATTGCTCCACTTCTTCAGCCGTGGAGCCTTCAAATATGATTGCGTCCCTAATGCCGGTGACCATACCTGTTAGCACATGCTGTTCGGCATCGAACTCGACTGGGGCGAAATAACCCTTGTATGCCAAAACGTTACTCATGACTACCTCCGACATCTTGCAGAAATCGAACGATGTTTCGAATGGTCCCCGCTGTCAATTCGTCAGATGGATGTGGCGCGTGCATTACGAACATCCTGCCATCTGATGGCCTGTAGAAGCGAACGCGCGATCCGGATGTCTTGCCTTTGTTGTCCATTTCAAAGCCATATGAAGCCATGACTTTTAAAAAATCGGTATACCGATACGTCGAAGGGCAGCTAAGCAGTTGGGCGATGAGTTTATCGGTCCGAGTCATCCCGCCTCACATTCTGCAACTATATCCTAGTTGCAATTTAAGTCCGATGCAAGCACCCCTACTATAGAACATGTGTACGCATAGAACAAGTGTTCGAACCAGCACAAAGGCACCTGTGAACTGCGCCCCTTTGCGGTGGTTTGGGCTGAATGTTGCGCAACAAGGGCTGCATTTTTGGGTTTACCTTCATGGTGGAAGGAATGAATCGAAAGGAGCCCGCCATGTTTTGTCGCTCGTGTGGCACGCCGCTTGTCGACGACGCCCTCTTTTGCCCCGTCTGCGGCGCACCCGTAGCACCCGACCAGGCCGCGGCCACGCAGCAACCCCAGCCTGCCGCGCCCGCTCCTGGGCAATACGTGCCCGTGCAGCAGCCCGCGCGGCGCAGGCGTTCCAAGAAGCCCCTCATCGCCCTTGCCGCGGCGCTTGTCGTGGCGGCGGGCATCGGCGGTGGCGCGCTGTTCTATTTCACCCAGGTCGCGACCACCCCAATCGACGAGAAAACCTTCCCGGACAGCGGCATGCGTGCGCTTGTCTCGAACAAGTACGACACTAACGGTGACGGCCGCATCTCACACGACGAGGCCAAGGCGGTGACATCGGTCGAGCTGGACGGCGTCGCGTCGACGCAGGGCCTGGGCAAGGTGTTCCCCAACGTTACCAGTGTGGAATACGGTGGGGACAAACTCGTCAACCTGGACCTCTCGGGTTGCGGCGACCTTAAAACCGTCGAGCTTAACTCGGCGAGCAACGTCACCGTCGTTAACCTGGACGGTTGCGACAACATCGAGAAGCTCGACCTTTCAAATGCCGGGGAGCTCAAAAGCGTCGATCTTTCGGGTAAAAAGAAGCTCGCCACGTTGGCACTGCCGCAGGATACGAAGGTTAGCGGCATTAAGGACACGCAGCTCGACGAGCTGTGGCTGCCGGTGTCCTATGAAGGCACCGATAAATCGGACCAGTACGGCGATATCTACGAGATCGAGCGTGACGAGAACGGTTATGTCACGGGCTTCACGTCTGCCGTCAAGCAAGGTGGCGGCGTAAGCTACAGCGTTGAACATGACGAGACGCATCGTATCTCTGAGATTGAAGAAGATCTGGCGGGCGGCTATGTGAACATCAACACGTTTACGTACGACGCCGACGGCAACGTCACGCGCATCGACTGCGATGCCGACATGAGCGATTCGTCGAGCACCACGACGTTTACCTACGACGCGGACGGAAACCTGATCAACAAGACGACCCATGCGGGTTACGGCGAGAGCGCGAGCACGTATATTTATCAGAACGGCAACATGGTGACCAACACCGATACCAGCCCGGCCAATCCTCGGACGGTCGTGTAATCGTACGGATACGACAAGGATCGCGTGACGTTCTTTGCGCTGGACTGCCAGGGCGACACGGTGGGAACTACGTGGACGATTACCACGGGCTACGAGTATGACAAGGACGGCAACATTTCGCGTATCTCGCCTGTGGCATATGACTCGCACGGCAACGATTACGGCTCGCTGAACTCGTATGCCGCGGTGGATTATTCGTACAGCGACGGAAAGCTCGACAGGATCGATTCCGAGCGCGGCGGCTATGCGGAGTTTTACTACGACGACCACGGCAACCTGACGTCGGTCGACGAGTATGCCGGCCGCGGTTCGGATGCCGAGTTTGAGTTTGAGCACGAGGTCGAGTACCAGCGCTACTTCTGCAACAAGCACGAGAAGAACAAACCGGAGGAGTGGATTCGTCTGGATGCAGAGTACGACGTCGACCAGGGTAGCTGGAGCAACGATTCCGACTATGGTCGCGAATGCTTTGCAAGGATGTACAAGCTCGATCCGCTGGCGGCCAGACTGAACCCGTTCATCAAGTAACAGTCCACTCGCAAACCACCCAAAGGGACAGACACCTTTGGGTGGTTTTTGCTGAAGGGCGGGTGTCTGCGGCGGTTTGTCTCGATCTGTAACAGTAACTCGGCAAAAATGGGCCTAGCTGTTACCTGTCTCTTATACACATCTGACGC
>URIK01000035.1 GCA_900547855.1 uncultured Collinsella sp. | reverse complement strand
ACGAGATTCATGAGCGTCTCGTGGGCTCGGAGATGTGTATAAGAGACAGCGGTCGTCGCGCTCTGCCGCGGTGCGAGCACACGAGGAGAGGGCAGCGAGCGTGACCTCGATATTGCGCTCCCCCGCCGGATGCACGCAGGACGGCTCGCGACGAGCAAACATCAGGCGGAAGAAGCTTACCAGCACGCCAATCGCCACAACTCCGCCGCATGCCGTCACGACAATGCGCGGCATGGGGTCGCGCATCAGCAGCATAAAGCGATACGTATACGGCCCCCAAAACTGGCAGACAAGCGTACCCAGCGCCACGATGGCGGCGGCAAGATACACGATCGCTAGGGCTCGTTTGAGTACGCGCACATGGCGCTCCCTTCAAATCTCGGCTCTCGAAATGCAAAACGGTTCGCATCATTATAAAAGAGCCGGGTCCGGTGCTCTACGCACGCGGATCCGGCTCATCTATTCCACGAGGCTTGCATGCTCGCTTCATTATGCCCAGATATGCACGGCTTAACCCGTGCGGGCGCTACTCCTCCTCGAGGGCAGCGATAACCTCGTCGGTCATGTCCATGGTGCTGTAAACATCCTGGACGTCGTCGAGCTCCTCAAGACGGTCGATGAGGCGCTGAACCTTCTTGGCGTCGGCGCCGGAGACCTCGGTCGGGGTGGTCGGGACCATGGTGGTCTCGGAACCCTTGACCTGGACGCCCTGCTCCTCGAGCGCCTTGGAGACAGCCATGACCTCGTTGGCAGTAGTCCAGACGATCCACTCCTCGCCGGCGTCCTCGTAGTCCTCGCCACCGGCCTCGGCGATGGCCATCATGAACTCATCCTCGTCACCGGCAGCACCGTTGGCGATCATGGTCTCCTTCTTGGCGTTCTCGTCCAGGATCTCCTTGGCGACGACGATCTGGCCCTTGCGCTCAAACTGGAAGGCGACGGAGCCGGAGGTGCCCAGGTTGCCACCAGCGTGGGAGAAGGCGGAACGGACATCAGCGGCGGTACGGTTGCGGTTGTCGGTCAGGCAGTCGACGTAGACGGCGACACCGGCGGGACCGTAGCCCTCGTACACGATGTTCTCGTAGACGGCAGCGTCGGCACCCGAACCAAAAGCCTTGTCGATAGCGGACTTGATCTTGTCCTTAGGCATGGACTGAGCCTTGGCCTTGGCAACGGCAGCGGCGAGGCTGGCGTTGTTCTCGGGCAGCGGGTCACCGCCGAGACGGGCAGCAACGGTGATGTTGCGGCTGAGCTTGGAGAAGAGGGCGGAACGCTTGGCGTCCTGCGCGCCCTTACGATGCTTGGTTGTGGCCCACTTAGAGTGTCCGGACATACGTGTCTCCTATCGGTTTCGACCTAAAGCCCAGCGCAGATGCTCGGGCAATATAAACAAACGTCGTTATGATATACCTACTGGCCTGCGAGATAAACCCCAAAATGAAGGCGTCGTGATGATGGCCCCCTTGGTGCAAAGAAACCTGCCCCCAATGCACCAAGTTAGGACCAGAGGAAGTCGCTGCGGGTGACGGTAGCGCCGATGGCGAAGGGCATGCAGGCGATGACCGGATACAGGTAGCGCATGTAAGTCGAGCCGTTGCACGGGCCAATCAGGCACACGGCGAGCACGCCCAACAGCGGCACCCAGATCGCCAGCGCACGCCATGAATGACGACGCAGCAGGTAGACCACCACGGCGATCATGATCCACACATAGGTGGCCGAGCTCATGGTGAGCGAGATAAAGGGAACACGCTGCACCGCCACACGGTACAAATTGATCAGGTGGTCGCACCAGCGCACCACGTTGCTGTCAACCGGATGGAAGTCGAAGTACTTGAGGTTGTCGGGACGCGCCATGATCTCGGCACTACGCGCCGTGCTGTAGACCCAGGCATCGCGCGCGCTCGGATAAAAATAACCGTAGTAGTTATTGATAAGCGCCGAAATATAGCACTCGGGATCCTTCTTAAACATCTGAGCCCATACCTCAAAATAGGCATCGATGTCCTCCTGCGAGGCATACTCGTTAAAGCAGTTCTTGACGGCATCGGACTTGTCGGGGTTGTAGCGGCGGCCCAGGTTCTCGTACTTGAGTACGCGATCGATCACGGCACGCTCTTCGTCGGTCACCAAGCCGTCGCAAGGAGCCTCCACAATGGTGCCGTCCTCCTTAACCGTGGGGTTGACGCCCGAGTTGAGGCCGTCGTGCTTTTGGACGAAACGAGCCGTCTGCTGGAACGGAATCGAGAGGATTTCGCGCTTGGAACCAGGCGTGATATCGTGCGCCGGCATAAAGACCTTGGTGAAGTACATATTAGAGGCAAGGCAGAGCGCGAGCACCGCGAGGACACCGACCCAGCGGAAGCGCGGGATGGCGCCCGAAGGCGCAGCACCAGTCTGCTTGGCTGCACGACGAGCCACATGCGCGTCCCATGCGCTAAACGCCGCCGCGATTACGCATGCCGCCAGGGGAAACACCAGGCCGCCGTTGCGCAAAAACGTGGAACCCATGGCGCCCAGAGCAAGCAGCAGCCAGTCGTGGCGCGCAAAGAGCACGGGGGCTTTCTCGCCCGCTCGCTCGACATTGACATCACGACGGGGCAAGCCACATGCCACGAGCTTGACGGTCTGTACCAGCAGCACCAAGAACGCGTCGGCAAAGAGCACGTCTTTGGTGAGCAACGCCGCGTAGTTAGAGAACATCGGCATAAACGCAAAGAACAGCAGGATCGCACCGCGAACCGGCAGGCTCACGCCCAGTTTGCGCAGCGACGAGATGGAATAGGCCATGCAGGCGGCCGTGATGACAAATTGAGCGCAGGTGTAGATGGCAAGACCCGCGTTAGCGCTGTTGAACAGCGAAAGCCCCAGCTGAACGCACGAGCCGATAATGGCCGTGTGCACTACGGGATGATGCCCGTTGAGCAGCACGTTGGGGTTGAGTAGGCGCAGGTAGTCGCTCGTGCCGTTGGGATAGTTGAACCACTGGCGAATCTGCGCGCCCGTATCTCCCATAAAAAGGCCGGGCAGCGAAGCGATGAGCGTGGGCGTCCAGGCGATCATAAGCACCAGGAAGGGCCCGGCAAAGGGATGGACCGAGAGCACGGCGTGAGTCACACGCCATACGCGGCCAAAGTGCGCTTCGGAAAACGGGATGCGCCGAGAGCTCAGCCAATCTAGACACTCAAAGGCAAGGTAGAAGGCAACGATCGCCAGGAGCATCCAGCCCGCGCCGCCAATCCAGGCGCAGATGATGCGAGCTTTGTCGCCAAGGACAATCTCGGCCGAGTCGGTGAGGTCGTAGCTGCGGCCGAACACCATGCAGATGGCGAAGAACAGCGACGGCAGAATGATCGATGGACGCCAGGTGTCGCCACGGCCAAAGAACACGTAGCGAAACGGCAAGGTGAGCAGGCAGGCAAGTGCAAGCAGCATGACCGCGTCGGTATGGCCGGCAAACGAAAGGAGCACCTCGTAGCACACGTACAGCATGCCCGAGGCTTTGGGGTCAATCGCCAAGACTGCGTTGCTCGACACCGGGGCAGGATCGATGGAAAACGCCGTGGTCGCCAACAGCGCGAGCAAAAATGCGATGAGCGTCTGCTTGGCGGGGTAGCGCTTAAACCAGACGATGCGGGCAGCGTCGCGCGCAGCCGTTGTGGAGAGATCGGAATCCTTCACAGTCCAAAGAGCCTTTCTAGAAACCTGCAAAAAAGGGACAGGTTTATTTTGGCAGGTTTTATCTGGGGAAACGTTACGGTTCTGTCATCGTTGCCCAGCGAACCACCACAAAGGTGCCTGTTCACTTTTTGGTGGTTAAGCGTCGAGGTAGATGCGCTGGGGTTGGTTGCGGCGACGAGCAAAGATGATGAGCGCCAGGCCCGCGATTACGAGCGGCAGGCTCAGCAGCTGACCCATGGTGATGACGCCGCCCAGCAGATAGCCCAGCTGCGCATCGGGCACACGCACAAACTCAATCAAAAAGCGAACGATGCCGTAACCCATCACAAAGACGCCCATAAACGTGCCTTGGGGCAGTAGCGGCTTTTTGCGGCTGAGCACCTGCAGAATGCAAAAGAGCACGATGCCCTCAAGAAATGCCTCGTAGAGCTGGGAGGGGTGACGCGGCATATCGCCCGCGGTGCCACCGAAGACCACGCCCCAGGGCAGATCGGTCGGCTTGCCCCACAGCTCACCGTTGACAAAGTTGGCACAACGGCCCAAGCACAAGGCCAGCGGCGCGCCTATGACGGCAAGGTCTGCCAAAGTCCAGGCATCGAGCTTATACATGCGGCACACGATGATGCCGCCGATAATGCCGCCCACCAAGCCGCCATGGAAGCTCATGCCGCCCTCGTTGGTGGCAAAGATCTCGAGCGGATGCGCCCAGTAGTAGCCGTCGCCGTAAAAGATGACGTAGAACAGGCGGGCGCCAATGATAAGGCCAAAGACCACGCCGACCACGACACTCGTCAGGTCGTCAATCGTGATGTTAAAGCCCCAGCGATGCTGGGTGCGGTACATGACGACCGCCGTGAGCAGGGCGCCGACCACATAGGCCAGACCATACCAGTAAATCGTGATGGGCCCCGCCGAGATCGCGACAGGATCAAGCATATGGTAGAAGTCGTTGAGCATGTCGACCCTCCTACTCCCTACATACAAATGCGGCCGCGGGCCTTGCGCTCGCAGCCGCATATTTGGGCGTAACGTCTATGCGGAGTATGCCGTCCGCAGCTTTCGCATCTTAGAACGGCGCGTACTCGTCGTACAGGTCGTCGGTCTCGCCGGAGGCATTGACCTGCTCGACACGGGTAACGCCGGGCACATGCTCCTTCAGGATGCGCTCAATACCCATGGACAGGGTCAGCGAGCTCATGGGGCAGCCGGCGCAAGCGCCCTGCAGCTCCAGTTTGACGACGCCCTCGTCGTCGACGCCCACATACTCCATATCGCCGCCATCGGCCTGCAGGTTGGGGCGAATCTCTTCAAGAACCTTCTTAAGCAGCTCTTCGTTAACAGCCACAGGGGCTCCTTTCTCACAATTACGCGGGCGCGCCCGCGGACAGAAGCTATGTTACTACAGCCGTGTACCCGCTCACGAGCCGTCCATGCGCGCAGACGCGACTTTCACGAGTAGTCAATTTGGGACGGGGCTCTTTGAGCTGCGTTCGTCGTCAGATAGCGACAACGCATATTACTGTCGAGCCTGTCCCCCGGTACCAATCTGGACATCGACGATGACCTGGCGGTAGCTGATGCCACAGGAGTCGAGAATGCGGCGGCTGATACGGCCGTCATCGGTGTCGGCGTACTTGTTGTCCAGGTAGACGACCTCGCCCACACCCACCTGAGCCAAAATCTTGGCGCAGTCGTGGCACGGGAACAGCGTGACGTAGACCGTGGAACCCTCAAGGTCCTTGAGCGAGCCACGGTAGTTGAGCACGGCGTTGGCCTCGGCATGGACCACGTAGTTGTGCTTGTCCTGCAGCGGGTCGTCGCTCGTACCCCACGGAAAAAAGTCGTCGTTGAGCGCCGAGGGTGTACCGTTGTAGCCCACCGAAAGGATGCGGTGGTTGGTGTTGGCGATGCACGCACCCACCTGCGTGTTGGGGTCCTTGCTGCGGCGCTGCGCGGCGATGGCCACGCTCATAAAGAACTCGTCCCAGCTAATGACGTCCAGGCGCTTGCCTGACGAAGTTTGATGAAGATCGTCCGACATGGCAGACACCTCCGTAATCGCAATAGTTTGACCCATTGTAGCAGGTGAAAGGTAGGGGCGTTTATCCCACCGCCTCATCACTACGCGCGACGGGGCTTTTGATTGATGTGGTAGAGCTCGGCCAAGCCGCGAAGCGTCAGCGCGTCGTCGACCGTCAGGCTATGACCGACAAGGGCCGCAAGCGCCTCGGCATCGTCGCCGGTAATGACGATGGGCACGCTGCCCTCCCCCGCGGCCTTGGTCGCGCGCATCTCGGCGAGCACCATGTCGAGCATGCCATCGATGCGGGCCACCTCGCCCAAAACCACGCCCGAGCGCATGGCCTCGCGCGTGTTGCGGCCGATGACATGCGTCGGCGCCGAGGGCTCAACCTGAGGCAGGCGCGCCGCAGCGGCAGAGAGCGAACGGGCACCGAGCGCCAGCCCCGGCGCGATAACGCCGCCGACAAAGGTGCCGTGCGCGTCGATGACCTCGATATTGGTCGTGGTGCCCAGGTCAATCACAATGCACGGCGAGCCGTAGACAGCGCGGGCAGCCACGGCGTCGGCGATGCGGTCGGGACCGATCTCGGCCGGGTCATCGTAGTGTACGGGCATGCCGGTCTTGAGGCCCGGTCCCACGGTGAGCACGCGCCCCGTGCAGGTACGGGAAAGCGCCACCTTCCACGGGCGCTCGAGCGCCGGCACCACGCAGCTCAGCACTGCGGCCGCGGGAACGAGCGCGCCGGGCATGCCCGCATCGGCCGCCAGCGCGCCCATGACCTGCGCGAGCCTCATGCGTGCTTCGTCGGCTGTAATGCTCGACGGCGTCGTGATCTCGCACGTCGCAAGCGGGCATTCCTGCGCCGCGGCCGAATCCTCGGCAAACAGGCCAAAGCGAATGAACGTGTTGCCCACGTCGACCGTCAATATATATGCGCACCCATTAAGCATCGTCGGCGCTCCTTTCGTCTGCCCAGCAGTATATCGCCCACCTAAACCAGTCATCCCAAAATGACTAGCTTGCGGCTATACTGGTGCGCGGTCGTGCGCGAGCTCACGCGGCGGCCCTTGGTAACCCGACTTCCCGCGCCGTATCCGTAGCGGCGCTCCCGGGGGAAGCGGATATACGCAAAGGAGTTCTATATGAGCAATCCCTCGAACCGCGCCTCGATGCGCGGGCAACTCACGCTGCGCGGTGTCGTCATCGGCGTCCTTGGCTGCGTGATCATCACGGCAAGCTCGGCCTACACCGCCCTCAAGATGGGCGCTCTCCCCTGGCCGATCGTCTTCGCTGCCGTCATTTCGCTGTTCTTCCTTAAGCTCATGGGCAACGCCAGCCTCAACGAGGCCAACGTCACCCACACCATCATGTCCGCAGGCGCCATGGTCGCCGGCGGTCTGGCGTTTACCATCCCGGGCGCCTGGATGCTGGGCTATGCCGACCAGATCAGCTGGCTCGACATGTTTATCGTGGCGCTCGCCGGCACCATTTTGGGCCTTCTGGCGACGGCACTCATCCACCGCCACTTTATCGTGGACGCCGCGCTGGAGTTCCCTACCGGCAATGCCGCAGCTCAGACCCTGCGTGCTACCGAGGCCGGCGGCAAGACCGGCAAGCAGCTCTTTGGCTCCATGGCCATCGCAGGCATCTACAGCGTGCTTCGCGACGCTCTGGGCGTGGTGCCCAGCATGCTGTGCACGCTCAATATCCCCGGCGTGACCTTCGCCATCTACAACTCGCCCATGTTGCTGTCCATCGGCTTTTTGGTGGGCTTCGCCCCCGTCGCGTTCTGGTTTGCCGGCGCGCTGCTGGGCAACTTTGGCATCATCGTGGGTGGCACCGCTGCCGGTCTGTTCGACGTTGTGACTGCGCAGGGCATCGTCAAGTCCCTGGGCATGGGCCTCATGATGGGCTTTGGCGTCGCCGTCGTCCTCAAGGACATCTTGCCGCAGGTCGCCGGTATCGTCCGCGGCCTCGCCGCCGACAGCTCCACCGACACCGACGAGCAGTCGCTCATCTCGGGCTCCCTTAAGCTCGACGCCGGCATCATCGGCCTGGGCGCTGCCGCCATCGCCGTGATCATCGCCATCGTGCTTGACCTTGGCCCCGTTCCGGCCGTCATCGTGACGCTGTTCACCTTTGTCACCACCATCATGAGCGCACAGAGCTGCGGCCAGACGGGCATCGACCCCATGGAGATCTTTGGCCTCATCGTTATGCTCATCGTGGCTGCCTTTGCACAGATCGCTCAGGTCAAGCTGTTCTTTATCGCCGGCATCGTAGCCGTGGCGTGCGGCCTTGCGGGCGACGTCATGAACGACTTTAAGGCCGGCGCCGTGCTGGGCACCAACCCGCGTGCGCAGTGGATCGGCCAAGCCATCGGCGGCATCGTGGGCGCCCTGGTCGCCGCAGCCGTCATGGTCGCGCTCGTCACCGCCTATGGCCCGGACGCCTTTGGCCCCGACAAGAGCTTTGTTGCCGCGCAGGCAAGCGTCGTCGCCACCATGGTCTCGGGCATCCCGAGCGTGCCGTGGTTCGTTGGCGGCTTTATCGCCGGCATCGTCATGTACTGGCTCGGCATTCCGGCCATGATGATCGGCCTGGGCGTGTACCTGCCGTTCTACATGTCACTCACGGCATTCCTGGGCTCCTGCGTCAAGCTCGCCTACGACAAGTGGTCCGCCCACCGCGACGCCACCGCTGGTCTTTCTGACGAGGAGAGGGCTGCCAAGGACGCCGCCTTCCAGGAACAGGGCCTGGTTGTCGCCAGCGGCCTGCTCGGCGGCGAGTCCATCGTCGGCGTTATCCTGGCGTTTGTCTCCGTGGGTCTGAGCCTGCTGGGCTAAGTCGAGCAGCTGCTCGACAGCAACCATATTGCCTACGATTTGCCCGGTCGGTAGCTTTCGCGGCTACCGACCGGGCTTTTTGATATCGAAACAAAGATAGGCCAGCGCGCTGCGTATGACAGCGCGCCGGCCTTATCGTTTGGCTAACGAGACGGTCCCGTTATGAATTGAAGTTCGTTGCAGAAACTACGCTCGAAACGCTACATCTGCTTGCGACGACGATCGCTCAGCGTCACACCAGCGGCCACGAGGGTGATACCGCCGATGACGAACACCTCGCCCGCAAGAGCGGAATTGTCGCCAGTCTGGGCGAGCGCGGCCGACGTTGCCTTCTTCTTGGCGACAGGAGCCTTTGCAGCAGCCTGCGCAACCTGAGCCTTGGCCTGCGGCTCAGCCTTGGGATGATACTTGTCGTACTCGGCCTGCGCGGCAGCCAGGGCATCCTTGGCATCGCCAAGCTCGGCAAGCGCGGCGGCATAGGCGTCGTTGGCATCGGACAGCTTGGCATCGGTATCGCTCAGAGCAGCCTTGAGGCCAGCTGCGGCATCGACGGCGGCCTTATAGCGAGCGTAGGCAGCGTTCAGCTTGACCAGCTTCTCGTTGCCCGTCGTGCCCGCGGCAAGGGATGCCTTGTGGTCGACGGCCTCAAGATCGGCCTTGAGTGCCTCGTCGTTGGCAAGCTCAGCCTTGGCCTTGACGATATCGAGGTTCGCATCGACGACGGCTTCGTTGGCGGCCTCGAGCTGCTTCTGGGCATCGGCGACACTGGCCACGGCAGCGTCATAGGCGGTCTTGGCGTCGTCGACCGCCTTCTGAGCGCCGGCGAAGCGCTCGAAGGCCTTGTTTGCACCGGCCAGCTCGCCCTCGGCAGCCTTGACCTTCGCCTGTGCGTCGGACAGGGCCTGCGTCTTGGCGGCAACTGCCTGCTTGGCGTCCGAAAGAGCGGTCGCGGCCTGGACATCTGCAGCCTGGGCCTTGTCTACACCAGCCTGGGCGGCATCGTCGGCCTTCTTTGCCTCGCCAAGCGAGCCCTGCTTATTCGCAAGGTCCGCCTGGGCGGCATCGCGCTTGGCGGCAAGGTCCTTGACCGAAGCGGTAGCGTTGCCATACGCCTCGTTGGCCTGTTCGGACTTTGCCTTGGCGGCATCGCGGGCGCTGCGAGCCTTCGCCTTGTGAGCAGCGGCCTCGGCTGCCTTCGTCTTGCTGTCAGCAAGCGTGGCGTTTGCCTTATCGAGAGCTGCCTGGGCAGTGGCAGTCTCGCCCTTGGCGGTATCGAGGTTCTGCTTGAGGGACTCGATGTCGATTCCGCCGAGCGCGTCCTTCGCGGCGTTGTATGCCGTCTTCGCGGCGGCGGTGCCGGACTTAGCCTTCTCGTACTCGCCCTTGGCGGTGTTCACGTTCGTGTCGGCTGCGGTATAGGCGTCTTGTGCGCCTTTCTGATTATTGAGAGCAGCGAGATATGCCGTATCGGCCGTGCCCAGCGTCTTCTGCGCCTCGGCGAGCTTGCTCTGGAGCTCCTTGAGTTGCGCCTTCTGCGCCTGCGTGCCGCCAGCGTTATAGGCAGAATCGATGTAGTCGTTGACGAGCTTCTTGAACTCGGAAACAGTGAAATCAGCCTGAGTGTCATCAGCGCTGTAATCGAATATGGTTACCTCGGAATCGGTGTTCTTACCGCTACCGGTCGCGATGCCGATAGCCACCGTAGCGGAATCGATAATGTTGAGATAGTGCCCGCAGGCGTCTCCTCTTTGATTGCCATTCTTATCTTTTGTACCGTGGTACACATCGTAATAGTTTTGGTAGATATAGTACGAATCATAGCGATGAGCCATGAGATCTTTGCCGGCCTCGCTATCCACACCGTACTTTTTAATCCAATTCTCGTAATTAACCTTCTCCTGAGTGTAGAGACCGGTGTAGGGCCAGCCCAGGGTATCCTCGGTCTCACCACCGGTATATGCACCGCCACCACCTGCGAGATTCTCAGCATTATCGAAGTAACAGTTCGAGTGATCCCAAATATTCGATGAATATGAGGCGTTGAGTGCAGCTGCTGCGGTCATGCGGAGGCTGACGCTGAGCGCCGACTGACCGTTCGCCTTGCGGAGGTTGTTCTGGGTGTCGAGATATGTCAGGGCGTTGCGCAGCTGTTCCAAGGAAAGCGGATTGGTGTCGCGAGACATGTCCTGATCGACGTAATCGTCATACCACTCGGCTTTGTCGTCAGCGCCGGTGAGTGTAGCCATTGCGTCCTTGGCGTTCGATTTCTGCATAGCCGTGAAATCGCTGCTGTTGCTGATGTAGGCCATAAAGCCGAGCATGCCCTTATTGATGACTTCCTGGTCAACGGTCATGTTGGACTTGAGGTCAGCAATCTGCTGCTCAAGAGCCTCAACCTGGACATTAGCAGCGTCATAAGCCTTTTCCGCGGCGTTCGAAGCAGCGCAGGCTGCCTCCCACTCACTGCGCTTCTGCTTGCGAACTTCGACAAGCTTATCGTACGCGGTCTTCTTGTCGGCCTCGGTCTGCTGGGCCTGCTCGTATGCCGTCTTCGCGGCGTCACGCTTACTGGCCGCGTCCTTGTACTCCTTGTTTGCCGCATCGTATGCAGACTGGGCAGATGCTACAGCAGCGTTGGCGGCGTTGGCCTTCTCCTGCGCGGCAGCGACGGCAGCCTGGGCGGCCTGCAGATTTGTCTGTGCGGTGGCGTCGGCATCCGTCGCGGCATTGAGCTCCGCCTGCGCGGTCTTGAGCTCACCAGCAGCAGCTTTCTTGGCGGCCTCAAGCGCACTCAGGTCAACACCCGTACCCGAGACGGCAGTATCGAGCGCGGCCTGCGCCTGGTTGAACTTCTGCTGGGCGTTATCGCGCGCGGTGGTTGCGACTGCGAGAGCAGCGGCAGTCTCCTGCTTCTTGGCCTGGGCAGTCGTCAAAGCTGCCTCGGTATTCTGCTTTTCCTGCTGGGCGCTGGCCTCGGCAGCCTTGGCCTGGTCCAGATTGTCCTGTGCAGTAGTAACGGCCTTATTGGCGTCATCGAGCTTTGCCTGCGCGTCCTCGACGGCCTTCTTGGCGGCCTCGTACTCGTCCATACCCATGGCCTCGAGCTTGGCCTGGGCATCATCGAGGGCCTTCTTGGCCTCATCCTGCTTTGCCTTGGCGTCCTTGAGCGCCTGGGTCTTATCCTCGACACTCTTGTTGGCCTGTTCGAGCTGATCGTTCAGGTCGCCCAGCTTCTTCTGCTGCTGCTCGGTCTTTTCGACGGCCGCTTTAAGCTCGTCAATCTTCTCCTGAAGCGCGGCTACCTCGGCCTCGTTCTGCTCGGCGGCGTTATCGGTCACGGCCTGCGAGGCCTGATTCTTTTGCTGCTGCGCCTGCTTTTGAGACTGGCCCGCCGCGTCGGCCTTCTTCTGGGCGGCATCGTAGGCGGCCTGAGCGTCCTTGAGCTGCTTTGCCGACTCCTCGGCCAGCTGGGCAGCCGTCTTTACGACCGCTTGGTTACCGGCGGTAACGGTATTCTCTACAGAACTACCCCCCCCCTGAACAGAATCGCCGTTACCGGTTGACGGTGCGGCGATTGCCGCCAGCGGCGACATGAGCGGCTGAGCGATGAGGCCCGCCGTCAAAACGGTTGCGACGGCGCGGTTAGCAACGCCCTTGACGTTGACAGTCTTGGCCCGAGGCTCAAAGTGTTGTGGACTGTAGTTTGCCATGGCTTTCTCCCTTTGACACGGATGTATCCATACGCCTCTAAATGTAGGAGCTGAATTTTGAATTCTGTTGCGCAACATTGGTCACCAGCGGATTTTTTGAAATTCGCGCTCTCGTGCTTCACAATTTCGTCACATATGTAGGAGCTGGCGCATCATATTTTCGCGGGATGGAATTGAGCCTGTGATTTGCATTTGCTCCCGCGTCATCCGCCCTATCGGATTCCGCATCCAACAGACACCCCGCCCGCCACGGTGTAGAGTTAGGACAACGGGCGCGTTGCGCGGACCGCGCTGGAACGAGGTGGACATGGAACTCGACAAACAACAGCTCAGGCGACTACGCGAACGCCATCACCGGCGCCACGGCATCCGCCCTGCCCATAGTGAGGCTGCCGAGCAGGCTGGTCGCTTTTTAAAGCGCGCGTTCAACATTCGCGAGGGACGCGCGCCCTATCACGTGATCCGCAAGCGTTTTGTAAACGGGGCGCGTCTGACTGGCTCCCACCTATGCATCCTCATCATCGCCATGCTCATCGCAAGCATCGGCCTCGATATCGATTCGGACATTGCCATCGTGGGCGCCATGCTCATCTGCCCGCTTATGGGCTCGGTCCTTGCCATGGCATACGGTATTGCAACGCTCGACCGCGAGATCACCCTTGAGGCCGTCGCGAGCTTGGCTCTACAGATGGCCTTTTGCCTGGTCACGTCCACGTTGTACTTTAAGCTCTCGCCCCTTGGCACCACCACGGCCGCCATCATCGACAATTCGACACCGACTGTTTGGGACCTTGCCGTCGCGCTCGCGGGCGGCTTTGCGGGTGGCCTGGGCAACTCGCGCGACCAGGAACCCGCCACGCTCATCGCCGGCGTGGCCGTGGCGACCGCGCTCATGCCGCCCCTGTGCGCGGCGGGCTATGGCATCGCCATCGCAAGCGGGTCGCTGTTTCTCTCGGCACTCTACGAGTTTGGCATCAACGTGGTCTTTATCGCACTGGCTGCCGAAGCCGTGCTGCTTCTTCTGCGCGTGCCGCTCAAGCGCGACCTGAACGGCGACGGTATTGTGACCGCTGAGGAAGACACCGAGGTCGACGAGCTGTCACGCAAAGTGCGCCGCCGCATCATCGTGGGAACGGCCATCTTTGCCATCCCCTGCATCGTTATGACGGCGGGGTCCATTGGCTCGGCGCAGACCGGCGTGCAGGACGGCTACGGTGTCACCGAAACTACGCGCGAACTTGCCGCGGTGCTGCCAGGCTTTAAGGATTACACCGTCGCCGTCGAGACCTCGGCCACCGAAGGCGACGAGGAGGGCATCGTCGAGCGCGAGATTGTCGCCCATGTGACGACAAGCGAGGCGCTTGGGGCACACGACCGTCACGTCGCCCGCAAGCTCATCGACCTCAACGTGCCCGAACTCGATCGCGTTGAGTTCGATGTGAAGTGATGCGGGACGCGAGGCGGGCCCGGCGCGAGCGCGCGCAGCCACGGGGCACAGACGCAGCCAAGCGCAGCGCTACAGCTCGTACTTGTACACGCGGTAGATGTATTTCTCGGCTTCCATCTCGTAGGTGGCGATGGGCAGTCCATAGCGATCGTACTCGGCAAAAGTCTTGGCCATGCCCGATGCCACGAGCATGCTATTCGAATCGCCGACGCGCTGCGCACTGCTCGCATAGCCCGAGAACGGCACGGCGATCTGGTCCACAAGCTCGTAGGTCTGTCTCTTATACACATCTCCGAGCCCACGAGACGCTCATGAATCTCG
>URIK01000034.1 GCA_900547855.1 uncultured Collinsella sp. | reverse complement strand
GCAGCGTCAGATGTGTATAAGAGACAGTGCTCGTAGTTTCCGCCCGGGCGCCCCAGCTGTTCGGCGAACTCGCTGCCCGTCTGGCGGCGCGTCACATTGCGGCCGAGACGACTGAGTTCACGGCGTTTTCCCAGTCCGTCGCGGGCAGGCAGTTTACGGCGCTCGCCAACCTGATCGAGCGTATGAAAGCCGCCGACGAGGGCAGCGCTTCCAAGACCGAGTGGTGGCCCGCTCCAGAGCTTGCCGACTGGATTTATAGTCCGCTTTCGAGTGCCGACGCCGCGAGCGCCCGCGGCTTCGACAAGAACATGCGCCTGTCGCGCAGCAAGACCGCTGCGGGCGTCAAGAGCCTGCTGCAGAGCGTGCAGGGCCAGGTGAGGGGTGCCCGCAAGGCCGCCAGCGACGATAACTGGTTTAAGAATGTGCCGTGCGTGGTCTCGGACGTGTTTCAGGCGCTGTGGCGCGACAAACCCGTGACGGCGCTCAAGGCCATGCTCGCCGTTGCCGAGGCGCTGCCCGATCGCGCTCTAGGCGGCCTTGACGGCCAGGCCCGTCGCCAGGCAGAGACGGCTTTGCTGCGCCATGCCATCGACATCCTTATGAACGATGCTCGCGCGCTCGACGTGTCGCAGGCCGCGACCGTGCCGGTTCTCGACGGCGTTCGAACCAAGGTGGACAAGCGCAGTACCGCTTACGATTACGCGACCTACGAGGTCGATCGCACGCCACGGGCGCAAGTACGCTTCGCGTCGCTTGCCGATGCGTCGGTCCTGCGTCCCGGCGGCTACGATGCCGTGCTGTTTGCTGATGTCGACCTGGACAGCTATCCGCTTTCGCACGAAGAGGGCCCGCTTGCCACGTTGACGGCCGAGCTGCGCCGCGACGGCGTGTCTTTGGAGCCCGCCGCCCTGCTGCGCGTGCGCTTTGGCCGTGCAATGCAGGCGGCGAGCGGTCCGGTCGCGCTCGCCCGCGTGACGCACGATCGCCAGGCACGCGAGTGCTACCCGGCAGCCGTATGGACCGAGCTGCGGGCACATGCCGAGGCCGCTGGCGCCGCCAAGCCCACGCGCGTGGGCGAGGGCGATATCGTCGTCGACTTTGATCCCGCGGCAGGTGAAGGTCTTAGGCGCGAGCGCGTGACCTGCGAAGCTCCTCAGCATCTGAGCGATGAAGCCATTCCGTATCTGGTCCTGCGCCGTCGCGATGGCGAGGGCGAGGATGCGCCGCTGGTGCCGCGCCTGACGTCTGCCTCGCAGATCGAGGCCTATTCGACCTGTCCGCTATGCTGGTTCGTCTCGTACCGCGTGAAGCCCCAGTCCATCGACGCGGGCTTTGGCAATATGGAGAAGGGCAACTTTGTCCACGACGTGCTGGAGCACCTGCACGCCCGTCTGCCCCAGGAGGGCATGGAGCGTGTGACGCCCGAGAACCTGCCACGTGCTCAGGAGCTGCTGCGCGAGGTCTTTGACGAGACCTTGGCCGAGCATGCTTCCAAGCGTGGCAACGAGGGCCCGCTCGTGCCGCTCTCTCCGGTAGAGGAGCGCCAGGTGGCCGAGATTCTGCCGCAGCTGGAAGGCGTGCTTGCCTATGAAGCCGAGGCGTTGATGCCTTTTGTTCCGCGCTACCTGGAGTTTGCCTTTAACGATCTTAACGTTGAGTATGCCGGCTGGCCGCTCGGCGGGCGCATCGACCGTGTGGACGTGGATGCCGAGAACCGCGCCGTGGTGATCGACTACAAGCATCGTTCGGGCGTTGAGGAGTTTAAACTCGCCGACCCCACGGTGCGCGACGAGGAATCGGGCACGGCGCCCATCGACGACCCGCGGTGGCTGCCGCCCCATACCCAGACGCTTATCTATGCGCAGGCCATGCGCCGGGCGCTGGATCTGGATACCCGTGCGGCGCTCTATTTTTCGACCAAGGGCGGCAAACCGGCGTTGCGCGGTGCCGCGAGCGCCGAGCTGCTCGAGGAAGAGCGCGGCGACGGTCGCATCCCGGGCCTTAAGAAAGGTTTCCCCGGCGAGGGTGGCAGCATGGACTTCGACGCCCTGCTCGATCGCGTTGAGGCCGGCATCGCCGAGCGCCTGCGCGAGCTCGAGGCAGGCAACGTTGCCGCCGTCGACCCGACGTCGGCTCAGGCCGCGCATGCGCGCTGCTCGTATAACCACGAAGGAACGTTTGTAAGGAGGGACGTGTAGACCATGGATCTTTCGACTTTGATGCCGCAACAGCTGCAGATTGTCAAAACGCTCGACCGTCCGCTGTTTGTCTCGGCGGGCGCCGGTTCGGGCAAGACCTTTACCCTCACGCGTCGCATCGTCTACGCGCTCTCGCCTGAATCCGGTCCGTTCGTTGAACATCTTGACCAGGTGCTCGCCATTACCTTTACCAAAGATGCCGCGGCCGAGATCCGTGACCGCGTGCGCCGTGCGCTTATCGACGAGGGCATGGACGAGGAAGCACTGACCGTCGACGACGCGTGGATCTCGACCATTCACGGCATGTGCTCGCGTATCCTGCGCGCGCATGCGCTGGAGCTGGGCATCGACCCCGAGTTCACGGTGCTCACCGATACCGACGAGCTTATGGACCAGGCTGTTGAGCATGTGTTGGCCCGCGCGACGGCGCCCGATGCCGCCCCCGAGCTCGCGGCATCGCTCAAGGCCCTCTATGCCTGGTATCCCATGGCGGGCGAGGGCGGTTCCTTTGGCGCTGGCGCGACCATCAAGGGCCTGGTGCGCGACCTGCTGGAGCTGTCGAGCCAGTTGCCGGGCGGTATGGACGACGTGTGCGTGGCGCGCGGGCAGGCCGATACCTCGGCACTCGCCGATGCCTATCGCGCGGCGCTGGGCGCAAGCAAGGCCGCGACCGAGAAGGCGCAGATGGCACTCGACGCCATTGACGCGTTCGAGGCGAGCGGCAAGACCATGGCCGATGCAGCGCGACTCATGATGTCGTGCACCATGCCGCGCGCGAGCAAGGCATTCCCTAAGGAGCAGGTCGAGCTGCTCAAGGCCGAGGCCGCCGATGCGTTTATCAATATCGTGCTTGCCTGCGGTGGCCCGGCGCTCGATGCGCTGGTGAGCCTGGCCCGTTCCGTGGAGGCTGAGTATCGCGCGCTGAAGGCTGCCCAGTCCGCCCTCGATAATAACGACCTGCTGCGTATGGCCTACGAGGCCCTGCGCGATTACCCTGCCATCCGTGCTGCGTACGAGGGCCGCTTTAAGATGGTCATGATCGATGAGTTTCAGGATACCGACCAGATGCAGGTCGATCTGATACGCTACCTGACGGGTGCGGGGGAGCGCGCGCTGTGCACCGTGGGCGATGCGCAGCAGTCCATCTATCGCTTCCGTGGCGCCGAGGTCGAGGTGTTCCGTCGTCAGGAGCGCAAGGTGGGCTCGTCTGCCGCGCCCGAGGCGACTGCCGTGGCCGATGCCCCTGCCGGCGAACTCGTCAAACTCGTGCGCAACTTCCGCAGCCATGACGAGGTGCTGCGTTACGTGGCACGCGTCTTCGACGGCGATGACGGCGGCCTGATGCAGGGCTTTTTGGATCTTGAGGCGAGCGACGGCCGCAAGGACACGCTGGTGGCAGACGCCTCGCGTCGCCAGGCGCTCTTTGTTGCCGGCGGCAGTACGCAGGAGCGCACGCAGGCCAAGGCCCGTGCGATCGCCGAGCGATTCCGCGCGCTTGCCGATGCCGGCCAGCCCCAGGGCGGCATGGTGCTGCTGCTGGGCCGCATGACCAACGCCGACGTCTACGCACAGGCCTTCCGCGACCAGGGGCTCGACTGCGTCATCGCGGGCGGCTCGGTCTTTGCCCAAGCAGCCGAGGTGCAGACGGTGCGCGCCCTGGTTTGTGCGCTCGCCAATCCGGCCGATACGGCACAGGGCCTTATGCCGCTGCTCGCCTCGCCGATGTTTGCGCTCGGCGTCCAGGAGTTCCTGGCGCTGGCGACCAAGCTCGATAGCGAGACGGGGGAGACCTCGCGCCGGAATATCGACGCGGGCATCATGAGTGATTTCGACGTGCCGGGTTTGCAAGACTTGCCGCTCGTGACGCGCGCCCGCGAGGTGCTGCGGTATGCGCTTCGTCGCGTGGGCCGTGATTCGTTCGCCGCCATCGCGCGCGACGTGGTCAACGCCTCCGGCTGGTTTGTGCGTCTGGCACAGCGTGGTCCCGAGGGCAAGGCCATTGCCGCCAACGTGCTCAAGGCGCTCGACGCCGTGGCCGAGGCGGAGGCCGATTTCGGCAACTCGCCGCGTTCCATCGCGCTGGCCTTCGACCGCTTCTTGGCGGGCAAGGAAGCTCCGGGTGCCCTCAACGAGGAGGGCGACGGGGCGGTGCGCATCATGACGGTGCACGCCTCCAAGGGTCTGGAATATCCGGTCGTGGCGGTCGCCGAGTGCTTTGGCGTGCGTAAGTCCTCGAGTGCGGCACAGATGGGTCGCGTCGAGGGCGGAGCGCAGGTCGTGGCATTGCCGGCACGCTTCGACGGCGTTAAGCTCGCCGATGGTACCTTTGTGAAGGGCGACGACGTCAAAAAGCAGTTTGAGCATGCGTTTAAGGGTAAGGGCGCATCGCTATGGTTGCCGCCGGAGCTCATGGAGGACGTCTGTGCGACGGGTTCTCCCGCCGAGGCATTTGCTCACCTGCGCAACGATGACCTGCGGCTTTCGCTCGAGGAGCGGGCCCGCTTGCTCTATGTTGCCATGACGCGTGCGCGCGAGCTGGTGATCTTGGCGATGGATGCCGGCGTGAGCCGTAGCAAGGTGACGGCGCCGACCTTCGACGTCGAGACCGATCTGACCTACGACGTGCTGCGCCGTATTCTGCCGACCGACGCTCTGGACATGCCGCAGCTCGATGCCGACCGCCTGGTGTTCGACAACTCCCAGCTGGGCGACTACGAGCTCATTTCGCTCGCGGACTTTACCTTTGGCGAGCAGGCGTTTGAGGCTAACGCTTCGCTGGATGCCGAGGGCAGGCTCGTTCGTGGCGATGCGGGGGCGGAGGGTGCCGGTGCAGATGCCCGCGCCGCCGTCCCCGGTCCTGCCGACCCCAAGCCCGATTCGTTTGAGCTTGTGTATCCCCAGGCAGTGGGCGTGCGCATGGGCATCTGTTCGTATCCGATGCGTGACTCGTACAGCTATTCGTCGATTGCCGCGGCGCTGCATGCCGAGGCCGAGGACCGTGCCGCCGAGACGCGCGTGCCCATGGACGAGGCTGGCGATGATGCGGAGTCGGATGGTTCCGAGATGACGGATGCGGACGTGGCTGCTGTCGAGCCCGCCGGCAATCCCATGGCGCTGGGCTCGGCTTTCCACGCCGCCTGCCAGTGGCTCATCGAGATGGGTGCCGATGCGTTGCCCGCTGCGCGCGCCGATGCGCTGGCGCGTCTGTGGCGCCTGACGCCGGAGCAGCGCCAGCGCTTCGATGTCGCTCTGGATCGCTGGCTCAAGTCGGCGGTCCGTGCCGAGCTGCTTGCCTGGCCGTGCGTTCGTGCCGAGGTACCGTTCTTCTCGCTGGGCTGCGAGGACAAGGACATTGCCCGCTACGGTGCATATGCCGAGGGCGCCATCGATGCACTGGCCACCGACCCGGCCGATCCGTCGCGCGCACTGGTCATCGACTACAAGACGGGTGGCACGCCGGATGAGACGCCGGACCAGCTGCTCGAGAAGCACGCCCTGCAGGCGCGCGTCTACGCCGATGCGTTGCACAAGGCGGGCGTTGAGACGGTGACGGTCAAGTTCGTTCGCGTGGAGCAGGCGAATCCGGCCATCTTCGTCGAACCCGCCGAACCCCAAGTAGTCACCTACAATCTCTAGCCCTCAGATAACTTGCGGTGGAATAGTTCCTGTATTGCGGCCCAGGTGGCCCAAGCGGGAACTATTCCACCGCAACTGCAAGAGGAGCCGTGTTGGTTTGGCTAGGTTCGGGTGCCGTCCGCGCCGTGCGGTAAAATCGTTCAGTCAGAACACGAACCCGCATCGGAGCTCATCACATGGCATTCGTCCATCTGCACAATCACACTGTTTTTTCCATGCTCGACGGCGCAACCCGTATCCAGGATATGGTCAACCGTGCCGTTGAGCTGGGCATGCCCGCTGTTGCCATTACCGACCACGGCTACATGTATGGCGTGCCCGACCTGGCGCTGGCCTGCGACGCCGTCAACCACAACACGCCCGAGTACAAAACCTGGAGCCACGACAAGGCCTTCTTGGAAAAGGACCGCCGCGACGAGTTGGTGGAGCCCGATCCCGAGGAAAACCCGCGCGAGCATGCCCAGTATGTGAAGGACATGGCCATGTGGGACGAGAAGGGCAACATCGACGAGCTCAAGCCGCCTCTGGTCATCAAGCCCATCTTTGGCTGCGAGGTTTACTTTACGCCGGACGAGACGCTCGCCCGCGACCATAAGCCCGAGCTCTACCACATGATCCTTCTGGCCAAGGACCAGGAGGGCTACGTCAACCTGATGCAGACGGTCTCCGAGGCCGCCGTGCAGGGCTTTTACTACAAGCCGCGCGTGACGCTCGACAACCTGCGCCGCCATGCCAAGGGTATGATCTGCACGAGCGCCTGCATTGCGGGCATCATCCCCAAATACATCGACCGCGGCGACATGGAAGGCGCCATCAAATGGGCCGAGACCTTCCGCGACACCTTCGACCCCGGCGACTTTTATATCGAGATCCAGGAACACGGCATTACCACCGATAACGGCCTGACCGACGAGCAGATGGATCGCACGCTCATCGACATCGCCAAACAGGTGGGCGTCAAGGTCATCGCCACTAACGACTTCCACTATCTGCGCCGCGAGGACGCGCCGGTGCAGGACGTCATCATGTGCATCGGCATGAACGCCAAGGTCGACGACCCCAACCGCATGCGCATGACCGGCTCGGAGTTCTACATGAAGACCGAGGAGGAGATGCGGGCAATGTTCCCGTATTGCCCCGAGGCCTGCGACAACACGCTCGAGATCGCCGACAAGTGCTACGTTGAGCTGGACTGGGACTCCATCATCCTGCCGCGCTTCCCGCTGCTCGACCCCGGCGAGACGCACGAGAGCCAGTTCCGTCGCGAGTGCGAGAAGGGCCTGCGCCAGCACTACGGCGAGGATTGGGCGACGCGCGAGATCAACGGCGTCAACATCAAGGACCGTTTCGAATACGAATACAAGGTAATCTGCGACAAGGGCTTTGCCGCGTACTTCCTGATCGTCGCGGAGTACGTCCAATGGGCAAAGGACAACGGCATCGGTGTCGGCCCCGGCCGTGGCTCGGCCGCCGGCGCTATCGTCGCCTACGCCATGAACATCACCGCGTTCGACCCGCTCGAGAACGGCCTGATGTTCGAGAGGTTCCTGTCCCCGCAGCGTACCGAGATGCCCGATATCGATATGGACTTCGACGATGAGCGTCGCCTCGAGGTTGTGGAGCACGTTCGGCAGCTCTACGGCCCCGAGAAGGTCACCCACGTTATCACCTACTCGACCATCAAGGCCAAGCAGGCCATCAACGATGCCGCGCGCGTTCTGGACTACCCGGTCTACATGGGCCAGCGCCTGTCCAAGATGGTCTCGAGCGACCCCAAGGTCAAGCTCAAGCAGGTACTCGAAAAACAACCCGGCAAAGAGGATCTGTTTAACCCCGACTTTGCCGAGGCCTATAAAAAGGACGACGACGCCCGCCGCATCATCGACACGGCGCTCTCGATTGAGGGCCTCACCCGTGGCGAGGGCGTGCACGCGTGCGCCGTTCTGATTTGCCGCGACCCCGTCAACGAGCACGTGCCCACCAAGCTCGACACCAAGGGCGGCGTCGAGATTACCCAGTACGAGGGCCATACCGTTGCCGACATGGGCTTGCTCAAGATGGACTTCTTGGGCCTGCGTACGCTGACGGTTATCTCCAAGGCCAAGGCAAACATCAAGAAGAACTTCGGTATCGACATCAAAGAGGAAGAGATTCCCTTTGACGATCCCGAGATCTTTAAGCTCATGGGTTCCGGCCACACCGCCGGCGTCTTCCAGGTCGAGTCCGCCGGCATGACGGCCACGATCAAGAACATGAAGCCCACCGAGTACAAGCACGTCGTGGCATTGATCGCTCTGTACCGCCCGGGCCCGCTGGGCGCCGGCATGGTCTCGTCCTACATCAACCGTATGAACGGCAAGGAGCCGGCCGTATCCTACGACGACCGTCTGGACGACATCCTGGGCGAAACCTACGGCACCATGGTCTACCAGGAGCAGGTTATGCTCATCTCCGTCGAGATGTGCGGCTTCTCCAAGGGCGAATCGGACTCGCGTATCCGTAAGCCCGTGGCTAAGAAGAAGATCAAGCTGCTCACGTCGACGGTGCTCCACTGGGAGGATGGCTCGGACGAGACCACCTACGACCATTGGATGAACGGCGCCATCAAGAACAACTACACGCGCGAGGTCGCCCAGAAGATTTGGGACGATGTTCTCGAGTTCGCGTCCTACGCCTTTAACAAGTCGCACTCCGCCGGCTACGCCATCCTGGTTATGCAGACGGCGTGGCTCAAGGCGCATTATCCGCACGAGTACATGGCGGCCGTTCTGACGTCCTACACGGGCAAGACCGACAAGATCGTGCACTACGTCTCGGCGTGCCGTCACGACGGCATCCCCGTGCTTTCGCCAGATGTCAACGAGTCCGGTACCGAGTTCACGGCTACCAAGGAGGGCGTGCGCTTTGGTCTGGCCGGCATTCGCGGCGTGGGCACCGGCGTGGCGCAAGCGATTATCGCCGAGCGCGAGGCGGGCGGTCCGTTTAAGACGCTGCACGACTTTGTCGAGCGCGTGGACTCGAGCCAGGCCAACCGCCGCGTGATCGAATCGCTGATCAAGGCAGGTGCCTTCGACTCCACGGGGTATCCGCGTCGCCAGATGATGCACTTTGTGGATAAGAACAACCCCGAGAACATCATCGATGCCGCGGTAAAGCGCCAGAAGGACCGCGCGAGCGGCCAGACGTCGTTCTTCGATATGTTCGGCGACGTTGAGGGCTCGGGCTTTGAGGTGAGCGTGCCCGATCCGGATGGCCAGGAATGGGACCGCCACCTTAAGCTGAGCCAGGAGAAGGAGGTTCTGGGCATCTATGTCTCGGATCACCCGCTGCGCCCGTTTGAGTATGCGCTCAGCAAAGCGCGCGACTTCTCGTTCTCGCAGATCGATACCGGCTACGAAGTGCAGAATCCCACGGGCGGCACCATCAACCAGGAGATTCCCGAGGGCAAGGCGCTGTGGTGGGCCGGCATGGTCTCGAGCGTGTCCAAGCGCGTGACCAAAAACGGCGACCCCATGGGCATCGTGCAGCTTGAGGACATGGAAGGCGAGGCCACCGTCGTGGTGTTCCCCAAGACCTACAAGGAGGCCGAGGGGTATCTGTACGGCGAGGTCGATCCCGAGACCGGCGTGCAGCTGTCTGACGCGTTTGTGCGCATTAAAGGCAAGCTCGAGCGCTCGGACCGCGGCGACCAAATCATCGCGCAGGAGATCGTGCCGCTGGAGCTCAACGAGGAGAACAACAAGCCCAAGGTGTTTGAGGTCATGGTGCCCAACAGCCGCTTTAGCCAGGGCAACATGGCGCGTCTTGCCACGGTGCTCACCACCAACCCGGGCGGCGACCGTGTGGAGATCTTTATCGAGCAGGTGGACGGGCGCGTGCTGCGTGCCGAGGTACCTGCTAAGGTCAACGCGCGCTCGATTCCGCTGCTGGCCGAGGCCAAGGCCATCGTGGGTAACCAAGGCAGAGTGACGGTGATCTAAGGGCGACCTTGCTGGCCCGCGCGAGATTGGAGGAAGTGATGGCACAGGGGACGTTTGTGCAGGCGCTCCGGAAAGAGGCGGCGCTGAGCGGTACCTTTATGAAGGGCCGCTCGCTCATGCTCAACGGCGCCGTGTTGTCGATTGAGGACAGCGGCTCGCGCTTCTCCAAAAACGTGACGGTTGAGGGCTCGGTGCGCGGCTCGCGCGGCGACCTGTACAAGACGCACGTGGCGCTCGATATGGACGAGCACGAGGTGATCGATTACGACTGCGATTGCCCCGCTGCCTATCGCTACCCCGGCATGTGCAAGCACACCATCGCCACGGCGCTGGCGTACCTGGACGACAGCGGCATTGAGCCTGTTGAGGGGCTGCGCACACCGGTTCGCACGTTTACGGCGCAGCCGAAACAGCCCGCGCGCCCCGCGCCCCAAGCGCCGGCCGTCAATCCCAACTTTCCCTTCCCGGCGCCCGTCCCCACGAGTCCCAGCCTCATGGCGGCGCTCTCCGATCTTTCGGACGCGCGCATGGATGAGCTGGCGAGCATGCGCCGCAAGCTTGCCGGTGCCGTTGATCCCGACGCCCCCAAAGCGGCGTTGGAGCCCTCGTTGGTGCCGTACTACAATCCGCTGTTCGCCGACCGCTTTAGCTGGGCGCTCGAGTTCCGCATTCGCTGCGGTTCGGTGTCCTACGTGGTCAAGGATATCGACGGCATGGCCGACGCCTATGTCCGAGGCGGCACCTTCTCGTACGGCAAAAAGCTCACGTTTGCCCATACGCCCGAAGCCTTCGAAGACGTGTCGACAAAGTTGCTCAACCTTGTTGTGACGACAGTCGCCTATCTCGATGACATCACAAGCTCGCGTTCGGCATCGTACGACTTTGCCCGCAGCGGTTTTGTCGCCGAGCGTCAGTTGCCGCTGTCCGAGCATAGCATCGTATATGTGCTGGACCTGCTGCGTGGCCAGACCATCTCCTTTGAGCCCGCCTGGTCGCGGGGGACGACGACGCATCGCACCTATGACGTGGCGGTTGAGATGCCTCCGGAAGGGGAGGACGAGGCGCTGTCTAAGCGGCCACCGCTCCTTGCCGCCAAAATCGCGCCGGCGGCCGGTGGCAGCTACGATCTGCGCCTGCCGGCCGATGCATACTGCTTTGCTTCGGACGACGTTGCCTATCTGGTCGACACGCACCGCGCGCGCCGCGCCGATGCGGCGTTCGCCCAGCATGCCGCACCGTTTTTGTCGCGTCTGCTGCCCTGTCGTACGCCGGTCCATATCGCTGCCGACCAGGTGGGTGAGTTCTGTCGCATGGCGCTGCCCATTTTGCGCGACTACACCGACCTTACCGCGCCCGCTGCGCTCGATACCGTGGCGCCCGAGCCGGGCTTTGCCATGGCGATCGGCGTCGACGATGGACTCGTGACCTGCAAAGTTACGGTTACCTACGGCGACTGGTCGGCAGATCTCTTTAGCCTGGGCGCTCCGGGCAGCCCCTTCGAAGAGCAGCGCCCGGGCGTGCCGCCGCGCGACGAGGTGGCAGAGTTTCGCGTTATGGACACGGCGGCTCTGTATTTCGACTTTTACGAGGGCGGCCTGGCATTTGAGGAACGCGATGACGAGAAACTGTTCCACTTGCTGACCGAGGGCCTGTCTGCCCTGTCCGAGCTGGGCGAGGTCATGCTCAGCGACCGCCTGCGCCAGATTTCGGTACGCCCTGCGCCTAAGCTCTCGGTGCGCGCCACCGTCAAGAGCAACCTGCTCGACGTCGAGCTGGGCGCGAGCGGCCTTTCGGCTGCAGACCTTGCCATCTATCTGGACTCGTACAAGCGCCACCAGACGTTCGCTCGCCTTACGTCTGGCGACATCGTTCGCCTGGACGAGGGCGCTCGTGCCGCGTTTGGCCTTGCCGAGGATCTGGGGGTCGATGCCGTCGATCTGCTCGACGGCGTGTCGCTTCCCTCGTCGAGTACCCTGTTCGTCGACAGCATGCTTGCGCGTACGCCTGCGCTCGAAGCCGATCGCGACGCTGCGTTCCGTCGCACCGTCGAGCGCTTGGATACGCTCGGCAAGATGGATTTTACGGTGCCGGCATCTCTCAAGGCCACACTGCGCGGCTATCAGGTCGACGGCTACCAGTGGCTCGGCTCGCTCGAGCACCTGGGCCTCGGCGGCATCTTGGCCGACGATATGGGCCTGGGCAAAACGCTGCAGATGATCGCGCATATCCTGGCGCGCGTGGAAGCGGGGGACACGAAGCCCACGCTTGTGGTGTGTCCAGCGTCGCTTGTGTACAACTGGACCGCCGAGCTGGAGCGCTTTGCCCCGTCGCTCGATGTGTGCGCCATTGTGGGCGCCAAGGCCCAGCGTCGCGTGCAGATCGCCGGCGTGGCCGAGCATAACGTGGTCGTGACGTCGTATGACCTTATGCGGCGCGATATCGACGAGTACGTCGAGCAGGACTTTGCCCGCGTGGTGCTCGATGAGGCCCAGTACATTAAAAACCCGCTCACCCAGGTGGCGCGCGCCGCCAAGCGCCTGCCTGCCGGCGTGCGCTTTGCCCTGACGGGCACGCCCATCGAAAACCGCTTGTCCGAGCTCTGGAGCATCTTCGACTTTTTGATGCCGGGCCTGCTTGGCGCGCGCGAGTCGTTTGCCAAGCGTTTCGAAAGCCCGGTCGAGCACGCCGAGGGTGACAGCGCCGCTCGCCTGCAGGCGCTCGTGTCGCCGTTTGTGCTGCGCCGTGTCAAGGAAGACGTGGTGGCCGATCTGCCCGAAAAGATCGAGGACACCGTCGTGGCTCAGCTCACCGGCGAGCAGCGCAAGCTGTACCTGGCAAACCAGGACCGCATCGCCCAGCAGGTGCAGCACCGCGAGGCATCCGAGTTTAAGAAAGACAAGCTCAAGGTGCTCGCCGAGCTCACCAAGCTGCGCCAGATTTGCTGCGACCCGCGTCTACACTACGAGGATTACAAGGCGGGGAGCGCCAAGCTCGATACGTGCATGGAACTCGTGCACGGTGCACTCGACGGCGGGCATCGCATCCTGTTGTTCAGCCAGTTTACGGGTATGCTCGATATCATCGGCAAGCGCCTGTCCAAGGAGGACATCGCCTTCCTTAAGCTCACGGGCGCTTCGTCTAAGGAGAGTCGCGCCAAGATGGTCGCGCAGTTCCAGGCGGGCGAGGTGCCGGTGTTTCTGATCTCGCTCAAGGCGGGCGGCGTGGGCCTTAACCTGACGGCGGCCGATGTGGTCATTCACTACGACCCGTGGTGGAACGTGGCCGCACAGGACCAGGCGACCGACCGTGCGCATCGTATTGGCCAGCAGCACACCGTGACTGTGTACAAGCTCATCGCCAAGGACACGATCGAGGAGCGCATCATGCAGATGCAGGAGTCCAAGCGCGACCTGGTCAACAGCGTGCTCGGCGGCGACGGCATCTCGTCGGCGCTATTTAGCCGCGAAGATGTTCTGGCGCTGCTCGGCGGCGACGGGCGCTAACCCGCTCGGGTGAGGCCGCCAGGGCGGGTTAGCGCACGCCGCCCCATCGTCCCTGCCCGTTATGTGTTCATTTGCCATGCCGTGGATGGTTCGCCTGCCTTTGGGCATAAGAATCATCGAGAACATTGGCACATCAGCAAAGGAGAACATCATGGCGAAATTCTTTAAGGACCCCGATGGTAAGCTTATCGCCGCCCTTGGCGACGACGTTGCGACCCCTGCCGGCTGCACGGAGCTGACCGCGAACACCGAGGACGCGGCGCTCGAAAAGCACGTGCCGGTCGTTGAGAGCGAGCGCGACGGTCACGTGATCCGCGCACGCGTGGGCTCGGTCGAGCATCCCAGCCTGCCCGAGCACTATATTGAGTGGATTGCCCTTGAGGCCGAGGGCCGTCTGGAGGTCCATTACCTTGAGCCCGGCATGAAGCCCGCGACGTTTTTTGCCGGCGGCTCCAAGACCGGTACCGTCTATGCCTATTGTAACCTGCACGGGCTGTGGTCCGCGACGTTCTAGGAGCGCGCCCCCGCTCGGGGTATCATAGCTAGCATATGCACATGCGAGCGCCGACTGCATCATGCGGCCGGCGCTTTTACTACGACAACGATGGTTTACGACGGAAAGGGCTGAGCCATGAAGCTCGCACTTGCACAGATCGATATGCGCCTGGGTGATATTGAGGGCATTTGCGGTCGCATCGAGGACCAGGCTCGTTTAGCCCACGAGCGCGGGGCGCGCGTGCTGTGCGTTCCGGCTCCGCTCTTTATGGGCGCCGTGCCCGGT
>URIK01000033.1 GCA_900547855.1 uncultured Collinsella sp. | reverse complement strand
CGAGATTCATGAGCGTCTCGTGGGCTCGGAGATGTGTATAAGAGACAGGTCGTGGCCACCGGTGCCTGGATGCCCGGCTCTGCGGGCCTGGGCGAGGGTGCCGAGCTTGACGTGCTGGAATTCCTCGAGGCCGCCAAGAAGGGCGAGAAGCTCGAGCTGGGCGAGGACGTCGTGGTCATCGGCGCCGGCAACACCGCCATGGATGCCGCCCGCGTGGCCAAGCGCCTGGCCGGCGTGAAGAACGTGCGCCTGGTCTACCGCCGCACCAAGAAGCAGATGCCCGCTGACGAGGAAGAGCTTGATCTTGCTCTTGCCGACGGTGTTGAGTTCTGCGAGCTGCTGGCCCCCAAGGCGCTTAACGGCGCCGTGCTGACCTGCGACGTTATGGAGCTTGGCGAGCCGGATGCAAGCGGCCGTCGCAGCCCCGTCGCCACGGGCGAGACCGTCGAGCTTTCCGCCACCACGGTGATCTGCGCCGTGGGCGAGGGCATCGATGCCAGCCTGTACGATGCCGCGGGCGTCGAACACGACCGTCGCGGTCGCCTTGCCGCCACCTCCACCGGCGTCGAGGGCGTCTGGGCTGCAGGCGATTGCCGTCGCGGTCCGGCCACCGTGGTCGAGGCTATCGCCGACGCCGCCGAGGTTGCCCGTGCCATTGCCGGTGTGGACTTTAACAAGTACGCCGACGGCAACGAGCAGGCCGGTCGCGAGGACACCTGCTACGAGCGCAAGGGTACGCTCTGCCGTGACAAGCGCAACTGCACCAAGACCCGCTGCTTGGGCTGCGGCTCGGTGTGCGAGGTCTGCTGCGACGTGTGCCCCAACCGCGCCAACGTTGCCATCAAGGTGCCGGGCCTGGCCAAGCATCAGGTCGTCCATGTCGACGGCATGTGCAACGAGTGCGGCAACTGCGCCGTGTTCTGCCCCTATCAGGAGGGTCGTCCCTACAAGGACAAGCTCACCCTGTTCTGGAGCGAGCAGGACATGGAGAACTCCGAGAACGAGGGCTTCCTGGCCGTGGACGAGGATCACTTTAAGGTCCGCGTCGCCGGCACGGTCCGCACCGTCTCGGTCGATGCCGTCAACACCGGCCTTCCCGAGGCTGTCCGCCTGACCATCAGGGCTGTGCGCGACAACTATTCGTATCTTCTTAAGAAATAGGCGAGTCTCTTATGGCCAAATCCATTCAACATAACGTGGCCTACGTTGCCTGCGGAAGCGGTTGCGCCTCCGCAGGCGGCGACGCCCGCTGCAGCGAAGGCTGCATTGGCTGTGGCGCCTGTGTCACGGCCTGCCCCCACGGTGCCATTGCGCTGGTCGATGGCATCGCCCGCGTGGATCGCTCAAAGTGCACGGGCTGTGGTCTGTGCGGCATGGCGTGCCCGCAGCGCGTGATTGCCTTCGTTCCCGGCTACCAGAACATTCTGGTGCGCTGCAACAACACCGATAAGGGCGCCATTGCGCGCAAGATTTGCGACACGAGCTGCATCGGTTGCGGCATGTGCGCTAAAAAGTGCCCTGCCGGCGCTATCCGCATCGAGGACAACTGCGCCCATATCGACGGCGTGGACTGCCTGTCGTGCGGCATGTGCGCCGTCGTCTGCCCGCATGGCGCCATCCACGATCGCACCGGCATCGCCGCCGGCGTGTAGAGGGGAATCACCATGGCACAGGAATTCACTTTTACCGTTAACGGCGTCGAGCGCACGACGACCCAAAACAAACCGTTGCTGCGCTATCTGCGCGACGACCTGCATATCCATTCCGCCAAGGATGGCTGCTCCGAGGGCGCCTGCGGTACCTGCACCATCCATGTGGACGGTGCGGCCGTCAAGGCGTGCGTACTGACCACCGCTCTTGCTGCCGGCCGCAACATCGTGACCGTCGAGGGCCTGCCCCAGGACGTGCGCGAGGCCTTTGTGTACGCCTTTGGCGCTGTGGGCGCCGTGCAGTGCGGTTTTTGTATCCCCGGCATGGTCATGGCGGGTGCAGCGCTCATTGCCGAGGACCCCGAGCCCACCGAGGAGCAGATCAAGTACGCCATTCGCGGCAACGTCTGCCGCTGCACCGGCTACAAAAAGATTATCGAGGGCATCTCGCTGGCCGCTGCGGTGCTTCGTGGCGAAAAGCAGATCGACGAGGACCTGGAGCGCGGCGATGACTACGGCGTGGGCAAGCGCGCCTTCCGTATCGACGTGCGCAAGAAGGTGCTCGGCGAGGGCAAGTATCCCGACGACATCGACGAGCTCGACCAGCCGGGTCTGACCTACGCCAGCGCCGTGCGCTCCAAGTATCCGCGCGCCCGCGTGCTCTCCATCGACACCTCCAAGGCCGAGGCCCTGCCCGGTGTGGTGGGCATCCTGCGCGCCGAGGACGTGCCGGTCAACCAGGTCGGCCACCTTATCCAGGACTGGGACGTCATGATCGCGGCGGGCGATATCACCCGCTGCGTGGGTGACGCCATCGCGCTGGTGGTTGCCGAGGACGAGGCGACGCTCGAGAAGGCCAAGAAGCTCGTAAAGATTGATTACGAGCCGCTGGAGCCCGTGCGCAATATCGCCGAGGCCAAGGCTGCCGACGCCCCGCGCCTGCACGACAGCTTCTTTGCCTGTGGCAACACGGTGGAGCTCAAGGACAACGTGTGCCAGAGCCGTCACGTGACGCGCGGCGACGCCGCCAAGGCGCTGGCAGAGAGCGCGTTCACCGTGACGCAGCGCTTTACCACGCCCTTTACCGAGCATGCCTTCTTGGAGCCCGAGTGCGCCGTGGCATTTCCGTACAAGAACGGCGTCAAGGTGCAGTCGACCGACCAGGGTGCCTACGACACGCGCAAAGAGTGCGCCCACATGTTTGGCTGGGACAACGAGCCCGAGCGCGTGGTCGTCGAGACCATGCTCGTGGGAGGTGGCTTTGGCGGCAAGGAGGACGTGTCCATCCAACACCTGGCCGCGCTCGCCGCATATAAGTTCCAGCGTCCCGTGAAGTGCAAGCTCACGCGCGCTGAGTCGCTTGCGTTCCATCCCAAGCGCCATGCCATGGACGGTACCTTTACGCTGGGTTGTGACGCCGAGGGTAACTTTACCGGCCTGGACTGCGAGATCAACTTTGATACCGGCGCCTACGCGTCGCTGTGCGGCCCGGTGCTCGAGCGCGCCTGCACGCATGCCGTCGGCCCCTACAAGTACCAGAACACCGACATCCGCGGTTTTGGCTACTACACCAACAACCCGCCCGCCGGCGCGTACCGAGGCTTTGGCGTCTGTCAGTCCGAGTTTGCACTCGAGAGTCTGATCGACCTGCTGGCAGAAAAGGTCGGCCTGGATCCGTGGGAGATCCGCTACCGTAACGCCATCGAGCCGGGCGAGGTTTTGCCCAACGGCCAGATTGCCGACTGCTCCACGGCACTTAAGGAGACGCTGCTCGAGGTCAAGGATGCCTACTATGCGCATCCCGGACACGCCGGTATCGCCTGCGCCATGAAGAACGCCGGCGTGGGCGTGGGCCTGCCCGATGCCGGTCGCTGCAAGATCCGCGTCGAGAACGGCGTGGCCGTGGTCTATGCCGCTACGTCCGACATCGGCCAGGGCTGCAACACCGTCTTTTTGCAGGACGTTGCCGAGGCCTGCGGTCTGCCGCTGAGCTGCATTGCCAACGGAGAGTGCTCCACCGAGAACGCTCCCGACTCCGGCACCACGTCTGGCTCGCGTCAGACGGTCGTGACCGGCGAGGCCGTGCGCGGTGCCGCCTTCCTGCTGCGCGATGCCATGCTTGACATCGAGGCCGGCAAGCCGGCGCCCGCCGCTCCTGTGAGCGCGCATGGCGACGGCGTCAAGATCGAGTACGACGACGGTCGCGCCTATCAGCTGCACACGCAGGAGCTCGTCGCCGGCCAGGGTATGCATCCTCAGGATCCCGCGGCCGCCATCAAGGCGCTCGAGGGATGCGAGTTTGGCTACGTGTATCTGGAGCCGACCGACAAGCTGGGTGCGGATGTTCCCAATCCCAAGAGCCACATCTGCTACGGCTTTGCCACGCATGTGGTCATTTTGGACGATGACGGCCGCGTGAGCGAGGTCTATGCTGCGCACGATTCCGGCAAGGTGGTCAACCCCATCTCCATCCAGGGTCAGATCGAAGGCGGCGTGCTCATGGGTATGGGCTATGCGCTTACCGAAGACTGGCCGCTCAAGGACTGCGTGCCCCAGGCCAGGTACGGTACGCTCGGGTTGTTCCGTGCGCCCGAGATTCCGGATATCCACGCCATCTACGTGGAGAAGGACGAGCTACTGCCTGTGGCATACGGCGGCAAAGGCATCGGCGAGATCGCGACGATTCCCACGGCGCCTGCCGTGCAGAACGCCTACCGCGCGTTTGACGGCAAGCTGCGTCCAAATCTGCCCATGGTGGATACGCCCTACAGCCGCGTCCGCAACCGCGGGTAGGGTAGGGCGCGGACAGCCATTACTGACGAGCTGTTCGTGCTCAACATCAACTGCATATGCTGCGCCTTTGGCCCCAGCTCCATCGTGAGTCGGGGCCTTTTGTTTGGAGCGCCTCCGCATGCGGAAACTGCGTCCCAGAATTTCGCTTCAGAGTGGGATGCCGTTTCCGGCTGAACCCTCTGGCGGAAAGTTCATCCCAGAATTGACGCTCGGAGTGGGACACAGTTTCCGGATGGAACCTCAGCGGAAATTGCGTCCCAGTTTGAGCGTCTATTCCGGGATGCAGTTTCCGCTGGGCGCTTCAGCCGGAAAGCGTGTCCCGTTCTGGGCCTTGATTCCGGGACACGGTTTCCGCTAGGTATGCCATATGGAAGGCGCATCCCATTCTGAGCACTCAATCTGAGATATGGTTTCCGCGGTGCCGCCAACTGGAAAGTGTGCCCCAGTTTGATGGGCAGGCGGGCATAAGCTCAACAGCTCCTACAGGTCCACCTCGTTGAGCCATGTCGGCAGCGCGGTCTGCCGGATGCCTGCCGTCTGTAGCTTTTTGGCGAGCACTCCTGCCGAGCGGACCTCGCTGATGGTAAAGCGCAGCAGAGGGTGACCGTAGAGCGATAGGTGCGCCTCGCGCTGTCGTTCGGCAACGAGCGCCTCGGCGGTGGTGCGTCCGGCCAGCATGGTCTGGTCGGTATATTTGATGAGCCCGTCGAGCTCGCCCAGCGTGAGTTCCCGCGCCTGGCGCTCCCAGGCAAAGTCCGTTCGTATGGGCTTGGCCGAATTGAAGGGGTCCGTCAGCTCGTATTGAAGCCAATCGGGCGCAAAGCCCGTCTCGATCATGACGGCTCGGGCGACCGATTCCCCGCCGCTCTCGGCGCGGGCGTCGGCATATCGAAGCGTTGTGAGAGCCGTACGAATCGCGCGACCATTGCGGGCAGTTGCTCGTTGCTCGACGGCCTCCATCAGCTGTTCCCGCACAAGGACGAGCTTTGAGATCGCCGAATCGGCAATGGGCATACCGTCGGCAAAACCGGTCTGCAACAGGCAATCTGTAACCGTTTGGATGGGCGGCGTTACCGATATGCCGGCTCTGCGTTTTGCTCCGGCCGGCTCAATCTGGTGCCGCTGAATATGTGCGCCCGGACGAGCCGACGGCTTGGTGGTACTGCAGACATGCACGACATTCAGGTGTCGCCACGAGACCTCGAGCCCCAGCAGACAGGCGGCCGAAAACGAGCAGAACGTCCAATCGGGGTGGATGATCGCAAGGGCGCGGAGGATTTCGCAATGGCGTTGCGCTCGGTTGAGTTCATCCCAGCGCGTTTTTCGCGCAAACAACCCCGGCATGGGCGAGACAACCGTGCCGCCGGTGCGCCGAAGGAGCGCTTTTCGGATCGCCGTGCTCGGGGGAATCAGGCAGCGCCCCTCTTGTTCGGCTTGAGTGAGCAGTTGGTCGATGAGCTGGTCATTGCAATGGGTCATGAGCTACCGCCTCCTTTTGGGTAGCAAAAACGTATCAGCTGGAACTTGCCGCTCAGCTGACCAAAAGCTGACCAAAATCTAACCATGCAGGTAGATGACCTGCTTTTGGCAACATATTTCTTGTTTGAATCGGTGGGCGGTAATCGGCGACCGTGAACGGTAACTGGATATGAAGTCTTGGTAAGTTTCGGGACGTGTACTTTTTGAAAAAGAGCATTCTATCTGCTGTTTTGTGTTTCTGGATCGCATATTTGAAGGCATGTGATAAGGGCGGCGGATCGTCGTCTTGTACCTGAGGAAACCGTGACCCGGAATTGCCGCTCGGAACGGGACGCGCTTTCCGGAACAGCCCTCAAGCGGAAACTGTGTCCCAGATTTCGGTCTCAGAGCGGGATGCCGTTTCCGGATCGGCCCTCAAACGGAAATCGCATCCCGGAATGAGCCTTCAGAGCGGGATGAACTTTCCCAACGGGCCGCATGCGGAAACTGTGTCCCGGAATTGCCACTCAGAACGGGACACGCTTTCCGGATGGGATGCTTGGCGGAAACTACGGCCCAGTTTTTGGTTCCAGAACGGGATACATTTTCCGGAACGGTCCACGTGCGGCGGTGTATCGCCCTTTTTCGTGCGCCGCTTGTCGAATTGCGTTATAGCTAGCTATATTATAGGAAGGTATAATATAGCTAGCTATAACGCAAAGGAAGGATGGCCCTATGTTTATCGGAAGAACGGCGGAAATGTCCGAGCTCAATCGACTGTATGGCACGGGCTCCTTTGAGATGCCTGTGATTTACGGCCGCCGTCGCGTGGGCAAAACGCGTCTCATCACAGAATTCATCCAAGGCAAGAAGGCTATTTACTTTCAAGCTCGTCGTACCAATGCGGAGGCAAACCTGCACGGCTTTAGCCAGGCGATACTTGCAGGCTCGGTTGGTGCTGCAGGCGTGTCGTTTCGTAGTTTTGACGAAGCGTTCGATGCATTGGCTACCATGGCTCGCACGGAACGTTTGATTGTCGTGATCGACGAGTATCCTTATCTCGCCCAATCGAATCCCGAGATCAGTTCGTTGCTGCAAGACAAGATCGATCACTTGTACAAAGAGACCAAGCTTATGCTTATCCTGTGCGGGTCGTCGCTTTCGTTTATGGAAGAGCAGGTGTTGGGCTACGAGAGTCCGCTATACGGTAGGCGTACGGCCCAGTTTAAGATCATGCCGCTCGATTTTATGACGACCCTCGGCCTGTGGCAGATCATGGGTCGCGAAGACGCTGCAGTTTGCTATGGCATGACGGGCGGCATTCCTGCATATATCGAGAAAGTCGATCCTGCCGTATCGCTCAAGGACAACATCAAACGTCTTTTTCTTACTCCTACGGGCTATCTCTTTGAGGAGCCGAGTAACCTGCTATTGCAAGAGTGCCGCAATCCCGAGCAATATGATGCGATCGTGCAAGCAATTGCTCAGGGGCGCTCGAAGATCTCGGAGATTGCGAGCTCTACGGAAATCCCTGCGAGCAACGTAAAGAGCTATGTGGATAAGCTGGCGTCGCTTGGGATTGTCGAGCGCGAGCTGCCCCTAAACGAGACGAGCAATAAGCGAGCCGTGTATCTGCTGAGCGACCAGATGTTTAGGTTCTGGTACAAGTTTGTTCCGCAGAACATCGGGCTGATTCAAAACGATATGGCCGAGATGGCGTATAAGCGTATTGAGCCGCACGTATCGGATTACATGGGTACGGTCTTTGAGCTTATATGCAGGCAATATGTTTACGAACTCGCGCGCGCGGGCCGGCTCGATGTGGTTCCGGCGAGCGTCGGGCGCTGGTGGGGGACGGATAATCGCACGCATACGCAGGAAGAAATCGACTTGATTGTTGACGATGGCGAGGGCACTGCGCTGTTTGCGGAGTGCAAATGGCGCAATGAACCGGTGGGCGAAGACGTGCTGCAAAAGCTCGTGCACCGCAGCGAGCTCTTTAGACGGCAACGAAAAAGCTATGCACTATTCTCAAAAAGCGGCTTTACGCAGGGATGTCGGGATGCCGCGGAGAGTAGGGGAGACGTCAAGCTGATCTCGTTTGCCGAGATGTGTGAGCGGGATAACGCTGCTCGGGGGTAAAGCCTGTCCTCGAATGGCTGGAACGGGGCCCCTCTGTTGTCGTGCTAGCTGCCAGCGGAATGCCGGCGGAAAGCGTGTCCCAGATTTCAGCCCCAGAGTGGGATGTCGTTTCCAGATCGGGCCTCAAACGGAAATTGCATCCCGGAATGAGCGCTCAGAACGGGATGAGCTTTCCCAACGAGGTCGCATGCGGAAGCTGCGTCCCGGATTCTGGCTCCAGAGTGGGATACCGTTTCCGGTTGAGGTCTCTGGCGGAAGCTGTATCCCGGAATTGAGCTTCAGAGTGGGACGTGCTTTCCCGTCAGGAGCTCAAGTGGAAATTGCGTCCCGGATTCAAGCCTCGGAATGGGACGTGCTTTCCGGATGGGCTTCAAGCGGAAACTGTGTCCCAGAATCGACATGGCTTCAAGTGGAAAGCGCGTCTTAGAATGCTGCGCCGACGTTTTTGGCGGTCGTGGTTGGAAAGGGGAGCATTGCCTACACACGCGACGCCGGCGTGGCGGTGATCCCCATGGCGGCACTTGGGGCGTAGTGGTTTTGCGGGTGTGCCGTGCTTCCTTTACCGAAAATCCATTTGGTAAACCAGATACTCGCGGATAGAATAAAGTTAACGGCAGCCCAAGTGGTGAAGAGCTGGGCAGCGCCGTTGCTTGGTCAAGAGGTCAGTGCCTTAATGGCAGCGACTTGTTATGCTTCGAATGCTGCTTGAGTGCCTCGGAAAGTTCGATAAGCGCTGTGAAGAGCGAGACCAAAGCAACCAAGAGCTCTACGAGCTCTGATGGGCCCGGGATGACCTCTGATTCAAGTCACCGGGCCTCAATCTTTTTCATGCATTTGAATAGAGTGGGCGACTCTCTTGGGGCCGTCTGCATGGCGTGTGCTTGACGCATGGTATTGCGCCCCGCTTTCATGTCCGCACGGGCGCCTATCCTTACGGCAATGTGGCCGCCTATGTAGCAAGCGGCAGTTGACGGAGAAAGGCCCTAACCGTGTCAGCTGAAAAGACGCCGGGTATCTCGGCTATCGATACGACAAACTTTGCGCGACAGATCGTGCTGGACTTTGAGTTTGCGCCGGTGCCAAAGCAGCGCCAGCGCCGTGGACTGCGCCATGAGATTATCGAGGTCGGCGCCGTCAAGCTCGATTACCACGGCAACGTTATGGGCGAGTTCTCGCAGTTTGTGCAGACGGAATTTACCGAAGGCGTTGCGTTCCCCGTCCGCGAGCTCACAGGGATATCGGCCGTGGATACCGCGATGGCCGATCCGCTCTATGTGGTGATCAAAAGGCTCAGCGATTGGATCGGTCGCTACTCCGCTCAGGTGGTTTGCTGGAGCGGAGCAGATCGTCGACAGCTTTTGACCGAGTGCCAGACAAAGCACATCGATCTTGCCGCATTTCCTACGGACTGGGCCGACCTGCAGGCGTTTTACACCTCGATCATGGACGTGGGCAGCCACGGGTGCGTGTCTTTGAGTGACGCGGCAACGTGGTTTGGCATCGAGTTTGACGAGTCGACGGGCCACGCCCACAGCGCCCTTCTGGGTGACCTGCTGCTGAAACTGAAGGCGGAGGGGAGGTAGGCAAGACTCCGGGAATGACCTCTGACTCAAGTCACCGGGGCTCATGTTGCTTTCTTTGGAGCTTTCTCACGGGGCTGACTTTACTTCGTCTCATTTCGTATAAAGCAGCTGCTAGATTGCATGGTGATGATAAAATTAATCAATTCAACATCAGCAGCTGTCGCTTTGCGCGATGAGGGGTTCCGAGACGTATGAACGAGTCTGATACACGGCTTAAGCTCATCGATCCTGCGATTATGAAGTCGTGGGATCGTAATACCCAAGTCTTCACTGAGTATTTCTTTACCAGTGGCGAGATCGTCGTGCGCGGAAGCATGGTCACCCGTAAAGACAAGAAGAAGGCGGACTACCTTCTTATGTGCACTCCCGGTATCCCTATCGCAATTGTCGAAGCCAAGGATACGGAGCACACCGTTGATGCCGGTCTCCAACAGGGGATGGGATATGCCCAGCTGCTCGATATTCCGTTTGCGTACAGCTCAAACGGAAAGGGTTTTGTTGAACACGATTTTCTTACCGGGAAAGAGTGCGCTTTTGCCATGGACGAGTTCCCCACTCCGGCGGAACTCTGGACACGATACTCAAAAGCTAAGGGGCTTGAGCATCCGTATAGCCAGGAGATTGTGACCGCTCCGTATTACCAGGAGCACGGTGGCAATCACCCTCGCTACTATCAGTGCATCGCCATCAATCGTACGCTTGAAGCTATTGCGCGAGGCAAGAATCGCATCTTGCTCGTTATGGCAACGGGAACGGGAAAGACTTTTACGGCTTTTCAAATCGTTCATCGCTTGCGACAGACTACCGAGGTTCGTAAGGTTCTCTATCTGGCGGACCGCAATATTCTCGTCGATCAGACCATAGACGGCGATTTCAAGCCTCTCAAGAGGGTTACAACCAAAGTTGTAGGTCGAAAACTCGATTCTGCTTACGAGGTCTATTTCTCGCTCTACCAACAGCTTGTTGGTGAAAACGGTGAGGAAATATTCCGCGAGTTCGACTCGGAATTCTTCGATTTGATTATCGTCGATGAGTGCCATCGCGGAAGCGCCGCGGCGGACTCCGCATGGCGTAAGGTGCTCGAGTATTTCAATTGCGCAATTCAAATCGGAATGACGGCCACGCCAAAGGAGACTGAAGAGGTTTCAAACATTACCTACTTCGGCGAGCCTGTTTACACCTACTCCCTTAAACAGGGAATCGAGGATGGCTTTCTTGCTCCGTATAAGGTTATTCGCCCTAAGCTGAACGTTGACGTTTACGGATATCGTACTGAGGAAGGCACCGTAGATGATCGCGGCGAAGCTCTGCCCAAACGTGTTTTCGAGAAGCAAGACTTCGACAGCGAGATTGTCATCAAGGAGCGCTACGAGGAAGTTGCCAAGCGAATAACTCAATTTCTCAAGGAGACAGACCGATACTCCAAGACTATTGTCTTTTGCGTTGACATCGAGCATGCCGAAAACATGCGACGCGCCCTTGTAAACGAGAACGCCGATATCGTTAGAGATCACCCCACCTACATCATGAAGATTACGGGTGACGACAGGGAAGGTAAGGCTCAGCTAGATAACTTCATCGACCCCGACGAGAAATACCCGACTATCGTTACGACTTCGAAGCTTCTCACCACTGGCGTTAATTGCAAGACGTGTAAGGTAGTCGTGCTCGACAACAAGTTCGGTGAGCACGGAATGACGGAGTTCAAGCAGATTATCGGCCGCGGAACCCGTATCTGTGAGGACTACGACAAACTCTATTTCACTATCCTCGATTTTCGTGACGCATCGCGTTTGTTCGCAGATCCCGAGTTCGATGGTGAGCCTGTTGTTGTGTTTGAGCCTAATCCGGGTGACCCCATTGCGGACCCGGGTCCCGGCGGCAATGGCGGCAGCCCCGTCCCGCCTCCGCCTCCGATCGTAGACCCACCCGTATTACCGCCGGACGATCCGTCCTCCCATGTGAAATATCACGTTCATGGGGCCGACGTCTATGTAGTGTCGGAGATGGTGCAGTATTACTCCTCCGATGGCCTTCTTGTAACTGAGAGCCTTAAGGACTATACGCGAAAAAACATCCTTGGCGAATACGACACTCTTGACCACTTCCTAGCGGCGTGGAACTCTGAACATAAAAAGCAAGCGATTATCGATGAGCTGCGCGCACGTGGCGTATTCCTGGATGAGCTGCGGCTCGAGACTGGACAGGAGCAAATGAGCGACTTTGACCTCATTTGCCATATTGCTTACGACCAGAGACCTCTTACGCGCAGCGAGAGAGCCAATAGCGTCAAGAAGAAGGGCGTGCTTTATGAGTATGCCGGCGTCGCGCGCGAGGTCCTTGAAGCACTTCTCGATAAATATGCGACGTCGAACCTCGTAGACTTGGACGACACCCACGTCCTCGACCTCGAGGAATTCCGTCGGTTTGGCAGCCCAATGAAGATCGTCGCCGCATTCGGCGGCAAACAACAGTACATTCAGGCAGCGCAGATGCTCGAGGACGAGCTCTACATCGCATAGAGAAAGGTAACGATAGCAAATGGCACTGGGATCTCTCGTAAAGACCCTGCAGAACATCATGCGCAAAGACGCCGGCATCAATGGCGATGCGCAGCGCATTGAGCAGATGACTTGGCTTTTCTTCCTCAAGATTTACGATGCCAAGGAGCAGGAGTGGGAGTTTCACGATGACTCCTATCAGTCCATCATCCCCGAGCGCCTGCGCTGGTATAGCTGGGCGCACGATGCGAAAGACGGCAAGGCGCTTACTGGCGATGAGCTTCTCGACTTTGTAAACAATGATCTATTCAAGACTCTTGAGAGTCTTGAGCTTGCACCTGATGCGCCTTTGCGACACGTCGTCGTCAAGGCTGCTTTTACTGACGCCAACAACTACATGAAGGATGGGATTCTACTTCGTCAAGTCATCAACGAGATTGACGAGTCGGTTGATTTTACCGAGTACAAAGAGCGCCACGCCTTCGGTGAAATTTACGAGACCATCCTGAAAGACTTACAGTCCGCGGGTAATGCCGGCGAGTTTTACACGCCCCGAGCGGTGACTGACTTTATGGCCCAGGCACTTGCGCCCAAGCTCGGCGAGACTGTGGCTGACTTCGCGTGTGGCACGGGCGGCTTTTTGACGAGCGCCCTCAAGATTCTCGACTCCCAGGTTCAGACTCCAGCCGATCGTGAACTCTATGCAAGATCGGTCTACGGCATCGAGAAGAAGCAGCTCCCTTACCTGCTGTGCGTGACCAACATGCTGTTGCACGATATCGATAATCCTGAAGTCTTTCACGATAACTCTCTCGAGAAGGATGTTCGCGAGTGGAAGCACAAGCCTGACGGCCAGTTTGACGTCGTACTTATGAACCCGCCCTATGGCGGGTCCGAGAGTGCATCGGTGCAAAACAACTTCCCTGTTGCACTCCGTAGCTCCGAGACCGCAGATCTATTCCTTGGACTCATTCTTTATCGTCTTAAGCGAGGCGGCCGCGCTGCTGTTATCATTCCGGATGGTTTTCTCTTTGGCCAGGATAGTGCAAAGACGGAGATCAAGCGTCGCCTGCTTGAGGACATGAACTTGCATACTGTCTTGCGCCTTCCACAGAGTGTTTTCGCTCCGTACACGAGCATCACTACTAACGTTCTGTTCTTCGATAATACGGGGGCCTCTGAGGGCGTTTGGTTCTATCGCATGGACTTGCCCGAGGGGTATAAACACTTCTCTAAGACCAAGCCCATTAGGATCGAACATTTTGCACCTGTAAAGGAATGGTGGGAGAACCGTCGGGATATCGAGGAAGACGGCAATCCCAAGGCCAAGTACTATACGGTTGACGAGTTGCGAGACGGCGGTTTTAACTTTGACGTGTGCGGCTATCCTCACGAGGAAGAGGAGATCTTACCGCCTGACGAACTGATCGGGAACTACAAAGAAGAGCGCGCTAAGCTCGATGCCGAGATTGACCAGAAGCTTGCTCGTATTTGCGAGATTCTTGGGATTGAGGCGTAGATGAAGGCAAAAGACCTGAAGAACTCAATCCTGCAAATGGCGATTGAGGGAAAGCTTGTTCCACAAGACCCGAGTGATGAGCCTGCAAGCGTCCTGCTTGAGCGCATTCGTGAAGAGAAGCATAAGCTTATTGCTGAGGGTAAGGCTAAATTCCCGAAGGGCGGGGAGAGCATTATCTATATCGGTTCCGATGGCTCCCCCTATGAGAAGAAGGTGGATGCCAAGGGTCGCGTGACTAGCGATAAGTGCATCGCGAACGAAGTGCCGTTTGAGGAGCTGCCCGAGGGGTGGGCTTGGGCAAGGCTGGAAACCGTATATAACTTCATTGATTACAGGGGTAAAACACCTCACAAATCACCTTCAGGTGTTCGACTAATGACTGCGAGCAACATTCGCCAAGGCTATATTGATTACACACGCGAGGAGTATATTTCAGAAGACGAATATGCAACACGCTTGTCTCGCGGAGAGACCCACCGTGGCGATTTGCTGTTTACAACCGAAGCCCCGATGGGGTATTGCGCGATATGCGAAATGAAACGTTGCAGCTGTGGACAGCGTGTCATTACCCTTCAGAATTACGGCACAGTTGGTCCAGACAATGCCCTGTTCTGCCAAATAATTCTATCTCCACTGTTCCAAATTCAAGTTAAGGATCATGCCACGGGGACGACCGCAAAAGGAATCAAAGCAGCAGTGCTAAAAGAGCTATTTCTTCCGATTCCGCCTCTCGCCGAGCAGCGCCGCATCGTCGAGCGGGTGAACGAGCTCATGCCCCTGGTCGAGGAGTACGGTGAGCTCGAGGACGCCCGCGAGGAGCTCGACGCCGCGCTGCCCGGCCGCCTGCGCAAGTCGGTGCTGCAGCTGGCGGTTCAGGGAGGGCTCGTGCCGCAGGACCCCGCAGACGAGCCCGCCGGCGTTCTGCTGGAGCGCATCCGCGGGCAGCGCCGGCAGCTCGTGGCCGAGGGGGAGATGAAGGCCCCGAAGGGCGGTGAGTCGATCATCTTCGCCGGTTCCGATGGCCGCCGCTATGAGAAGAGGGTGGACGCCAGGGGCCGCGAGTCCGAGCCCGTCTGCATCGAGGACGAGATCCCGTTCGAGATACCCGAGAGCTGGGAGTGG
>URIK01000032.1 GCA_900547855.1 uncultured Collinsella sp. | reverse complement strand
TTCATGAGCGTCTCGTGGGCTCGGAGATGTGTATAAGAGACAGCGGCCCAGGTTATGCCGGTGCTGGCTTCGGCGATTAGGGGAACGCGGAGGTCCACTACGTGCTCCATGACGTCGCGGACCATGGTGGTTAGGCGCTCGACTTCGTCGATGGGGCACTCAAAGTCCAGTTCGTCGTGCACTTGCAGGATCATGTGGGCGGCAAAGCCTTCTTCTTCCAGGCGACGACTTACGCGGGCCATGGCGATCTTGATGATGTCTGCTGCGGTGCCCTGCATGGGATGGTTCATGGCCGTGCGCTCGCCAAAACCGCGGAGTTGCAGGTTTTTGGCCTTGAGCTCCGGAATATGACGACGGCGGCCGTACATGGTCTCGGCGTAGCCCGTCTGCTTGGCGCGCGCCACCACGTTGTCGAGGAATGTACGCACGCCCGGGTAGGCCTCGTAGTAGCGGTCGATCATGTCGCGCGCCTCGGCCATCGAGATATGCAGCGACTGTGACAGACCATAGGCCTGCTGGCCGTACACGATGCCAAAGTTCACGGCCTTGGCGCGACTGCGCAGGTCGGGCGTTACCTCGGACACCGGCACACCAAATACGCGCGCCGCCGTCTCGGCATGGAAGTCCTCGCCCTCGTTAAAGGCGCGCACCAAGTGCTCGTCACCCGAGAGATGTGCCAGCAGACGCAGCTCTATCTGCGAGTAGTCCACCGCCAAAAAGACGCTTCCCTCGCCTGCCGAAAACGCCGTCTTGACGGTACGACCCAGCTCCGAGCGCGTCGGGATGTTCTGGAGGTTCGGGTCGCTCGAGGACAGACGCCCCGTTGCCGTGATGGTCTGGTTGTACGTGGTGTGCACGCGACCGTCACCACGGCGCAGCGGGCCCAGCGTATCCAGATAGGTGGACTTGATTTTGGACTTTTCACGCCAATCCAAGATCAGACGCACGATTTCGTGGTCGCGGGCAAGGTCGCTCAACACCTTGGCGTTGGTCGAATAGTAGCCGCGCTTAGTCTTCTTGAGGCCCTTGGTCGGAAGCCCCATCACATCAAAGAGCACATGCGACAGCTGCATGGGACTGCCAATATTAAAGGTCTCGTCACCCGCCAGGTCGCGAATGCTGCGCTCGACCTCGGTGATCTGGGTCGCCAGGCCCTCGGACAGATTACGCAGGCGGTCGGGATCCACGAGCATTCCCGCGCGCTCCATCTTGGCAAGCACCGGCACGAGCGGCATCTCGATGCCATCGAACACGTTGGCGGCATTCTCACGGGCCATGCACTCGCGCAACGGCGTCACGAGCGCCAGCGTCAGAGCCGCAGTACGGGCGGCAGGCGCTGGAGCGTCCTCACCAGCACCCTCTGCGCCGCGCGCCGCAGGCAACGCCATCTGCAGATACGTATCGGCAAGATATGCCTCATCGAACTCGGAGCGATCGGAATCCAGCAGATAGGCAGCGACCACGGTATCGAAGATACGCGTGGAATCGGCAGCGAGCGGATCCATGAGCTCGGGCTCAGAAGAATCGATGGGCGAAAGCTCGTGCAGCAGCGCCTTCGTATCCGGGCTCGCCACGCGGCCCTCCATAAACAGGCGCGCAAGCACGCCGGCGATCACACCGTGAGCGAAGTTGAAGCCATCGACTACGGCAGTGGAGGCGCCGTCGCCCTCCTCGAGCGCGAACAGGCCCTTGGACGTCGCCAACCACAGCGTGCGCGTCAGTCCAAAGAGCGCGCCCTCTTCCTTATCGTCGTCCACCACGGCGGCGACCCACTCGCCCGCCTCGATCGCACGCAAAACCTCGGACGCCACGGCAGCAAGCGCCTCGGCATCGCCGGCAACGGTGCGCTCAATCGTGGGCATCTCAAACGTTCTAGCAGCGGCAGCAGCGCCACCCTCGTCACCGATCAGCGCCAAGAAACGGTTCTGCATGGCGGTGATGCCGAGCGTACCCAGTGCCGCGGAAACCTCATCGGCAGAATACGCCGGGAAGGACGTCGCCTCAAAATCGAGTTCAACGGGCGCATCGGTGCGGATGGTCGCGACCTTGCGGCTCAGCAGGGCATCGTCGATGTGTGCGCGCAGGTTTTCGCCCATCTTGCCCTTGACCTCGTCGGCATGCGCGATGACCTCGTCCAGGCTACCGTACTGCGCAATGAGCGCGCTCGCCTTTTTGGGGCCGATGCCCGGCACGCCGGGGATGTTATCGGACGTGTCGCCCTTCAGACCATAAAAGTCGGGCACGAGCGCCGGCGTGATGCCGTGATACAGATCGTCCACGCTCTCGGGCGTCATGATCGCCACGTCAGACAGGCCCTTGCGGGTCGAGACCACGTTGACGTGCTCGGTCACGAGTTGATACATGTCGCGATCACCGGTCACCAGCAGCATGTCGCAGCCGGCCTCCTCACCCAGGCGCGCCATGGTTCCCAGGATATCGTCGCCTTCCCAGCCCTCAGACTGCAGAATCGGCACGTTGAGCGCACCGAGCAGCTCCTTGATCATAGGGAACTGCGCATGCAGATCGGGGTCCATGGGCGGGCGCTGCGCCTTATACTGCGGCAGCATCTCCATGCGCACGCGCGGCTTGCCCTTATCAAACGCCACGACCACGCCGTCGGGGTTAAAGGCATCGATCATCTTAAGAAACATGTTCAGGAAGCCGAAGATCGCGTTGGTGGGGCGACCGTCCGGCGCGTTCATAGTCGGCGGCACGGCGTGGAAGGCGCGATGCATGAGCGAGTTGCCGTCGATAACGGCAAAGGTGCGGCGCTTGTCAGACATATTGAATACCTCGCTTTAGGCTGGGCACGGTTTGCTCACTCCAGTTTACACGCTCCCCGCCCCGCGGCCACCTCACATCAAGCTCCCCCGCCACCGTGAGCCCGCGCGTGATACGATGGCTCACGGTACATCAACCAGCACGATCGATCCGAAAGGAGCCTGCGTCATGGAGCGTCCCTGCGCATGGAAAAAGTACACGCCACAGCAAATCGAAGAGCTCGAGGAGCTTTGCCGCGGCTATAAGCAGTTTTTGAGTGAGAACAAAACCGAGCGCCTGTGCGTCAAGGCCGGCATCAAGATGGCCGAGGAGGCGGGATACGTCGACCTGGAGACCGTAATCGCCGAAGGCCGCGAGCTCAAGGCAGGCGACAAGGTGTATGCCGCTAACCACGGCAAGGACCTTATGCTCGTCAACCTGGGCACCGACCCGCTCGAGCAGGGCTTTAACATCCTGGGCGCGCACGTGGACTCGCCGCGCCTGGACCTTAAGCAGAACCCCGCCTTCGAGGCCGGCGACATGGCTTATCTCGACACGCACTACTACGGCGGCGTCAAGAGCTACCACTGGGTGGCCTCCCCGCTCGCACTCGTGGGCGTCATCTGCAAAAAGGACGGCACCACCGTCGACATCAATATCGGCGACAAGGCCGACGACCCGGTCTTTACCATCTCCGACCTACTGATCCATCTCTCGAGCGAGCAGATGGCCAAGCCCGCCAAGGACGCCGTCGACGCCGAGATTCTCGACGTGATCGTGGGCGGCCGTCCCGTCAAGTTCGATGAGGACGACAAGGACGCTTCCAAGGAGCCCGTCAAGCAGATGTTCTTGGACATCCTCAAAGAGCAGTACGGCGTCGAGGAGGAGGACTTCCTCTCCGCCGAGATCGAGGTCGTGCCCGCCGGCCCCGCCCGCGACATGGGCCTCGACCGCTCCATGATTCTGGGCTATGGCCATGACGACCGCGTCTGTGCCTACCCGTCCATGCTCGCCCAGATTAATGTGGCCAATGTCGAGCGCACGAGCATCACGCTCATCGTCGACAAGGAGGAAATTGGCTCCGTAGGCGCCACCGGCATGACAAGCCGCTTCTTCGAGAACACCGTCGCCGAGATCATGACGCTCGCCGGCGAGGATAGCCCGCTGGCCCTGCGCCGCGCACTCGCCCGCAGCCGCATGCTCTCCTCCGACGTGTCCGCCGGCTTCGACCCGGGCTATGCCGGCAAGTTCGAGACCAAAAACGCCGCCTTTATGGGTCGCGGCCTGTGCTTTAACAAGTACACGGGCAGCCGCGGCAAGGGTGGCTCCAACGACGCCGACGCCGAGTATGTGGCCCTCATCCGCGACATCATGGACGAGGCGGGCGTGGACTTCCAGACCTGCGAGCTCGGCCGCGTCAACGCTGGTGGCGGCGGCACCATCGCCTACATCATGGCCAAGTACGGCATGAACGTCATCGACTCCGGCGTTGCCGTCCTGTCCATGCACGCCCTGTGGGAGGTCGCCAACAAGGCCGATATCTACGAGGCCTATCGCGGCTACAAGGCCTTCATCGAGCGAGCCTAACCAACCCTTCATCAGTTGCGGTGAAATACGGACTAAACTGGCCCATAAACGGCCAAAACAGACCGTATTCCACCGCAACTTTTTAGCGGGAGGAAGATTCCATGCTGCAGGTCATCATTTCGCCCGCCAAGCAGATGCGCGCGGCCCAAGATGCTTTTGAAGTCCTGGGCATTCCACCTTTTGCGCACGAGACGGCTCGCCTCCACCGCACACTGCTAGATATCGAACGAAATGAAGGCAGCGACAGCCTGCAGGCGCTATGGAACGTGAGTGACAAACTGCTGGGGCCTTGCCTCAACACCCTGCATGAGTTCGGGCCCATCCTGAAAAACGGCGATCTCGACAATCCCGCACTCGCCTGTCACCTCTCCCCTGCCGTCATGTCCTACCACGGCATTCAATACCAGAGCATGGCGCCCGAGGTGATGGATTCCGCGCAGCTCGCATGGCTGCAAAGCCACCTGTGGATCCTCTCCGGCCTCTACGGGTGCGTTCGCCCCTTTCATGCCGTCGAACCATATCGGCTGGAAATGGGCGCGAAGCTCGCCGTTGACGATGCCCGAGACCTCTATGCGTTTTGGAGTGACAAGCTCGCGCGGGCTATCGCCCCGGCAGGCTCAAACACCACGATCGTCAACCTCGCCAGCGTAGAGTACGCCAAAGCCGTTCTGCCCCATCTCGCGGGCGACGCCACGGTCGTCACGTGCCTCTTTGGCGAAGGCATCCGCAACGACAAGCCCATCCAGCGCTCGACCGCCAGCAAAAAGGCACGTGGTTCCATGGCGCGCTGGATGGCAGAAAACAAGCTCGAGGATGTAAGCGGGCTCACCGCGTTTGACGTTGGTTATCGTCACTTTCCCGAGCTTTCAAATAAGAACACTTTGGTCTTCCTGAACGAACAGGCCTTGTAGGACCACCGCTGCTTTTGAATGTGCTGCCTAGGCACGGCGTCTATTCCGCCAAGCCGTCGGCTTTGGCAACTTCGTTTGTCGAGCCATCTTGGTAGGTAATCTTAACGTGCCCTACGTCGGATACCGCAACGCCCGACGGAGGTTCCAGACGCCATTCCGTCAGGGCGATATCCATGGTCGTGGGCGCATCTCCTTGATCTTTGAGCTTCACCGTGAGCGTTTTGAGCGCCGCGTCAAACGTCACGCATTCGATTTCTTCACCTGGAATGGACCCACCACTCAGTTGCAACTGCACAAACTCATCGCGCGGGTACCAATAATCGCCCGGAACGGCGAGCGTATTGGCATTACCGCCAGTACTCCTCACCGTCATAATCGGTAGGCTGTCATCAGCCTCGAACTCCCATGCAGCGCCGCCGCGACCACCAAACGTCCAGATACAAAAGGCAATCACCAGCACGGCAAGCACCGCAAAACCAATCGCGACCAACCCATGGTGCGCACGGCTTTCCTCGGCCGATACATCCCATTGCGTCTCTCGATATAGATGCTTGTCTTCCATGTACGCCTCCCCACAGGCACGCTCGTTAGGCCAATCGTACCCATTCGAGCTATACTTGAGCCCATTACATAAACGGGGAGCTTGCAGGACAAGACGGCAGGCTGAGACTGGGCGCGCCCGCCCTGACCCGCAAACCTGATATGGGTAATGCCAACGAAGGGAGCCGTGCCAATGAGCACACAGACCGAGCCCAAGCTCGTCACGCAAATCGACTTCGCCCGTGCCGGGCAGATCACGCCGCAGATGAAGGAAGTCGCCGAGCACGAGCATCGCGACCCCGAGTACATCCGCGAGCGCGTGGCCGACGGCCGTATCGCCATTCCCGCCAACATCGTGCACATCAAAAAAGGCATGCGCGCCTTTGGCGTCGGTGAGGGCTTGTCCACCAAGGTCAACGTGAACCTGGGTATCTCGGGCGACAAGGCCGATGCCGCCGAGGAATGGAAGAAGGTCAAGATCGCTGAGGACTTTGGCGCCGACGCCATCATGGACCTCTCCAACTCGGGCAAGACGCGCCAGTTCCGCCAGCAGCTCATCGACGAGACGCCGCTCATGGTAGGCACCGTCCCCATGTACGACGCCATCGGCTACATGGAAAAGCCGCTGGTCAAGCTTACCAAGGACGACCTGTTCGAAGTCGTGCGCGCGCATGCCGAGGACGGCGTGGACTTTATGACCATCCACTGCGGCATCAACAAGTCGGTCACCAAGACCTTTAAGGAGACCGGCCGCCTGATGAACATCGTGAGCCGTGGCGGCTCACTGCTGTTTGGCTGGATGGAAGTCACCGGTAACGAGAACCCATTCTATGAGTTCTACGACGAGTTGCTCGAGATTTGCCACGAGTACGACGTGACGATTTCGCTCGGCGACTCCTGCCGCCCGGGCTGCCTCTACGACTCCAACGACGCCACCGAGACCGCTGAGATGATCGAGCTGGGCAAGCTGTGCAAGCGCGCTTGGGCCGCCGGCGTCCAGGTCATGGTCGAGGGCCCGGGTCACATGGCGCTCGACGAGATCGCCGCCAACATGAAACTGCAGAAGCGCCTGTGCCACAATGCTCCGTTCTATGTGCTCGGGCCGCTGGTGACCGATATCGGCGTGGGTTACGACCACATCACCGCTGCCATCGGCGGCGCCATCTCCGCCAGCTCCGGTGCCGACTTCCTGTGCTACGTGACACCGGCAGAGCACCTATGCCTGCCCAACGCCCAGGATGTGCTCGACGGCCTCATGGCCACCAAGATCGCCGCACACGCCGCCGACATCGCCAAAAAGGTGCCCCACGCCCGCGACATGGACGACAAGATGGGCCAGGCACGCCGCAAGCTTGACTGGGACGCCATGTGGGAGTGCGCGCTCGACCCGGTTACGGGCAAGAAGCGCTACGAGGAGTCCCCCGCCGCCACCGAGGGCACTTGCACCATGTGTGGCAAGATGTGCGCCGTCCGCACCGTCAACAAGATCTTCGAGGGCACCACGATCGACCTCGGCATGGAGGACTAGCCTGTCGCCGCGGCCGCTTCTGTCGGCGAGCTGGTGCCTGTCAATTGTTGACGTGTGAACATTTGCTTGCATTTGCGTAAAGATTGCATCGCCCGCCCGGGTTCGACATAGAGTCAGCCCGGGCATCTTTATAATGCTGGCTTATAGACCCATTTGATTCCGACCGAACAAGGGAGCGAACATGGATCGCAGTAAGGTACCTGCCGTTCTATCCATCGCAGGATCCGATTCCAGCGGTGGCGCCGGCATTCAGGCTGACATCAAGACCATCACGGCGCACCGCCTGTATGCCGAGACGGCCATCACCGCCATCACCGCACAGAACACCCTGGGCGTCACCGCCGTGCAGAACATCTCCCCGGATATTGTCGCGGCGCAGATCGATGCCGTTTTTGACGATATCCGCCCCAACGCCGTCAAGATTGGCATGGTTTCCTCTGCCGAGATTATCGATGTTATCGCCGACCGCCTGAGCGCCTGGAACGCGACAAACGTGGTAGTCGACCCCGTCATGGTCGCCACCTCGGGCGCACGGCTGATTGCCGAAGATGCCGCCGAGGCGCTCACCCGCCGCCTGTTCCCGCTGGCGACGGTTATCACGCCCAATATTCCCGAGGCCATGGCCCTGCTCGACTACGAGGTCGACTCCGAGCGCACACAGCAAAATGCTGCCATGCTCCTCACCCGCCGCTTTGGTTGCGCATCCCTCGTTAAGGGTGGGCATCTTGTCAACGAGGCCAACGATGTACTGGCCGAACCCGCGCCACTCGATGACGAGGGCAACCATCTGGGAGATCCACTCACCACGTGGTTCCGCCACAAGCGCATCGAGACCGACAACACGCACGGCACCGGATGCACGCTCTCGTCCGCCATCGCCTGCGCGCTGGCTCAGGGCATGGATCTTGCCGACGCCGTCAACGCCGGCAAGGCCTACCTAACGGGCGCCCTCGCCGCCGGCTTTGACATGGGCAAAGGTTCCGGCCCCGTCAATCACATGTGGCAGTATTAAGATTCGCAGCCCAAACCACCGCAAAGGGGACAGACACCTTTGCGGTGGTTTGGGGTCGCGCTACTCACCGAGCATCTCTTGGAGCTTGGCTGCCACGGCGTGACCCAGGCTCTCATGGCTTTCGGGCATCATATGCAGATAGTCGATATCGCCCGGCTCGGCAAAATCAGCGGCATTCAAAAAGTCGCAGCCAAACTGCTCAGCCACATGCGCGTAGTACTCACCAAAATGTTCCGAGGCTTCTACGGAATGCTCGTCAAAATCGGTCATATATACGTCGGCGATCTGCGGCTTAATCTTGATAGGCGCCATCAGCAGAATGCGCGGACAAGGCGCAGCGTCGGTCCACGGAAACGCGCGGACGGCGCGAATCAGCGCCATGGCGCCACGGGCGATATCGGAAGCTGTCACGTTAAAGACCGTCTTACAGTCGTTGGTGCCCAGCATGATCACAATGGCGTCCAGCGGCTTATGGGCCTCGAGCAGCATCGGAAGTGCGCGGATGCCGTTAAGATTGGTGTCCAGATGGCACATGTCGTCGCGTACCGTCGTGCGGCCGTTGAGGCCTTCTTCAATTACATGCCAGCCCTCGCCTAAGTCACGTTGGGCCACGCCGCACCAGCGCACATCCTGCGCATAGCGCACCGCGGTGCCGTCGCGCATGCCCGCCGGATCGTAACCATAGGTGTTGCTGTCGCCAAAGCATAGAACGTTTTTCATCGTAAGCCCCTCGCTCAGTAAAAAACCGACGGAAGCAGCCTCTCCCGTCGGCTCGACCTATCTGTCAGCACGTACCGATTACAGGTACTTGCGCCAATCGTCCTCGTCCTCATCATCCTCGGTAGCAGCCTGGGCCTGCTCGGCGGCGTGAGCTGCCGCAGCGCGAGCGGCAACCTGGGCATAGGACTCCTCGTTGCGCTCGGGGAAGTTTGCCAGCACGTGCTCGAACTTGGCAAAATCCTCATCCCAACGCGTAGAAGGCACGGCAAAGAAGACTTGCTTGACCTTAAAGTCGCCCGACGCGAGCTCCTTGCGGAAGAGCTCGGCCACGGCCTCTGCGTCAAAGCCGTTGTTGTCGCAGCCCCAAGCACCCAGTACGAGCTTCTCGCGACCTAGCTCGTCGCAGATGGCAAGCACAAAGCGAATGCGGTCGCGCAGAGCGTCAAGCAAGGCATCGTCGCTCACGCGGTACTCCTGACGAGCACGCTTGGCGTTGGGTGCAGCGGCAACGATCACATCGGCGTATGCGTGCACGTGGTTGCGGTCGAAGCGCACGGCGGGCACCACCAGCGCACGATTGCGGTAAAGCTCGCAGTTGATGTTGCGGCGACGGTTCTCGCCGTACCATTTGCGCTGCTTATCGAGAACGTTGTACAGATACGAATCGGCGCACAGCGTGGCCTCCTGGCCCAGATAACCCTGAATATAGCCACCGCCCGGGTTGGTGAACGAGGCAAAGGCGAGCACGGCCATGTCGCAGAACTGCGCATAGCCACGACCGTTGTCCAGGATGGCCTGCGTGGCGGAGGCATCGAGCACGGTGACCTCAGGCAGAACCGGAGCGGGCTCCTCAGCAGGCGCGGACTCAGCTTCAGCGATTTCCTCGACGGGCTCAGGCGCTGCCTCGGTCTCGGCAGCCTCCGCGCCCTCGACGTCCTCGGCAACCTGTTCTTCGGCGGCCACAGCAGTCTGAACCTTGGCCTTCATCGCCGCGACAAAGCCGGCAGGCATACCGTCAAACTCGCGAACACCGGCAAGCGAACGCTCGATATCCTTGGCGCACGCTTCGGACGCATTTGCCACGTGACGCTCGGCGACCTTGGCACGCGCCTCGCGCTTGGGATTGGGCTGACCCGCTCGGTTGGACCTGCGGTTACGGTTCCTGTTGTCGACGTCTGCCATAAGTGGTCACCTTTCTCGGTCTCTGCCGCTATCGGCTTTTCCCATCCATGATACCCCGCCGCGTACAAAAAAGACGGCCCCGAAGGACCGCCATTCGCATCGATTTACACGTACGGCAAGCACCGCCGCAATTCGCCACTAGTCGCGACGGCCAAGGATGTTCAGGATGCGCAGGAACACGTTGATAATGTCCACGAACAGATTGGACGCCATGAGCACGGCGTTGGGCAGCGTAGGCGGCACCGTCGTGGCAACATAGGTGTCGTAGCCAATAAAGCCGGCAAACACCACGATCACGATCAGGTCGGTGATGCTCTGCGAGACGCCCATGAACATCAGCACGATCTCAACCAGAATAGTGGCGAGCAGAATGCCAAAACCGATGCCATATACGCGCTGGAAAAACTTGGGGAACGTCACGCCCAAGGCGCCAAAGACGAAGGTGATGGCGGCCGTGGCGATAAAGGCAGTGTTGATGGTGGGCAGGTCGTAGTTGGCAAGGCCAAACGACGCGGTCAGGCCAAAGGTGCTCGCAAAGATTACGTAGCCCGCAAGGGACAGGCCAACGGACTGCTTGCTGGCGGCGGCCGACATCATGACCATGCCGACGATGGTCAAAATAAACGAGCCAAAGACCAGCGGCAAGGCGGCTCCGCTCATCATCATGCGCGCAAACGACATGGTGCTCGTAAAGTAGGCACCGGCGCCCATGGCGCAAAAGCCCAAGAAGATCAGGGCAGACATGGCGAGATTGTACGCGCGCGGCGACATCTCCTTGGCGCGGCTTGCGCCGCTCTCGACGGGGCCGTTCTGATAGCCCTGGATATCGTTCATAGGTTCGTCCTTTCAAAAAGCGCCACAAATAACGGCGCAGTAGCTGACAAGATTCCAGTCATTGTACCCGAACGCCGTGCGTCCTTACCTACGGCGCTCGCCCTCAAGCGTACGATCAAACGCCCAGACCCACCAACGCATCACGTGGGCCTGCGAGCCGTCCGGCCGTCCGCACGCCTGGTCCTCCAGATACAACTCGGTCGCATGCCCGCCAAAACGAACCTTATACGTTGCCGTACGAACACCGTGAACCGTTAAGCCAAAGCCCGTGGACGAGACAATCTCGTCAATTGTAAAGCAGCGACCGTCGACCCAGCAGACGGTAACCGGCACGACTTGTCCGCCCGCAAGGATGCGGGCCACGACGTCCACATACTGCTTGTGCACGCGCCGAGTTTTGCCATCTGTCTGTCGATATTCCATGCCCCCATTATCGAACGCATGTTTGTATATTGTAAAGCGAACAGACTGTGGTTTTGGAGTGTCGGAGCGAACGCGCGTGTCCGCATGGCGTGATAGCAAAAAGAACACCCACGGTCAACAGGGCTAATATTCAATTTTAGTGCCAAAAAATTACTTCTCCCATCAGAACTCGGCAAAGAAACCCGCAGGAGGTGATACGATTTATCATGTTTTTGTAACGTGTCTGCAAACTTCGAGAAAGCCCATATATGGACGTAACGTTCTCAACCTTCCTCGGCCAAATTGTGTCGAACCCAGTCCTTGCCGTCACCGTGATCCTCGCGCTCGGCGCCATCTTCGTCAATGGATGGACCGACGCGCCCAACGCCATCGCGACCTGCGTCACTACGCGTTGCATGCCCGCCCGCGCCGCCATTCTCATGAGCGCCGCATTCAACTTCCTCGGCGTGCTCATCATGACGCACTTTAACGCGAGCGTCGCCAACACCATCTCACATATCGTCGACTTTGGCGGAAACAGCACCATGGCGCTCGCCTGCCTGTGCGCGGCGCTGTTCTCCATCGTCGTCTACGGCGCCACAGCATCGCGTTTTGGCATCCCCACCTCGCAAAGCCACAGCCTTATCGCCGGCCTGACCGGTGCCGCTATCGCCCTCGGCGGCGCGAGCAGCGTCAACGTCCACGAGTGGATGAAGGTCATCTACGGCCTGGCGCTCTCCATCGGCCTGGGCTTTGTCATGGGCTGGGTCCTGTGCAAACTCGTCTCGATTCTTTTCGCCGCCGCCAACAGGCGACGTGCCAATGTCTTCTTTAAATACGCTCAGATCGCGAGCGCTGCGGCCATGAGCTTTATGCACGGCGCGCAGGATGGACAGAAGTTCATCGGCGTGCTCTTTTTAGGCGTGGCCTTCGCAAACGGCCAGACCAGCGTCGGCGATGCCGGCATCCCCATCTGGATTATGCTGCTGTGCTCGGCCACCATGGGTATCGGCACCAGCGTGGGCGGCGAGCGCATCATAAAGTCCGTCGGCCAGAGCATGGTCAAGCTCGAGAAGTATCAGGGCTTCTCCGCCGACCTCGCAGGCGCCGCGAATCTGCTGCTTGCCACCCTTACCGGTATCCCTGTGTCCTCCACCCACATCAAGACCTGCGCCATCATGGGCGTCGGCGCCGTCAAGCGCCTTTCGGCCATCAACTTCGGCGTCGTTAAGGACATGATGTTCACCTGGTTCTTCACCTTCCCCGCCTGCGGACTCATCAGCTTTGTCATGGCCAAGCTGTTCATGATGTTCCTCTAGTCAAACCGAACGTCCATCTGGACCGCAACACTTCGCCCACCCGTCTTCGCCTCGAAAGGACCCACCCATGGCTAAGAAACCCGATTCGTTCTACTTTGACAACTACGTCGCCTGCGCCGATATGGCCGTCCAGGCCGCCGAGTTGCTTACCAAGATTTTTGAGAACTTTGATCCCGCGCAGATCTACGACATGCTCGAGGAGATGCATGCGATTGAGCATGCGGCCGACAAGAAGCACCATGAGCTCGAGGATGCCTTGCTCACTGCCTTTATCACCCCGCTTGAGCGCGAGGATCTGGACCTGATGAGCTGCTCGCTCGACACTGTGCTTGACCGTATCGAGGGCGTCGTGCAGCGCGTCTACTTCACCAACATCCAGAGCATTCACCCCGATGCCATCGTCATCGCTCACAAGGTAACCGACGCCTGCCGTGCTATGAAGGACCTGATGGTCGAGCTGCCCAACTACCGCAAGTCCAAGACCCTGCGCGAGCTCGTCATCCAAATCAACACCATCGAGTCCGAGGCCGACGAGCTCTACATCAACGCCATGCGCAACCTGCACGTTAACGGCAAGGACCCGCTCGAGGTCATCGCTTGGCGTGACGTGTACGCCTTCCTGGAGTACTGCGCCGACTGCTGCGAAAATGTGGCCGATGTCGTGGATTCGATTGTCATGAAGAACAGTTAATTGGGGGTACGTGTCCCGGCGGTCGCGGGCCCGGCCACTAATAACCTTTTTCACTCCGGCTGCAAGCAGAGTCGTTCAAAAGGTTATTAGTGGCCGGGCCCGCTCCCTTACGTACCACCATTGGGAACTTTGGCTGATAGTTATAGCGCAATGGGGGTTTGGCTGAAGGGACCTTTGGTATCCGTTCGGACACTTTGGCCCTCGATGAGCGTTTGGCTGATTGCTGCTTTGGGTACTGTTTGGGTTACTTTGGGTTTGTTTGATTTTTAATTGTTGGAGGGCTTGTATGTCTTATTTGGATCTGGCTCGGGGTCGGTATTCTTGTCGTGAATTTCAGGATCGTTCTGTTGAGCAAGCTGTTGTGGATGCCATTGTTGAGGCTGGGCGTATTGCTCCTTCTGCTTGTAATAATCATCCGACCCGCGTGATGGTGCTTGATACTCCGGAGTTGTTGGAGAAGGCTGCTGCTTGTCAGCCGCGCTTTGCTCGTGATGGATCTATCTTTGGAGCTCCGCTTATCTTTCTTATTTGCAGCGTTACCGATGATGCTTGGGTGCGCCCGTATGATCAGATGAACTCGAGTGCCATCGATACTTCGATCGTCTGCGATCAGATGATGATGGAGGCCACCGAGCAGGGCCTGGGAACGTGCTGGGTATGCCATTTTAAGCCTGAGGTGGCACAGGAGCAGTTCAATCTGCCCAAGGGCGTCTATCCCTATCACATGCTCGTCTGCGGCTATCCTGCCGACCACATCGCCGATCCCGAACATCGCGAGGCCCGTACCATTCCCCTCCCCGACTTCCTCCTCAAGTAGTTTTTTGGCACATGCCCTAAAACCTACCTTTTACCGCTCACCCGTTCGCCGAGCTCTGTGCCACTATGTGCAGTGCTCGGTTTTTTATGTTGCGCGCCCCTGCACAGTCATAAAAAAGGACCCGCAAGCTGCGGGTCCTTTCTAGGCACTAAATTGTAGGCCGAATGTTAGTCCAGGTCGTCGGCAGCGAAGTTGTCGATCGGGGCGAAGGGATCGGCCACGGGGACAACCGGGTCAGCGACGGGCAGCGGCTCGGCGGGAACAGCCACCGCAGGAGAAGCGGCGGAACCGACCGGCGTGGAGGCCATGAGGTCGGCCGGGAAGGAGTTCTGGGCATCGTCCATGAAGTGCTGGATGAGCTTGAGGTACTCGGCCTTGAACTCCTCACGGGAAGCCTTGAGACGATCGATCTCCTCGAGCTCGGCCTGCTTTTCGGTCAGAGCCTGGCGGATAACCTCGCGGGCCTTGGCGTCAGCCTCGTTGCGGATACGCTCAGCGTTCTCGTTGGCATCGTTGACGATGGTCTCAGCGGTCTGCTGGGCAGCGATCAGAGCAGCGGAAATCTGGCGCTCCTGAGCGGAGAAGTCAGGGGCGGGAGCAGCCACGGGGGCGGCAGGAACGGCCTGGGCG
>URIK01000031.1 GCA_900547855.1 uncultured Collinsella sp. | reverse complement strand
TCTTTGTCATGGTGACCATGGCCGACGAATCGGCACACCGCATTACCGAGGTGCTTGCCGCCGAACCCACGATCGCTGATCCCGCCGAGCCCGTGCTCGAGGTTGTCGACGGCTCCATCGACTTTGACCACGTGAGCTTTAAGTATTCCGCGCATGCGAAGCGCCAGGCGCTCGACGATATCGACCTGCACATTAAGAGCGGCGAGACCATCGGCATCATCGGCGGCACCGGCTCGGCCAAGTCCACGCTCGTAAACCTCATCGCCCGCCTGTACGACGCCACCGAGGGTACCGTGCGCGTGGGCGGCGTGGATGTACGCGACTACGACTTGGACGCCCTGCGCCACCAGGTGGCCATGGTGCTGCAGAAAAACGTGCTGTTTAGCGGCACGATTGCCGAGAACCTGCGTTGGGGCGACCCGAACGCCACCGACGAAGAGGTCCGCGAGGCCGCGCATCTGGCCTGCGCCGACGAGTTTGTCGACGGCTTCCCCAAGGGCTATGACACCTGGATCGAACAGGGCGGCTCCAATGTTTCCGGCGGTCAGAAGCAGCGCCTGTGCATTGCGCGTGCCCTGCTGCGTCGCCCCAAGATCTTGATCCTGGACGACTCCACGAGCGCCGTCGACACCAAGACCGACGCCAAGATTCGCGCAGGGCTGGCAAGCTATCTGCCCAACACGACCAAGCTCATCATCGCCCAGCGCATTAGCTCCGTGCAGGATGCAGACCGCATCATCGTCATGGAGGGCGGCCGCATCGCGCAGATCGGCAACCACGATGAGCTGCTCAAGACGAGCGAGATCTACCGCGAGACCTTTACCTCGCAGAACAAGATGTCTGCCGAGGGCGAAGGGGCCGTCGAGGCCGACACCGAGGCATCTGCAGCACAAGCTCAGACCCAGGAAGGAGGCGAGGCACATGAGTAAGGCAACGACCGCCGAGCGCGCGCTCAACCGCAAGGGCGGCACCATGTCGCGCCTCATCAAGACGCTCTTTGGCTTCTACCCCGTGCTTTTGCCCCTCGTCGTCGTCGGCGTGGTGCTCTGCGCCATCATCAACTCCATCGGCGCGACCTTCCTTCAGAGCGCCCTGCAGATTATTAGCGAATCGTGGCAGTCGGGCGATTGGGAAGCTGCACAGCCCAAGATCGCACAGCTCGTGACCACCCTCGCCTGCATCTACGGCGTCGGCATCCTGTCCTCGCTGTTCTGGAACCGCGCCATGGCCATCGTCACGCAGGGCTCGCTCGAGAAGCTTCGCGAGAAGATGTTCAACCGCATGCAGGACCTGCCGATTCGCTACTTCGACACGCACCAGCGCGGCGACATCATGAGCCACTACACCAACGACATCGACACGCTGCGCCAGATGATCAGCCAGTCGCTGCCCAACCTGCTCATGACGACCATCGTCATCGTCACGGTGTTCTTTATCATGCTGTACTACAGCGTTTGGATGTGCCTGGTCATTGTGGCAGGCGTCGCCTTTATGACCTTTATGACCAAGCTGCTCGGCTCCAACTCCGCGCGCTTCTTTATTGCGCAGCAGACCGAGCTCGGCGTTGTCGAGGGCCATATCGAGGAAGTCATGAACGGTCAGAAGGTCGTCAAGGCATTCTGCCACGAGTCTGCCGCCGAGGCCGATTTTGACGAGCGCAACGAAAAGCTCTTCGAGGTCTCGCAGAAGGCCAACATGTACGCCAACATCCTCATGCCTATCCTTATGAACCTGGGCAACCTGCTCTACGTGCTGGTCGCACTGGCAGGCGGCATTTTCCTGGCGCTGGGCGTGCCCAACCTGAGCATCTCGGGCATGGCGCTGTCCATCGCCGTCGTGGTGCCGTTCCTCAACATGACCAAGCAGTTCTGCGGACAGATCGGCCAGATCTCGCAGCAGATCAACGCCGTGGTCATGGGCCTCGCCGGCGCCGACCGTATCTTTGAGCTCATCGACGAGGAGCCCGAAGCCGACGAAGGCTATGTGACGCTCGTCAACGCTCAGGTGAACCCCGACACCTGGCAGCTCGAGGAGGCCGACCACCACACCGGCATGTGGGCGTGGAAACATCCGCACCGCGCAACCGGCGAGATCGAGTACGTGCCGCTGCGCGGCGACCTGGTCATGGACAACGTCGACTTTGGCTACACGCCCGACCACGAGGTGCTGCACGGCGTGTCTGTGTTTGCCAAGCCGGGCCAGAAGGTCGCGTTTGTCGGCGCCACCGGTGCCGGCAAGACGACCATCACCAACCTCATTAACCGCTTCTATGACATCGCCGACGGCAAGATCCGCTACGACGGCATCAACGTCAACAAGATCCGCAAGGCAGATCTGCGCCGCTCGCTGGGCGTGGTGCTGCAGGACGTGAACCTGTTCACCGGCACCGTGATGGATAACATCCGCTACGGCAATCTGGATGCCACCGACGAGGAGTGCATCAAGGCGGCTAAGCTCGCGGGCGCGGACGACTTTATCACCCGCCTGCCCGACGGCTACGACACCATGCTCACCGGCAACGGCGCGCAGCTGTCGCAGGGCCAGCGCCAGCTGATTTCGATCGCACGCGCCGCCGTCGCCGATCCGCCGGCGATGATTCTGGACGAGGCCACGAGCTCCATCGACACCCGCACCGAGGCTATCGTGCAGGCCGGCATGGACAAGCTCATGGAAGGCCGCACGACGTTTGTCATCGCGCACCGCCTGTCCACCGTGCGCAACTCCGACGCGATCATCTGTCTGGACCACGGCCGCATCATCGAGCGCGGCAACCACGACGAGCTGATTGCCAAGCGCGGGTATTACTACCAGCTCTATACCGGAGCGTTTGAGCTGGAGTAGTTCGGCTCGCCGAGATGGCCGATTTGCCGCTCATTCGTCGGGCATGACCCTAAGGTCAATGCCCTCCTCTTTCGGGGCAAATCGACTCATCTCAACGACCCAAACACAATGCGCCGCAACGAATAAAGCCTCCGCAGCCACACGAGCTGCGGAGGCTTTTTTCATGCCGGCCGGAAACCGTATCCCACTTTTCGGGCCCAAAATGGGATGCCGTTTCCCGCTGGACCCCTCCGGGAAACGGCATCCCATTTCAAGGGAGTAAACCGGGATGTGATTTCCCCTAACGGCACCTTTGGGAAGCCGCATCCCACTCTAGACGCACAAAACGGGATGAGCTTTCCCATGGTGATCCAAGACCAGAAGCATGTCCGATAGCGCGGCCAGGTCAAGAACAACAAGGCAAGCGTCACGCCAATTTGGACGAGCGTCTGCTGCAGTTTGAGGCTGCTGGCCCATATGGTAGAGTTAACCACCCATGAATTTCAGCACACTGCGTGCTACCTGTTCTTTTGTCATTTAGGGGAGTGAACTTGTGAATACTTCTGTCGCCAAGAAGGCCGGCCAGGCGGTGCGCCTGCTCATGATGGTGCTCACGGCAGTTCTCATCTTCTTCTTCATCAATGTTATGCTGCTCGTCTCCGATATCCAGGGCACGGCGCGTGTGGTCAACTACGCCGGTCTGGTGCGCGGTACCACGCAGCGAATCGTTAAGCTCGAGGATGCGGGCCAGCCTCAAGATGACCTGCTCAAAGCCGTGGATTCATACATCAACGGTTTGCGTTACGGAAGTGACGACCTCAACCTCGTCCGTCTCGACGACGATGAGTATCAGGTAAAAATGACCGAGCTTGCAAATTATTTTGATGAGCTTTGCGTCGAGATCATCCGCGTGCGCGAAGTCGGCTATGAGAACACCGACATCATCTCCATGAGCGAGGAGTTCTTTGGCATTTGCGACGATGCTACGCGACTCGCAGAGGACTACTCTCAGGAGAAGGCGTCGGCGCTCAACTATCTCGAGGGCCTGGTGATCATCGACATCATGGGCTTGGTGGCGACCTTTGCGGTCTAACTTGTTCGCGCGGTGCGAACTGCCGCGCTCAATCGCGAACTGCAGAACAAAGTCTATCTCGACGAAGCCACAGGACTGCCCAACAAGAACAAGTGCGAGGAGGTCTTGGGGCAGGAGCAGCCTGTCTCCGCGGAGGCGCCCGTTGCGGTGTGCGTCTTCGACCTTAACAATCTGCATACGGTCAATAACAGCTTCGGCCACGAGAAGGGCGACGAATACATCCGTTCTTTTGCCCGGCAACTGGGAAGTATGGCGTCCGAGACGTGCTTTGTGGGCCGCGACGGCGGCGATGAGTTTATCGCGGTGCTGTGGGATGCCGATCGGGCTGCCGTGGAGTCCTGTCTCGCTCGGGTTCGTGCGAACGTGAACGAGTATTCCGAGGCTCACCCCGACATGCCTATCAGCTATGCGGTGGGCTATGCGCTTTCCAGTGATTTTGATGAACCGCCTACGATGCGCGAGCTCTTTTCCCAGGCCGACAAGAACATGTACGTCGATAAGAACCGCGTAAAGGCAGCTGAGGCAGCCGGGCTGCAACGCGAGGAGCGGTAATCTTGTAGCAGAGGACAGCTAAAAAAGCCCGTCTCAAATGAGCTAGTTGAGGAGTTGGGCCATGGCGTTGACGAATTTTTGGACTTGGAGGGTGGGCTCGAGCGGGTAGTGCAGAAAGACCGGCACCTCGCGACCGCATAGGAACGGCACGCCCACAAAGGCCGGGTGCACCCCCGACCACGCCCCGCAGGTGAGCACCGCGTCGCCCTTTTCCTCCGCCTCGTTAAAGAGCGCAAAGTCGAAGCTATCCACATCGATCACGTCCACGCCGCCGTCTGCCAAAAGATCGATACGCAGGCTGTCCATAGCGTCGTTGCCGTGGCGGAGCACGCGCAGACGCATACCCTCCAAGTCGGCGACCGTAATGCGATTCTTGCGCGCCAGCGGGCTCGTGCGCGGCAGGTCGATATAAAACGGCACGTTGACAATGCGGAGCTTTTGGCAGGCGTCACCCCAGCGCGGGGTCGAAAAACTCGACTGCACCACATCGACCTCGCGGCCCAAGCTGCGCATGACTGTCTCGCGCTCGTCGTAGAGGTCGCTTACCGGCACAATCTCAAATCGCAGCGACGGCTCCAGATCGTGGATGCCCGTCCACATCGAAAGCGTTTGGCGCCCCGGGCACATCATCGACACACCCAGACGCACGGCACCGCCATCGCCCGCCGCGCGTCGGGCGCGGCGCAGCGCGTCCTCGGACTGCCGCATGATCGAGCGCGCGTCGTCCACCAGCAGAGCGCCCGCCGGCGTCACCTTAACACCCGAATGCGAGCGCTCGAACAACGTGATACCAAACTCGGCCTCGAAGCCCGACACCTGCTTGACGAGCGCCGGAGTCGACACGCGCAATTTTGCCGCCGCGCGCGAGAAGCTTCCCAGCTCCGCGGCGGCCGATATGGCCTCGAGTCGTCGATCGTACACGTCAATCTCCCGTTTCCAGACGCATGGCAATGAACTGCCGAAGGGGGTCGTTTTGGCAGGTCACGCGCTCAATTGAGAAAAAACTGCATCGCACAGTATAAACCTACGGTTAACGCCATTCTAACAAATATGCAATTCACCTGCGCAAATGCAAAGCATACGATAACCAGCGAAAACCACGTGGGTCGGTTAATGGGAGCGACCCACCGGGAGGCACAAGAAGGGAAGTTCCTATGAGCAATTGGCTTAAGCTCGAGGGCGATGTCTGCGCCGTGACTGGCGCGCTCGGCGGTATGGGCGTCGAGATTTGCCGCGAGTTCGCCCGCAACGGCGCCAACGTCGTCCTGCTCGACCTGGACGAGGAGAAGGTCAAGGCTGCTGCCGCCGACCTCGCTGCCGAGTTTGGCATCCACGCCGAGGGTTACAAGATGAACGCCACCGACGAGGCCGAGGTTCAGGCCGCCGTCGACGCCACCATCGCCGACTTCGGTCGCGTCGACGTCCTCGTCAACACCGCCGGTATCCTGCGCTTCGCCGCCATGGAGGACCTGCCGCTCTCCGACTGGAATGAGGTCATCAACGTCAACCTCACCGGCTACTTCATCACCTCGCAGCGCTTTGGTCGCGAGATGATCAAGGCCGGCCAGGGCCGCCTGGTGCACATCTCGACCGTCGCCAGCCACTCCCCCGAGACGTTCTCGGGCGTGTACAGCTCCACCAAGGCGGGCGTCAACATGATGTCCAAGATGCTGGCTGCCGAGTGGGGCCCCTACGGCGTGCGCTCCAACTGCGTCGAGCCTTGCTTCGTTAAGACCCCGATGTCAGCCAACTTCTACGCCGATCCCGAGGTCGAAAAGAGCCGCAGCCGTCTGATCGCCACGCGTCGCATCGGCGAGGTCAGCGATATCGCCAACGCCGTCATGTTCCTGGCGTCCAAGCGCTCGGACTTTACCACCGGCGACGCCATCAAGGTCGATGGCGGCTTCTCCAATATGATGGGCGACCTCACCGCCAAGCCCGGCGGCCGTCGCGCCTATGCCGACAACTACCTTAAGAACAAGGGTGTCGAGCTCTGGTCCGATGAGTCCGGCGTCGCCAAGCCGACCGACCAGTAAACCAACCTGACAGGGAGGCCCCGCGGACACGCCCGCTCCTCCCCCGTATCGATTAGAAAGAGTCAAATGGCTTCCAGCAACTCCAACAAGGGTCGCGCCGTCGTGCTTTCCGCCGCGTGCGTCACCATGTTCTTTATCAGCTCCATCGCGCTGTATTCCGTCGTGAGCAAGAATCTGCTCGCCGTCTACCCCGAGTGGTCGAGCGCCCTTACCTGGGCTTTTCCCGTCTTCCAGACCATCATGGCCGTGACGGGCATCTTCGCCGGCCGCATCTCCGATAAGATCGGCCCGCGCAACGTCGTTATCGCCGCCGCCGTGTGCTACGGCATGGGCTGGTTCATGTCCGGCACCGTCACCGAGCCGTGGCAGTTCTACCTGTGGTTCTCGCTCGTCGCCGCCATCGGCAACGGCCTGGGCTACAACCCCGCGCTCACCACCGGTCAAAAGTGGTTCATCGACAAGAAGGGTCTCGCCTCCGGCATCACCCTGGCCGCTTCGACCGCCGGTCCCGCCGTGCTGTCCCCGGTGCTCGCCTCGCTGCTCATCCCGAGCCTGGGCATCTTTGGCGCCCTTAAGGCGCTCGGCGTCATCTTCTTTGTGATGATCGCCGCCTCCGCCCTATTCCTGAAGGCCCCCGAGGCCGGCTGGCTGCCCGAGGGCTTCGAGGCCCCCAAGGGTGGCGCACATGCCGGCACCTTCGGCGACCTCACCCCGGGCGAGATGGTCAAGACCCCGCGCTTCTGGGTCCTCATCGTCACCTTCGCCTTTGCCGCCACCGCGGGCACCCTGCTCGTGGGCAAGGTTGCCTCCATCGCCGCCGTTCAGCTCTTCGCCGACCCCACGAGCGCCGCGGCCGTCGCCCTCGGCGGTGTGGTGGTCTCCGTCAACACCTGCGCCAACCTGGTTGGCCGTCTGTCCTTTGGCCAGATCATCGACAAGCTCGGCGCCTATAAGTCGCTGCTCATCAGCCTTGTCGTCACCATCGTCGCACTCGTCATCATGTCGATGAGCTTTACGCAGGCCATGTTCTTTGTTGCGCTCGCCCTGCTCGGCTTTAGCTTTGGCGCCCTGCTCGTCATCTACCCGCCGCTCACCGGTGGCGCCTTTGGCACCAGCAACATCGGTGTCAACTACGGCATCATGTTTTTGGGCTATGCCGCTTCCACCTGGATCAGCCAGCCCATCACCGCCGTGCTGTATCACGCCGAGGCCGGCAGCGCCGCCTACCAGCAGTCCTTCTACGGCGCCATTGTGATCGCCGCCATCGCCGTCGTGCTCACCGTCTACATGATGGTCTCCGACAGCAAGAAGAAGTCTGCCTAGTTTTACCGATGCGACAAAGGGACGGCCCCTTTGTCGCATTCCACCGGTCACCAGTATTAAGGAGTCGAAATGTCTGAGCTCAACCCCGTCCGCATTGCCGTTATCGGCGCCGGCGCCATGGGCCGCAACCACATCCGCTTTGTCACCGAGGAGCCCGAGGCCGAGCTCGTCGCCATCGCCGACGCCTTTGAGGGCGCCCGCGCCACGGCCGAGGCCGCCGGCGTGCCGTTTTACACCGATCCCGCTCAGATGATGGACGAGGTCAAGCCCGAGGCCGTCATTATCGCCACCCCCAACGACCTGCACCTGGGCGTTGCCCGCGAGGCCGTGAAGCGCAACATCGTGCCGCTGGTCGAAAAGCCGATCTCCAACGATCTCGAGGATGCCCAGGCCTTCGCCGCCGAGGCCGAGACCGCCGGCGTGCCCGTGCTCGTAGGTCAGCACCGTCGCCACAACCCCTTCGTCAACAAGGCCAAGGAGATCATCGAGTCCGGCGAGCTGGGCAAGCTCACCGTGTCGAGCTTCCACTACATGATCTATAAGAATGACGAGTACTTCGACGTCGAGTGGCGCCGTAAGAAGGGTGCCGGCCCGATCCTGGTCAACCTGGTTCACGACGTCGACCTGCTCCGCTACCTGCTGGGCGAGCCCGTTGCCGTCCAGGGTATGCAGTCCAGCGCCGCCCGCGGTTTTGAGACCGAGGACTCCGCCGTGGTCAACGTCCGTTTTGCCGATGGCGCGCTCGCAAGCATGACCATCTCCGACGCCACCGCCAGCCCCTGGAACTGGGAGGCAACCGCTCGCGAGGATCCGCAGTACCGCCCCTTCGACGCCGACGCCTACTTTATCGGCGGCACTAAGGGCGCCCTGTCGCTGCCCCGCCTGCACCAGTTCTCCTACGACGGCGCCTCTAACTGGCACAAGCCGCTGCAGATGGAGATCCCGGCCGTGGACCCGGCGCTGCCGCACAAGATGCAGCTCAAGCACTTTGTGAAGGTCGTCCGCCGCGAGGTCGAGCCCGTCGTGACCCCCGCCGATAACGTCAAGACGCTCACGCTGCTTAACGCTATCAAGGAGGCCGCCGAGACCGGCCAGCTCGTCGAGCTGTAATGCCTTAAGAGCGACCGCGGCAGAAACCCCCATGCCGAACCCTTCGGTCCGCCACCAACAAGCCCCTCTTCTTTGCCCCGCGAGCAACCTCCTGCCCGCGGGGCTTTTTGGTACCTTGCCGGCGATTTTTCTGGGACGGGGCGGCAAAAGTGGCTAAAAGAGCCCCGTCCCAAAATGACTACTTGGGTGGAGTGGCGGGTGGTATCCTTGGTAGCCCTGTGCTGCAAACGCACCTTAAACGCAAGGAGTCCCATGGATCTTATCGCCCAGCTCGCCCACGAGCTCAACCTTAAGGCCGCCAACATCGAGGCAGCCGTCAAGCTCATCGACGAGGGCAACACCATCCCCTTTATCTCGCGCTACCGCAAGGAAGCAACGGGCGGCATGGACGACGTCGCCCTGCGCGCACTCGACGAGCGCCTGTCCTACCTGCGCAATCTTGAACAGCGCAAAGAGGACGTCATTCTGCTCATCGACGCCCAGGGCAAGCTCACGCCCGAGCTCGAGCAGCAGATTCGCGAGGCCACGCAGCTCCAGCGTGTCGAGGACCTCTACAAGCCCTACCGCAAAAAGCGCATGACCCGCGCGCAGAAGGCCCGCGAGGCAGGCCTGGAGCCGCTTGCCAACATGATCATCATGCAGGCCTCGGCCAAGGGCAGCGCACTCGACGCCGCCGCGGCCTACGTCAACGAGGAAGCCGGCTTCGACACGCCCGAGAAGGCGCTCGCCGGCGCGGCGGACATCGTGGCCGAGACGGTGGCCGAGGACCCCGAGAACGTCGCCGACCTGCGCGCTTTTACGCAAAACACCGCCGATATCGTCGTCGAGGCCACCGACCCCACCGAGAAGACCCCCTACGAGCCGTACTACAGCTATGATGAGCCGCTGCGCCGTATACCCAACCACCGCGTGCTGGCTATCGACCGCGGTGAGCGCGAGGGCAAGCTCCGCGTGCGCGTGAACGTCGACGGTGCTGCCGCCACGGCACGCCTCGGCAGCCGTTGGCCCCGCCGTCAGGGCGTCTTCGCGCCCATCTTCGATGCCGCCATCGCCGACGGTTACAAGCGCCTCATGGCCCCCTCGCTGGAGCGCGAAGCCCGCGCCAAACTCACCGTTCGCGCCCAGACCGAGGCTATCAACGTCTTCGCCAAGAATCTCGAGGGCCTGCTCTCGGCACGCCCCGTCCGTGGCGCCCGCGTACTCGCGCTCGACCCGGGCTACCGCACCGGCTGCAAGGTCGCCGTCATGGACGAGACCGGCAAGCTGCTCGACCACGGCGTGGTCTACCCCACCAAGCCGCGCCACGACGTCGCCGGCACCAAGCGCGAGCTCGCCCGCCTCGTCAAAAAGGACAGCGTCAACACCATCGTCATCGGCAACGGCACCGCCAGCCGCGAGACCGAGGAAGTCGTCTCGGAGTTCATCGCCGAGCAGGCGCCTGGGCTGCGATACACCATCGTCAACGAGGCCGGCGCGTCGGTGTACTCCGCCTCCGAGCTCGCCAGCCAGGAATATCCCGACCTGGACGTCACCGTGCGTGGCGCCATGAGCCTGGGCCGTCGCCTGCAGGACCCGTTGGCAGAGCTCGTCAAGATTCCGCCCCAGTCTATCGGCGTGGGCCAGTACCAGCACGACCTTGACCAGGCCGAGCTCTCGCGCACTCTGGGCCACGTGGTGGAGGACGTCGTCAACCGCGTAGGCGTCGACGTAAACACCGCGAGCGCAAGTCTGCTGGGATATGTATCGGGCATTACGCCGAGCGTGGCCAAAAACATCGTGACCTACCGCGAGGAAAACGGCGCCTTTACCGATCGCCGTCAGCTTAAGAAGGTCCCCAAGCTGGGATCCAAGGCATATCTGAACGCCGCGGGCTTTTTGCGCATCAGCGGCGGCAAGAACCCACTCGACGCAACGAGCGTCCACCCCGAGAGCTACGAGGTGGCCACGTCCGTCCTGGAGCGCGCAGGCGTTAAAGCCAGCGAGCTCAGCCGCGGCGGCGTGCCCGACATCGAGCGCCGTCTGGGCAGCATCTCGACGCTGGCTAGCGATCTGAACTGCGGCACCCTCACGCTCATCGACATCGTCAACGAGCTCAAGAAGCCCGGTCGCGACCCGCGAGACGACGCACCCGAGGTGGTCTTTAGCCGCTCAGCGCTTTCCATCGACGACCTAAAGCCCGGCATGGAACTCAAGGGCACGGTGCGCAATGTCGTCGACTTTGGCGCGTTCGTCGACGTGGGCGTGCACCAGGACGGCCTCGTGCATATCTCCAAGCTGGCCAACCGCTTTGTCAAGCACCCGAGCGACGTGGTGCGCGTCGGTGACACGGTCAAGGTGTGGGTAGAGAAGGTCGATCGCGACCGCAAGAAGATCTCGCTCACCATGGTGCAGGGGAAGTAAACCGCCAAAGCAAAGGTACCCCCTGTAGCGATGTGCAAAATCGCGAGTATTCTGCAAATTCCACCGTTCCGGATGCCCCTCAGAGACAATAACCTCAAAAACAGCCCCCGTTTTAGCGACATTAGAGCCAAAACGGGGGCTGTTCCGTGCTTCACCCAAATGGTAAAAGCCTTTACCTTGCTGAATACTCTCGATTTTGCACGGCGCAGGCGGGGGTACCTTTGCCCACGGCAGGATATGGAAGCCAAGCGCCAACTTGCTGGCAAGCTCGTGTCGGTAGCCCCGGCCTTCCCTTTCCCTAGCGCGACCCTCGCGAAGCGCGTGAGCGATAGGGAAAGGGAAGGCCGGGGCGAGCAGCCCGCGGCGTAGCCAGTGTTCGCGTTACGGTAGAATATGGAAGCCCAAAGCGGCGATATCCTTGGCAAAACCGCGCACGGTGTCGAGCGAGACCTCGTACGGGTCGCGACCAATGTTCTTGCGCTTGGCCAGGATGCTGTTGGGCACCGTGATAATCTGGCAACCGCAGGCCTCTGCCTGGTAAATGTTGATGAGCTCACGCGTGGACGCCCACAGGACCTCGCAGTTGGGCTTGGCGGCGGCCTTCTTAACCGACTCCGTCATAAACGGAATGGGGTCGACGCCGGTATCGGCGATACGGCCGGCAAAGAGCGAGATGATGGACGGCGTCTCGGCGTCAACGGCCTCGACCATCTCGTCGACCTGCTTAGGCGTAAAGATGGTAGTGACGTTAACCTTGATGCCGTCGGCCGAAAGCTTGCGGACCAGCTCGGCGGTGGACTCGCCCTTGGTGGTCACGCACGGAATCTTGACGTAGACGCTCTCGGCCCAGGTAGCGATCTCGCGCGCCTCGACCTCCATGGTCTCGACGTCGTCGGCAAAGACCTCAAACGAGACGGACACATCGGTGATGTGGGTCAAGACCTCTTTGGCAAACGCACGGTAATCCGTCACGCCGCCCTTCTTCATAAGGGACGGGTTGGTCGTGAAACCCTGAACGTTGCCGTTCTCGTACATGTCGAGCATGCCCTCGAGGTTTGCACCGTCAGCGAACACCTTGATTGCCATCTGCCTGATTCCTTTCGTTAGCATACGGCCGATAAACTGCTAAACACTTTACCTACGTTTATCAAGGCGTGAGCTGCGGTTTTTTATCTTCTCGGCGAACGGTATAAACACCTCAGTGTTTGGATTGATAAATCGATTGAGCATGTAAAAGCAAAGAGTCGCAGTTTGGGCAAACGTCAGAACGCGGGATTCATTAGATGAGGCCGAAATGCTGCATCGCTGTGACGGTGCCGTCGTGTGCGACATCATCAGTCACGTAGTCGGCGAGCGCCTTGACCTCGGGCATGGCGTTGCCCATGGCCACGGCCGTCTCGACAGCGGCGAGCATACCCAGATCGTTGCCGGAATCGCCAAAGCCAAAGGTGCGCGCGTTGCCGGTGCGACCCAGGTATTCCAGCGCTCGTGCCACGCCCACGCCCTTGTCAATGCCCTTGGGGCTCAGCTCGCGATTCTGACCACCGGTGTTGCACAGCTCAAACTCGCGATCGATAAAGCCGTCATCGTTGGCTACGCGAGCCAGGTAGCTCGCGACGATGCACACCTTGCCCACGCGCAGACGGCCGTCGACGCGCATCTCCTCGGCGCTGTGCACCACAGAAGTGCCGATCAGAGACGGCTGCTCAACACCCGCGGGTTCCAGGGCAAAGGTAGCCACGTTGGTCTCGAAAAAGGCTTCAATCCCTGCCGCGGCCATACGGCGTGCCAGCTCCGCGATAACGTCCTCGTCAAAGCAGTCCTCATGCACCACGCGGCCCTCGACCTCGAGCGTCGCTCCCGCCATGGCAACGACACCCGCGGGGTCGAGCGCACGCAGGCTATCGGCAATGAGCCACAGGGGGCGACCTGTGCAGATAAACGCCTTGTGTCCCGCGTCGCGCAGACGATGAAACGCCTCGACGACCGCCTTCGAGGGGCGAACCGCCGAAAAGTCCTTATCGGTCATATCGTCGGGATCGAACGACGTCAGCGTGCCGTCCACGTCAAAAAAGAGCACAGCGGGTTCGGGACACGCATCAATCATATGGGTTCCTTTCGAGGATAAGGGCAAACGAAGCATCCATCATATAATGGAGCGACGCAACCAGAGAGGTCACCCATGGAATTTTACGCAAGCTGCCCCGAGGGCTTTGAGTCCGCACTCGCCGATGAGCTTAAACGCCTCGGGCTTTCGCATGTTCGCCGGCTGAAGGGCCGCGCTACATTTGAGGGCGAGCTCGAAGAAGGCTACCGCGCCTGTCTGTGGTCGCGCCTGGCGAGCCGTGTGTTCGTGGTACTCGGGCGCTTTGAGGCGCAGGATGCCGATGAACTGTACGATAGCGTTTACGACATCGCCTGGGAGAGCATCGTCCGCCCCGGCGCCACCATCGCCATCACCGCCCGCGGCGTGACCGAGCAGCTGCGCAACACGCGCTTCTCGGCCCTGCGCGCCAAAGACGCGCTGTGCGACCGCCTGGCCGAGACCACGGGACGTCGTGCCGACGTCGATGCCGCCGACCCCGATGTTCACCTACTGCTTTCGCTGCGTCAGCGTCGCGCGAGCATTAGCCTGGACCTTTCGGGCGACCCGTTGTTCAAACGCCTGCCGCCCGCAGCGACCCGCGCCGGCGAGGGCACGCACGTGCTGCGCCCCGACTACGCCGCCCTGGTGCTGGCGCAGGTCGGCTGGACCGCACTATGCGAGCGCGAGCTGACGGCCGACGATTACGAGAACGAAGCCCTCCCCACGCTGATCGATGCCTCGTGCGCCGGCGGCGGCCTGCTGCTGGAGGCCGCGAACATTCTGACCGACCGCGCCCCGGGCGCCGCACGCGAGCGCTGGGGCTTTGAGGGCTGGCAGCTGCACGACGCCGCTCTGTGGGAGCAGCTGCTTGCCGAGGCGCGCGAGCGCGAGGCGGCAGCGCGCGAGCGGCAGGCGCGCATCGTGGCCGCAGACATCGACCCCGCCGCTCGCAAGACCGCCGAGCGCATGGTCAAGAGCGCTGGTTACAAGCGTTTTGTCGACTTTTGCGCCGCCAAGTCCGCCACCGTGCTGGACCATGCTGGCGCCGTCGCCGGAGCCGCCGTAGTCGCAGACACCACCGAGACGCCGCTGTCGCTTATGCACGACGCTATGACGCTGGTCGGCGAGCTGCACCGCGCGCCCGAGCTCGCTTCGGCGCCGGTCGCCGCGCTCACCCGCGATGGTCTTATGGCCCGCGCGCTCCATGCCGAGCCCGCGCGCTCCATCGCCGTCATGCCCAATAACGAGGAGGCGGCTCTTGAGGTTTGGCCCTCGCTCGACCACGCCGCCGCGGCATTCGAGGCTGCGACCAGCGCAAACGCCGAGGAACAGTCCACGGACGCCGAAGGCGAAGCCGCCAACACCCTCATGCCCGAACCTGCCGCCACGCTCGACTTGGGCGACGGCAAGCCGCTGCCCGTGCTCATCCCCGAGTCCGAGCAGTTCGCCAACCGCCTGCGCAAGAATGCCCGTTTGCGTCGCAAGTGGGCCAAGCGCGAGGGCGTTACCTGCTACCGTGTCTACGATGCCGCCCTGCCCGATTACTCC
>URIK01000030.1 GCA_900547855.1 uncultured Collinsella sp. | reverse complement strand
ACACTCGACTAGTCGTCGGCAGCGTCAGATGTGTATAAGAGACAGGGTCGACGGCGTCAGCGGTAACGAGCTCCATAACGAGCGTGGAGCCCTCCTGCTGAGCGGTAACGCGAGCGGTGGGGTCGGTCAGGATGCTGTACTGGATCTTCTTATCCTCGGCAGCATACTCACCGTTGTACTCGGGGTTGGGAACCAGGGTGATCTCGGTATCGGAGATAGAGTCGTACATCCAGGGGCCGGAGCCGATCGGCTGCTTGGCGCGATCTTCCTCGGTCTGAGTGGCCGGGGTAACGCGGACGATGGCCAGACGATCCTTGAGCAGGGAGAAGTTGGGGACCTTGGTCTTGACCGTCACGGTGCTGGCGTCCTTGGCCTCGATGGACTCGAAGGGCTGGAAGAACGGAGCATAGGTAGCGGAAGCGGCGCAAGCGGTGTAGGAGGCGACGACATCGTCAGCGGTGACCTCGGTGCCATCGGAGAACTTGGCGCCCTTGCGGATGGTGACCTCGAAAGTGGTGTCGTCCACAGACTTGGGATCGTCGGTGGCGAGCTCGTTGAAGGTGCTGTAGTCGTGGTAATCGATGCCGTAGAGGCCCTCGACGACGTGCCAGTTAGCACCCAGGCCCACAGCGGAGCCGGTGCTGGCGGGATCGAAGCTGGACGGAGCGTAAGCGGAACCAGCGGTGATCACGCCGCCGCCACGGTTGGCGGAATCGGTGGAACCGGAAGCGGAACCCTCGTCGCTAGAGCTGCCACCGCAGCCGGTGAGACCAAGCCCTGCGACAGCAGCGACGCTGCCGGTGAGGCCGAGGAACGAACGCCTGGACATACCCTTGTTGATGATGGCCATGTCTTCTCCTATCAATAGAGAATCTTACTCGGGAGCACCTAGACTTGCCCCCGCGCAACTTGCGGACGATATATACCTTACCTACCGACGAACCCAACTGAGGTGCCGCGCTCGGCGACCGATACATACATCCGCTTGAACGGTATTTACTACCGTTCACCGAATTCGTTGACAAACGATTCGCCAGACAGTATGTATCGGCGAGGTGAGATATCAGTCTTCGTCAACCCGCAGGATAGCAGGGTTGTTCACCATGACTAGTCAAACGTTTTAGCGTTAATAAAACCCGAAACCAGCAGGCAATCATGGCGAAATAAATGGTTGAAAATCACGCAATCATGTATATCAGTAGTTTAGGCTCGTGTTTAGCTATCGGAATGGCCAGCCGCCGCCTCGGCGCGCTCGGCATTCCACGCAACGAGCGCCTCGTGGACCGCCTTGGCAACATCGGCGGGTATGCCGCGAACTTCCGCGATCTCTTGCTCGCTCGCCGCGCGCAAACGCTTCATCGAGCCAAAATGGCGCATAAGGGCACGTTTTCTGGTGGGTCCCACGCCTGGAACGTCATCGAGTACCGAAACCGTCATGGCTTTATCACGCAACTCACGATGGAACGTGATTGCAAAACGGTGCGATTCATCGCGCACCTGTTTAATTAGATAGAGCGACGCGGACCCGGTCGGAAGCACGACGGGAGTCTCGTCCCAAGGCACGAAAACCTCCTCATCGGCCTTTGCCAAGCCACAAACTGGTATATCGAGCCCAAGAGCCTCAAGTTGCTTGATCGCAGCGGTCAGCTGCGGCTTACCGCCATCGACAACGAGCAAATCGGGGCGCGAGCCAAAGCGCTCGTCGGTCATGCGCTCGGGAGCATAGCGTCGTCCCAAAACCTCGGACATCGACACGAAGTCGTTTGCCTCGTCCAATTCGGCCTGAATTTTAAAACGACGGTACTGGCTCTTGTCAGCGCGCCCGTTGGTAAACACCACCATCGAGGCGACGGTAAAGGTTCCGTGCAGCGTCGAGATATCGAAGCACTCGATACGCATCGGCGGCGCCGGCAGCGCCAGCGCGCTTTCGAGCTCCAGGAGCGCTTGATTGGTGCGGTCGTCAGCGTACCCCGTTCGCATCATGTAGCGCATGAGGGCATGGCGCGCATTTTTGGATGCCATATCGAGCAAACGGTGCTTTTCGCCACGCTGCGGCCTATGGAGATGGCAGGAACGCTCGCGCTTGCCCGCAAGCCACTCCCCCAGCGCCTCCGCATCCTCAAGCTCGACAGAGAGGTTTATCTCAGCTGGAATATCAGCCGTCTCGTCGTAATAGCGCTTAAGAAAGCCCGACTGGAGCTCTTCCTCGTCAACATCAAGACCCTTGTCGAGAATGAACTCGCAGGTGCGAACTGTTCGGCCCTCACGCACGACAAAGACGCAAGCGGCAGAGATGGTCTCCTCGCGGTAGAAACCGATGACATCGATATCGACACTGGAGGGAAAAACGACTTGCTGACGGTCGTCCAGACGCCTGATGACCTCCAAACGACGCTTGACGCGTGCCGCGCGCTCAAAATCGAGTGCCTCGGCGGCATCCGCCATCTCGGAAGTCAGCCCGTCGACGACATCCTTGCGATGGCCCGACAAAAAGCGCTCGACACGCTTGACGTTCTTGGCATAGTCTGCCGGGGAAATCGCGCCGACACACGCACCCGGCCCGCGCCCGACATGGTAGTCGAAGCAGGGACGCCCGTTTTGTGCGCAAATCATATTGACGATGTCTTCCTCGCCCTTGTGGGACTCGATGATACGGCGACAACGACGCCACTCCGCACAGGATGCAGAGCAGATGGGGATAACCTTGCGCAGCGTATCTATCGTCTCACGTGCCGCACGGCTATCGGTATAGGGTCCAAAATAGCGCGTTCCCGGCTTATGACGCTCACGCGTGTATTTGATAGCGGGATACAGGTCGCCCTTTGTAATGGCGATAAAGGGGTAGCTCTTGTCATCCTTGAGGTCGACGTTAAAGTACGGATGGTACTGGCCGATCAGGTTGCGCTCGAGTACAAGCGCCTCATGCTCGGTTTCGACAACGATGTAGTCAAAGCTCGCCACCAGCTGCATCATCAGCGGGATCTTTTGACGCTCATCCTGCAGCGTCACGTACTGGCGCATACGGGAACGCAGGTTTTTCGCCTTGCCAACGTAGATGACATCGCCCTTGGCATCCTTCCAAAGGTAGCATCCGGGCTGCGTGGGAACGCGCGAAACCTGCTCGGCGAGTGTTGGAATGTTGTCGTGACCGGCCACACGCACCTACTTGCGACGAAGCAACGCCGAGACCTCGGGCATCTTAAGGACGACGGCAAGGCCAAAGGTAACAGCAAGCGAGACGACACCGGCAACGCAAACGTAGCCAAGAGTAATCAGAATCGAGCCGCCAAGTGCGCCGACAAAGTGCTCAAGCGCCCACATGACGCCGGCGCCTGCGGCAGCACCCAGGCCACCGAGCAAAAGGCCAAAGAAACCGCCATGCAGGATAGATTTGACCTGAAGACCACGCAGACGACGACGCAGCCACCACAGCGAACAACCGACCAAGATCACGTAGTCGACGACATACGAAAGCGCGATTGCCGGCATACCGAAGCCCAGCACAACGCCAAACAGCAGAACCGAGCCGGCCTGGCCGATGGCGGAATACAGGCAATAGCGGCTATAGGGCTTCATGTCGAGCAAGGCAGAGAAGCTCTTCTGCATCAACACGACCACGCCGTAGAGCGGCAGCGAGAACGCCAGGTAGACAAGGAACTCGGACACCAGCGCCACGCCGGACTCATCAAACTTGCCGGCACAGTAAATCATGTTGAGCGGACGCGCGAAGACAATCAGGTACAGCGCGAACGGAATCAGGAAGAACAGCATCTGGGCGACGCCACGCGAAATGCCCGTGCGAACGCTGTCGTAATCCTTCTCCTGTGCGTCGTGAGAGAGCTCGGTATAGAGCGCCGTCGAAAGCGAGGCGGCAATCAGCGCGTAGGGCAGCGTGTACCACAGGCGCGCATAGGCGATGACGGAAGGACCAGTCTCGGGCTGGACCACCAGCGCGGCAGCGTTGGTGATAGAAGTCGAGACAAACATGCACACCGTGGCGAGCAGCGTCGGGATACCGAGCGCAATCGTCTGGCGCAGCGCGGGGTCCTTAAAGTCGATATGGATATGGGGATGCACGCCGTGCTTGCCAAGCGCAGGGATCTGACATGCCATCTGAACAAAGACACCGAGGGTCGTACCGGCCGCAATCAAGATGATGCCGGCACGTTCGCCAAACTGTGCGGACACGGGCGCAAAACCCATAAAGCTCGCAATGACGATCACATTGTTGAGGACCGGAGCAAACGTCGACCAGAAGTAGTCGCGGTGTGCGTTGAGAACGCCCGAAAACACCGAGCCCAAACCATAAAACAGAATCTGGATGGCAAAGAAACGGAACATGAACGCAGCGGTATCCATGCTGCCGCCGTCACCCGAAAGGAACGATTGCGTCCAGATAAAGCCCGGGGCGAACACGGTCCCCAGCAACGAAATGCCACCCAGCACCAAAAGCAGAATGCCGAGCAGGTTGCCCACGTACTCGTTCGAGGCCTCGCGACCCTGCTCACGCCTCACGCCCATGTACACGGGCAAAAACGCCGTCACGAGCATGCCGCCCATCACGAGTTCGTAGAGCATATTGGGCAGGTTGTTGGCGACCTGATAGGAGGACGAGAGTAGCGACATGCCGATAGCGGCCGCCATTGCCCACGTGCGGATAAAACCGGTGACGCGAGACACGATGGTCAGGATGGTCATAAGCCCGGCGGAACGACCAACCGTGGAGTAGTCCGACGAGCCCATGTCGTCAGTGTCATCTCGCGACGAAGAAGCTTCGGACGAGGGTGTCTGAGGCGCAGATTCTTTTGCAAAATGAGCTCCGCGCTTCAATTCTTCCTGCGGCATCGCTCAGTCCTCTCTCGTAATCGCGGCAACCGTCGCCCCGCAAAATGCAATCAAATCATCGGGCGCAAGCTCGAGCTGATAACCACGCTTGCCTCCCGAAATAAAAATGGTATCCCAAAGGACGCATGTCTCATCAATGAGCGTTCGGTAGCGTTTTTTCATACCGACCGGGCTGCAGCCGCCGCGAACGTAGCCAGTCGCCGCAAGCAAATCCTTCACATGCATCATGGCCAAGGACTTCTCCCCCGCGGCACGCGCGGCGGACTTTAGATCGAGCTCGTCGGCAACAGGGATGCAGCACACGACATAGTCGTTGGACGGTGTTGCGCAGACCAAAGTCTTAAATCCTTGACCGGGCTCCTCGCCAAGCTGCTCCGAAATCGCGACCCCCAGGCCCACCGACTCATCACCATCGTCTTCGTACGTATGTAGAACATAGGAAATGCCGGCGCTTTCCAGCTCGCGCATCGCATTGGTTTTTGGCGTCTTTACAGCCTTTGCCATGACATATCCTTTCCCTCGCATTCGGACGCAAGGATTAAGTATATGTCCAATTCGACTACATACGTCACTTCGGCATAGCAAGCGCCATCGAATCACAAGGAGTCGATGGCGCCCATAAACTGAATCGCCTATTTATTGAGCATCAAGTTGAGCCTGGCGCTCCCGGTCACGTCTGAGCAACGGCGCCAAAAACTTGCCCGTATAACTCTGCGGACAGTTCGCAACCTGCTCCGGTGTACCCGAAACCACGACGGTTCCGCCGCCGTTACCGCCCTCGGGACCCATATCGATCAGGCGGTCGGCAACCTTGATGACATCAAGGTTGTGTTCAATCACCAGCACCGTGTTGCCCGCATCGACCAAGCGCTGCAGCACATCGAGCAGCTGGCGGACGTCCTCAAAATGAAGGCCGGTCGTCGGCTCGTCCAAAATATAGAACGTCTTGCCCGTCTGGCGTCGATGAAGCTCCTTGGCGAGCTTCACACGCTGCGCCTCGCCGCCCGAGAGCGTCGTGGCGGGCTGGCCCAGGCTCACGTATCCTAAGCCTACATCGTACAGCGTCTGGAGCTTGCGCTTAATCTGCGGGATATTCCCAAAGAAGGCCAGTGCCTCGGTGACGCTCATGTCGAGCACGTCCGAGATGGTCTTGCCACGGTAGGTGACCTCGAGTGTCTCGCGGTTGTAGCGTTTACCGCCGCAAACTTCGCAGGGAACGTAGATATCGGGAAGAAAGTGCATCTCGATCTTGATCTGTCCGTCGCCCTTGCACGCCTCACAGCGTCCGCCACTCACATTAAAGGAGAAACGACCCGGCGAGTAGCCGCGCGCCTTCGACTCCGGCGTACTCGCAAACAGCGCGCGAAGATCATCCCACAGGCCGATATAGGTAGCAGGGTTGGAACGCGGCGTGCGGCCAATCGGCGACTGGTCGATATCGATAACCTTATCGATACACTCAATGCCCTCGATTTTCTTATACGGACCCACAGGGCGCGTCGAGCGGTGAATGGCATTCGTAAGGGCAGGCGCAATGGTGTCGGTAACCAGGGAGCTCTTGCCCGATCCCGACACGCCGGTAACAACCGTAAGCGTACCAAACTCGATCTTGGCGGTAACGTTTTTGAGGTTGTTGGCTCGAGCGCCCGTAATTTTAAGGCAGCCGCGACCGGGCTTGCGCCGTTCATCAGGCACCCGGATCATTCGTTTGCCGGTCAGATAAGCGCCCGTCATCGACTCAGGACACGCCATGATATCGGCAGGCGTTCCCGCCGCGACTACGTGTCCGCCGTTGACGCCGGCGCCGGGCCCCATGTCGATCACGTAATCGGCGGCACGGATTGTATCCTCGTCGTGTTCGACGACGATAACGGTATTGCCGATATCGCGCAGGCGCTCGAGCGTCTTGATCAAGCGCTCGTTGTCACGCTGATGAAGACCGATCGAGGGCTCGTCCAGAATATAGAGCACGCCCATGAGACCCGCGCCGATCTGCGTTGCCAGGCGAATACGCTGCGCCTCGCCACCGGAAAGCGTCGCCGAGGCACGATCGAGCGTCAGATAGTCGAGCCCAACATCGACCAGAAAACGCAAGCGCTCCAGGATTTCCTTGACGATGCGCCCGCCGATAAACTGTTGGCGCTCGGTGAGCTCCAGGCCCTCAAAAAACTCGAGCGACTCACGGCACGACAGGCAACAAACCTCGTAAATGGACTTGCCGCCCACGGTGACGGCAAGCATCTCAGGGCGCAGGCGAGCGCCGCGGCAGCTCGAGCACGGTTCCTCGCGAATGTACTTCTCCAGGCGCGCCTTGGTGTTCTCGTTCGTCGTCTCTGTATAGCGTTCGTACAGGATGTTGCGAACGCCCGAAAACTTGGTATCCCACTGGCTGCGACGTCCGTCGAGCTTTTGGTAGTCGACCGAGATCTTCGTATCGCCCAGGCCATCCAAGAATGCACGACGCACGCGAGGGGGCAAGTCCTTCCACGGCGTATCGGCGCTCACCTTAAAGTGTTTGCAGACCGCAGCAAAAATCTGCGGATAGTAGTTCGAATTGCCAAACAGGCTACCAAAGACTCCGTCGGCAATGGACTTCGAGGGGTCCTCAATCAGCGCCTCGGCATCAACGGTTTTCTTAAAGCCCAGGCCGTCGCACTCAGGACATGCGCCATAGGGAGCGTTGAACGAAAAATCACGCGGCTGAAGATCGTCAATGGAGTGACCATGCTCCGGGCACGCCAAGGCCAACGAATACTCCAGCAGCTCGCCCTCGGTCCCCTCGGGAGCATCACGATCGGGCAGCATGTACACGTTTACATTGCCGTGGGCCAGCGCGGTCGCCTGCTCAACAGACTCGGCGATACGGCCCAGAGAGTTCTCACGGATCACGATGCGATCGACCACGACCTCGATATCGTGCTTGAACTTCTTGTCCAGATCGATCGGATCGTCGAGCGAGCGCACTTCACCGTCGACACGCACGCGGCTAAAGCCCTCGGCGCGAAGGTCCTCAAACAGTTTGGTGTACTCGCCTTTTCGCCCGCGCACCACCGGTGCCAGCACAAACGCGCGGCGGCCCTCCCCCGCCGCCAAGACCTTGTCGGCAACCTGGTCGGTCGTCTGACGCTCAATGACGCGGCCGCATTCGGGACAGTGCGGGGTGCCCACACGGGCGAACAGCAGGCGCAGATAGTCATAAATCTCGGTTACGGTGCCGACCGTCGAGCGAGGGTTTTTAGACGTCGTCTTTTGGTCAATCGACACCGCCGGCGAAAGGCCGTCGATTGAATCCAAGTCGGGTTTGTCCATCTGGCCCAAGAACTGGCGCGCATAGCTCGAAAGACTCTCGACGTATCGACGCTGGCCCTCGGCATAGATAGTGTCAAATGCCAGCGAACTCTTGCCCGAGCCAGAAAGACCGGTAATGACCACGAGTTGGTCACGCGGAATGGAAACATCGATATCACGGAGGTTGTGCTCACGAGCGCCGCGAATAACGATAGAAGAATCAGACATGGAAGCTCCTTGCCTCCTATTGCATCGAATCATACTGTCGATGAGTTTAGCGCACTCGACGCGCACAGATGTTCGTAATACAAGATTCGCAGACCTTTAGCTTTGCGTATCGGGCGCCTTGTTTCTCGAAATGCCGTGGAAAGGTTACAGTAATCTAATACTGAACTTAATTTGCCGTAACAGAGGAACGTCCATGACCGAAGATATCCCCCTTGAAATCACTTCGAGCGACATGGCCAATCTGCCCATATTCATCGCCGTCCTTATCGTGGCCATCGTCGTGGTGCGCGTATATTTTTCAATCAAACACAATAAAAAGCCGCCCATTGCCCGCGTCTTTTGGTGCGCGACGCTCCTCATCCCGCTCGGCATGGTAGCTGCATGGATTACAAATCAATTGCTCGTAAATGAGGACAATTCCCTATGGGTCCTTTCTTATTCGGCGCTCGGTGCTGCCGCCGTCATACTTCTTGTCGAGCCCTTGGTTTCGAGACTAATCGACCAAACCGATCTTGCGACGGGAACGGTTGCCTGCATTTGCCGTGACATCCTTGTCATCGCCGCTGTTTCAGCGCTCTCGTTCGTTTCACTCGAAATTGCCTGCAACGAAACGTTCTATCGCATTCCCGCCAACTCATTTGGGTTTTCCGTCGGGTTGCTCGCGACGGTTCTGCTCTCCCTTTATTTGCTGGGACAACGTCATGGAGGCGTCATGGCCCTCGTGCCCGTCGTCTGTTGCATCCTTGGCATTGCCGAGCACTTCGTCATAACGTTTAAAGGCGAGGCCATCCTGCCAAGCGATATCTTGGCCCTTGGCACCGCAATGGAAGTGAGCGAGGGATACGAGTTTACCTTTACCGCCGGAATCGTAACCTCTCTCGCCCTGCTGGAGATTTCCCTGGGGCTTCTTTCGCTTATCCGACCGAGAAAGCTCCGTACACCCACCCATGTCTTCCCCGCAATCGCCGCCAACCTCTGCGCTTTTCTGCTAGTGACCGTTGTGGGGCTCTCGGGCTTTTCCAGCATCGACTTGGAGCAGGCGCTGAATTTTGGATTTGACCGTTGGCAGCCCATCACCACGTATGCGTCTCAGGGTTTTATCACTTCGTTCACCGAAATGGTCAACGAGTTGCCCATTGAGAAGCCCGAAGACTATACGCCCGATGAGGCGCAGAGCATCGAGCAGGAGCTCGCCGCCACCTACGACAGCACGTATGGCTCGAGCGAGCAGCGCGCGGCGGCCGTTGCCCAGTTCAATGAAATCAAGCCGACGATTGTTGCCATCATGAACGAGAGTTTTAGCGACCTTTCGTGCTTTGAGCAGCTCCAGGCGGCCGGGTACACCGGCCCCGCATTCTACAACTCGCTTCCCGACACACTTGTTCGCGGCATCATGCTCGCTTCGGTCGCCGGTGGCGGAACGGCGAACTCCGAATTCGAATTTTTGACCGGAGCGACAACGGCCTTTGTCGGATTAGGCAAAATCCCCTATCAGCTATATCAGATGAATGGCGTCAACAGCCTGGCAAAGGACCTTAAGGAGCTTGGGTATACCGCTACCGCTATGCACCCGCAAAACCCCGTCAACTACCATCGAGATAAAATCTATCAGCAGCTGGGCTTTGGAGACTTTCTTTCAATCGGCGATTTCGAAGGTGCGCCCTGTTACCATGCCGGCGTATGCGACTACGCCACCTACGACAAGATACTCGACCTGCTTAGAACCGACGAAGCCCCACAGTTCATCTTTGACGTCACGATGCAAAATCACGGCGGCTACGACTATGGCACCGTTCCCGCCGAGGAGCTGACAAACTATTGGGTCGAGGGAGCCAGCGAGGGTGCCAATAGCGCGCTCAACACCTATCTTACCTGCATCAACGCATCCGACCGGGACCTCGAGTACTTTATCAACGAGCTCCGCAATATCGGCAGACCGGTTGTCCTTGTCTTTTTTGGCGACCATCAGCCGAGCGCCGCAACGACTCTCAACGACGAGCTGTACCCTCAGGAAGATACGGCAAGCCACGCTTTCCGTATCTATCAGTCGACATATTTCGTCTGGGCTAACTATGAAATCGCCGGCAATACCGAGCTCAACGTCTACGACACCGTCGGGGCAAACGAGATTGCAGCCATTACCCTTAATAAGATCGGCGCCCCGCTCACCGACTATCAAAAGGCTCTGCTTGCAACAAGGTCAGATGTGCCCACCATCAATGTCGCCGGCTACCTTGGTGCCGACGGGCTGCGCTACGACTTGGAATCTGAAGACAGCCCATACGCCTCGACGATCGACAAGCTGCAGCGCATGCAATACCTCGAGTTTGCCAGCAAAGTTCAGTAAGCCCGCCCATTCGCTTGGACCCATCGTATTGCAAGCACGCTCGGCCCAAATGCATCGCAAATGACTCCCGCTCGCAAACGAGGGTACAATGACGCTCGTGTCACATCACGGGGCCCCGGCCCCAACATATACAAAGGAGTCATACATGGGTTGCGAGCACGCACAGGCCGCCGGCGGACAAACGTCGCCGTCGCAATTTGAGGAGAACACGCTGTCCGAGGTCAAACGCGTCATCGCCGTGCTTTCCGGCAAGGGCGGTGTCGGCAAGTCGTTTGTCACCGGTGCCATCGCCACCGAGCTTGCCCGTCACGGCCACAAGGTCGGCGTCCTCGATGCCGACATCACCGGTCCCTCTATCCCCAAGATGTTCGGTATGAGCGGACGCCACGTCCATGCCCTCGGCAACCTTATGCTGCCCGAAATCTCCGAGCACGGCGTCAAGGTCATGAGCTCCAACCTGCTGCTCCAAAACGAGACCGACCCCGTCCTTTGGCGCGGTCCGGTCATCGCAGGCGCCATTAGGCAGTTCTGGAGCGAGACCTCGTGGGGCCCCATCGACTACCTGCTGGTCGACATGCCTCCGGGAACAGGCGACGTCGCGCTCACCGTCTTCCAGTCGTTGCCCGTCGACGGCATCGTCATCGTCACGAGCCCGCAGGATCTGGTCTCGATGATCGTCGCCAAGGCGGTCAACATGGCCGAGAAGATGAACGTCCCCATTCTGGGCATTGTCGAGAACATGAGCTATATTGAGTGCCCCGACTGCGGTAAGAAGATCGAGGTCTTTGGCAAGAGCAAGCTCCCCGAGGTCGCAGATCGCTATAACCTCGACATCTTGGGCCAGCTTCCCATTAATCCGGCACTCGCCGAGGCCTGCGATAAGGGCGAGGTCGAGACCGCGCTGCCCGATGACATGTTGCCCAAGGCAGTCTCTGCCGTCGAGGCCATTACCCCGCACGAGACCGACGAGGCCTAAGTGAACGCGAGCGCCTTCTATGACGTCCTGGTAATCGGCGGCGGGGCTTCAGGCCTCGCCGCCGCCATTACGGCCGCACGTGCTGGCAAAAGCGTCTGCATCGTTGAGCGCGATGTCGCCTGCGGCCTTAAGCTCCTTGCGACCGGTAACGGCCGCTGCAACCTCTCCAACGAATCGATTGATCCTCAGCGGTATAACCACCCCGCATTCGTCGAATCCGTCATGGGCCCCCAGCCCGAACAAGAGCTTATGGGTTTCTTCTCCTCGCTGGGTATCATGACAACCTCCGAGGAAGGCCGGCTGTACCCGCGCTCCCTTCGCGCCGAATCGGTGCGCGACGCGCTTCTCAACGTTTGCGACCGCCTAGGTATCACCTTAATCTGCGGAGCCAACGTTGCCTCGGCGCACAAAGCTTCCGAAGGCTGGGCACTCCAAATAGACCGTCCAGCGCGGGCGCTCAAGGCAAAAAAGCACGACGACCGAAAATCGGAGCTCCGCTCGCTTCGGAAAGCGCTCGCCGATGTCCCTCGCAAGAACGAGGCCCTGCAGGCACATGCCGTAATTATCGCCACGGGCGGCAACCCCACCGGTATCGCCGATACGTTTCGCCTCCCCCTCACTTCGCTGCACCCCATCCTCTGCCCCGTATCGGCAACGGTCGCTGGCGATCGGGCGGCACTCAAGACGTTGGATGGTCTACGCGTCCGCGCCCGCTTGACGCTCGCCCGTAACCATAGTGAGCTCTGGCACGAAGACGGTGAAGTGCTGTTTCGAACCTTCGGCATCTCGGGCGTCGCTGTCTTCAACCTCTCCCGTCGTATCCAGCGCGGCGATACGATCCTGCTCGACGTTTTCCCCGACCTCTCTAAAGACGAGCTGCTCGATATGCTTAACCGGCGCGTTAAGCTGCTCGGCGGCTTTTCGCGCCGCGATCCCCGTTGGCTCGACGGCATGCTCGCCCCGCAACTCTCCCGCGTCGTCTGCACAGCGTTTGAGCAGTGCCATCCAGGCTCCAACGATGTCATCCACCTGGTCTCGATCCTCAAGCACTTTAAGTTGCTCGTCGAGGGTACAGCCGAGGAGCGCTCGGCGCAGGTCACGCGTGGTGGTGTATCTGTCGAGAGCATCTCAACACCCAGTCTACGCGCGCGCTGCGTTGTCGACGCCCCGCTTTACGTCTGCGGCGAAGCGCTCGACATCGACGCCGATTGCGGAGGCTTTAACCTTGCGTGGGCCTGGCTCTCGGGCATTCGCGCTGCAAGCAGCTTGTAGCCGCGCAGTCTATAATCAAAAACGCATTCGGGCCGTCTGGGATACCGGACGGCCTCTTTCTTGCCTCTAAGGAGACCTCGATGATCGAAATCACCCAAGTCAACGCGTCGCTCGATGAAGCCGGCGATGAAAATGCCTGCCTCATTGTTGGCAAGCGAGTCGCCAAGCGCATCCTACGTTGCAAGGACTCCGAGATCAAGTCCATCGAACTCCACCGCAAGTCAATCGATGCTCGCAAAAAACGAGACGTCCATTTTATCCTGAGCTTTCGTGTTGAGCTGACTAGTCCCCACCTCGAGCGAGAAGCGGTCGACAGCGTTGCCGAGCGTGACCGCTCGCGCGTACGCGCGATAGAAGACGATGAGCCTTCATTCCCCTCCCCCGTCTCCGACGCACCTCAAGAACGCCCTGTCGTTGTCGGCGCCGGATGCGCCGGCCTTTTCGCTGCGCTCACGCTCGCCAAAGCAGGTCTTAAGCCCTTGCTTATCGAGCGCGGCGACCCGGCATTTCGCCGCTCGCAGGCGATCGACCTCTTTCTAAAGGAGCGCATCCTCGACCCCGAGAGCAATATTCAGTTTGGTCTGGGCGGCGCGGGGACCTTCTCGGACGGCAAGCTCAATACGGGAACAAAAAATCCCGCCCATCGCCTTATCCTCGAAACCTTCGTCGAGGCGGGTGCGCCCCGCGATATTCTGTGGGATGCCAAGCCGCACATTGGCTCCGACATCCTTCCCAAGGTTGTCACCGCTATATCCCAGCGCATCGAGCAGCTCGGAGGTGTCGTCCGTTATCGAACGAAGCTCGTCGACATTCGCATCGACGCGTCTGGCGCCATCACCGGTATTGATGTCCAATCGTCCCAAGACGCCGCTTACGAGCCAATCGAGACAAAGCACCTCATCCTCGCCTGCGGGCATTCTGCTCGCGATATTTTTGAGCTCCTTAAGGACCACAACGTGGCCCTCGCACAAAAGACCTTTGCCATGGGCGTTCGCATCGAGCATCCGCAACGCGACATCGACAGAGCCCAATATGGAGCCTCGGCGGGACATCCAGCGCTCGGGGCGGCCCCCTACAAACTTGTTGCCCATCTTCCCAACGGCCGCAGCGTGTTCTCGTTTTGCATGTGCCCCGGCGGACAGGTTGTTGCCGCCTCTTCAGAACCGTGCCATCTGTGCGTCAACGGGGCCAGTCTCAATGCCCGCGACGGACGCAACGCAAATGCCGCCCTGCTCGTTAACGTCACGCCTGAGGACCTTCCCAACGATGACCCGCTCGCCGGCATCGAGCTCCAGCGTGCCTGCGAGGCGGCCGCCTATCGCCTGGGCGGTTCCAACTGGAACGCACCGGCACAACTCGTCGGAGATTTCCTCGCAGGACGCGCCAGCAAGGCGCCCGGAAAGGTAAAGCCCACCTATCCGCTCGGTGTGACCTGGACGGCAATTGACGAAGCCCTGCCGCAGCATATCGTCGAGTCGCTCCGCCTGGGACTTCCCCTACTCGGAAAAAAGCTACGAGGCTACGACCGCCCCGATGCCGTTCTTACCGGCGTGGAGACTCGTTCGAGCTCACCGGTCACTGTCACCCGAGACCGAACGTGCCATGCCGTGTCGACCCCGGGCCTCTACCCTTGCGGTGAGGGAGCTGGATATGCCGGCGGCATCATGAGCGCGGCCACCGACGGCATCCGTTGCGCCGAAGCCCTGATCGCAGACCTCTAACGCACGAATTCCAGCGCGCAAAAGACACAGGCCCGAGCTCCACAGGGAACTCGGGCCTGTTCGCTATTTCTTAAACCGTGCACCCTGGCGTTTTCTGCCCGATGCGAACGTGGAACCCTTGCGGGCCTGCGAACGTAAGCGCTCGATCGTCTCGTCCTCAGACGCACCCTCGAGCATCGCCCGAATCTGAACGACAGCATCGCGCAGGCGCGCCGCCTCCTCAAAGTCCATAGCGGCAGAAGCGTTACGCATATCCTCTTCCATGGTTTCGACGATCCGCACAAGCTCGTCATGCGGCAGTTCTTCCAACTGCTCCGCAAGTGTCTGCTCGGGCGCCACCGTTTCCGGCACACCGCCCTCGCCCGACTCATCGGGCGTATAGAATGCGCCATGGCCAAGAGAGTCGCCCTTCGAGCGTCCCTTGGAGCCCACAGTTTTTTCGGCCTCGGCAATAAAACTTGAGATGTCGTTGATGGCCTTGCGCACTGTCTTGGGCACAATGCCCTGTCTCTTATACACATCTGACGCT
>URIK01000029.1 GCA_900547855.1 uncultured Collinsella sp. | reverse complement strand
TGAGCGTCTCGTGGGCTCGGAGATGTGTATAAGAGACAGGACAAACGCATTGCCGCCAACTACACGGTTGAGGACCGTTCCGGCAAGGCTGTGTGCAAGGCCAAGCTGCAGGAAGAGCTGGGGCTCGAGGTTCGCGACGACCGTCCGCTTATGGTCATGGTCACGCGTCTGACGCGCCAGAAGGGCTTGGACCTGGTCATGTACGCGCTCGACCGCATCCTGGCCGGCGGCGTGCAGGTGGCGGTGCTGGGCACCGGCGACCGCGACTACGAGGACGGACTGCGCTACTTCCAGGACAAGTACCCCGGCACCATGGCCGCACGCATCGAGTTCGATCCTGCGCTGTCGCAGCGCATGTATGCCGCCGCCGATATGTTCCTGATGCCTTCGAAGTTTGAGCCCTGCGGCCTGTCGCAGATCATTGCCATGCGCTACGGCACCCTGCCCATCGTACGCGAGACCGGTGGCCTGAAGGACACCGTGATCCCGTATAACGAGTTTACCGGCGAGGGCACAGGATTCTCGTTTAGCAACTTTAACGGCGATGAGATGGGCGATGCGGTTTTCCGCGCGGCGCGTCTGTTCTGGGATAACCGCGATGCCTGGAACCAGCTGGTCACGCAGGCCATGAGCCAGGACTTTAGCTGGACGCGCTCGGCCGATAAGTATCTGGACCTGTACTTCTTTATGCATCCGGAGATTGAGAGGCCGGTGGCGGTTGTCGACGAGCCTGAGGCTGCCGCTGAGCCGGTGGCCGCTGAGGAGCTTAAGGCCGAGGAGAAGCCGGATGAAGCTGAGCCCGCAAAGGCCGAGCCTGAGGTGAATGCTGAGACTGCTCCTGCGGCAAAGGCAGAGGTCAAGCCTGCCGCGAAGCCTGCCGCGAAGAAGACCACAACCCGCAAGACGACCGCCAAGAAGGCTACGACGACCAAGGCTACCGCGACTAAAACGACGGCTACCAAGGGAACGACCACGCGCAAGCGCACGACCGCCGCTGCCAAGACGGACGCCGAGGCCGAGGTCGCAGAGGCCAAGCCGGCCGCCAAGGCTCCGGCAAAGACCGCTGCCAAGAAGACGACCACGACCGCCAAGAAGGCAACAGCTGCCAAGAAAACCACGGCAACGAAGTCGACGGCCGCCATGGCTACTGCGACCAAGGCCGCTCCGAAGGCTGCCGCAAAGCCCGCTGTCAAGGTCGAGGAAACCCCCGCCGAGCCCAAGGCCGAGGTAACTGTCGAGACAAAGCCGGCCGCCAAGACCACCACGCGCAAGCGCACCACGACGACCAAGAAAACCACGACCAAGGCCGCTGCTCCCAAGGCAGAGGCTAAGGCCGAGGACAAGCCCGCAGTAAAGGACGAGCCGGCAACGAAGGCCGCCGAGGTTAAAACCACTCCCAAGGCTAAGGCAAAGACCGAGTCAGCCAAGGAGGCCCCGATCTCCCCCGCCACTCCGGCCGATGAAAAGGCTCCGACCAAAAAGACCTCCGTCCGCAAGGCAACGGCCACCCGCAAGCGCCGCTAATCCGGACGATTAAAACTTAATCCTCAACGCAAAAGAGGGCGCCCCAACCAGGCGCCCTCTTTTGCGTTGAACTTCTGCATTAAAAAAGGGCCGGTTTACTACGACAAAATGGCTCCGGCCGACCACGGCGAGTGATCTACGAAATTGGCAACGCTTCTACCTGCGGTTTTAATATCACCAAAATAACCGTGGTTGAGATCATTCAATTCGTCGTAGTAAACCGAAGTACTTTTGTTTGGCTACAAATAGTATCGGTATAGGCGTTTTTGAATATCGCGATAAATTGGATGGTAAAACGATTTTCTAGGACAACCGTTCGCCGATGGTAAACGGATGTTGTTTATACAGCCTGTGTACAACAGATATACTTACATCCTGTGCGTAAAGCCCATGGCCCGCAGGCCGTGATTCTATTGAACTGGACCGTACTATGAGATTGATACACAACAGCCGTCTGCCGCAGTTTCGCACTCCGTTTGGCGCTGTGACCACAGGAACTACCCTTTCGCTCTCCGTGATTCTGGAGGATGCCGATCCCAACCAGGCAACGCTTACGCTGCGCACCTGGGTCGATGAGATCGGTGAGTCTCGGTATCCCATGACGCACGAGGGCGACGGCATATTTAGCGTAGAGCTTGAGTGCACCGAGCCCTGTCTCATCTGGTACAGCTTTATCTGCAATATCGAGGGCCAGCCCGAGGTTCGCCTGGGCGCACCACAGGGCCGCACCGGCGGCGAAGGCGTAACCTACGACTACGCCGAGGTGCCGTCATTCCAGGTCACCGTCTACAAGCACCGCGAAGTTCGACCCGAGTGGTACGAGCGCGGAATGGTCTACCAGATCTTCCCCGATCGCTATGCCCGCGACGAGCACTGGCGCGAGCGCACGCTGGCCGAGGTCGAAAAACCGCGCAACGGAATCCAGCGCCGGATGGTCGAGGACTGGAACGAGCCGCCCGTTTACGAGCGCGCCGAGGACGGCTCCATCAAGACCTGGGACTTCTACGGCGGATCGCTCAAGGGTATCCAGGAAGACCTGCCTCGCATCGCCGAGCTGGGCTTTACAGCCATCTACCTCAACCCCATTTTTGAAGCCGCGAGCAACCACCGCTACGACACCGCCGATTACACCAAGATCGATCCGATTCTGGGCACCGAGCAGGACTTTACCGAGTTGTGCGAGGCGGCCGAGAAGCTCGGCATTTCCATCATCCTGGACGGTGTCTTCAACCATACGGGCGACGACTCGATCTATTTTAACCGCTACGGCAACTACCCCGGCGTGGGCGCGTGGCAGAGCGAGGATTCGCCGTGGCGCGATGCGTTTTATTTCCACGAGGACGGCTCGTACGACTGTTGGTGGGGCGTGGGCAATATGCCCGCCATCAATGAGAGTTCCGAACTGGTACGCGAGCGGCTCCTGGGCAAGGACGGCGTCATTCGTAAATGGCTGCGCGCCGGCGCTCACGGCTGGCGCCTGGATGTGGCCGACGAGCTTTCCGATGATTTCCTAGCCGAGATCAAAAAGGCCGTGCTCGCCGAGAAGCCCGACGCGCTGCTGCTCGGCGAAGTCTGGGAAGACGCCTCCAACAAGATCAGCTACGGCCATCTGCGTCGCTATCTGCAAGGCTTCGAGCTCGACTCGGCCATGGATTACCCCTTCCGCGACATGGTCATCGGCTTTTTGATGGGCTACAAAAACGCCTACCAAGCTGCCGAGGATATTGAGACCCTACGCGAGAATTATCCGCGCGAGGCCCTATCCTGCGCGCTCAACCTGCTGTCGAGCCACGACCGCCCACGTATCATCTCGGTGCTCGGCGGCGGCCCCGACGAGTCGCAACTACCTGAGAGCGAGCGCAGCAAGTGGCGCCTGGACGAGAACTCCATGGGCCTGGCCAAGAGTCGTTTTTGGCTCGCGACGCTCATGCAGATGACGTTCCCGGGCGTTCCCTCAATCTATTACGGTGACGAGTACGGCTTGGAGGGTCTCACCGATCCGGGTAATCGCCGCACCATGCCGACCAAGGAAGACCTGCACGACTTCGATACGTTCGCGATCGTCAAAAACGCATCTGCTGTGCGCCGCGCGCTGCCGTTTATGATCGACGGTGAAATCAAGGCCTTCGCGCTCAATGACGAAGTACTCGCCTATACGCGCACCGGTAAAGACGGCGAGTCCGCGACGGTTATCATCAACCGTAGCCTGCGCAATTCACATCGCGTGACGATTCCAGCGCTCGGCGAATGTGCGAGCGATGTGATCAGCGGTCACGAGTGCGAGATCCACAGCGGTACGGTCACGCTCGATCTGTATCCGCTGGGCTCGTCGATCATCTATCACCATGCCGAGCAGCGCCTGCAGGAGCCGCTCGATCACGGTGCGGGTGTTGTGTGCCATATCACATCGGTGCCGACCGACGACGGCAAGCCCGGTACGATCGGCGCGCCCACGCGTCGTTTTATCGACCATCTGGCCGCCATGGGCATGCGCTACTGGCAGGTTCTCCCCGTCAACCCCACGGACTTCTTCCGCTCCCCTTACGCCGGTCCTTCGGCCTTTGCAGGCAATATCGACCTGCTACCCGAGAGTCACGAGGAGCTGGCCGCCGACTTTGAGACTTGGAAGGCCCGCGGCGGCGAAGATGCCGATCCGTTGTACACAGCGTTTAAACATCGCAATGCCGATTGGCTCGAGAAATACTGCGTCTATATGGCCGTCAAAAAGTACTTTGAAGGCGAGTCGCGCCACGATTGGCCGGCAGATGTCGCGCGCTACAACGAGCATCTGATCGACGACAAGCGCTTCCATAACGAGGCCGAGCTGCAGGCGTACATGCAGTACCGCTTTGACCTCGCTTGGTGCGAGCTCATGAACTATGCGCACAAGAAGGGCATCGAGGTTATCGGCGATATTCCTATGTACGTGTCTGACGATTCGGCAGACGCGTGGAGCGAACCCGAGAACTTCTGGCTGTCCGATACCGGCAAGGCGATTGAGATTTCCGGTGCGCCGCCCGACAACTTTGCGCCCGAGGGCCAGGTGTGGGGCAACCCGACGTTCCGCTGGGACCACATGAAGCAGAACGGCTATAGCTGGTGGATGGATCGCCTGCGCCGTGCGTTTTCGCTCTACGACCGCGTACGCTTGGATCACTTCCTGGGCTTCCACAGCTACTTCAGCATTCCCGCGGGTAAGGCATGTGCCGACGGGCGTTGGCTGGCAGGACCGGGCAAAGACCTGTTCCAGACCGCCTACGACGAGCTGGGTCCGCTCAACTTTATCGCCGAGGACCTGGGCTATTTGACGCCCGGTGTTCGCGCCATGGCTTCGACCTGTGGTTTCCCCGGCATGGACGTACTGGAGTTTAGCGACTACGACGTTCGTTGCGGTGTGCATCCCACGCCCGGCAAGATCCTGTATACCTCGACGCACGACACCTCGACGCTTGCCGGATGGTGCACACACTCCTTTGCAGGCGGCGACGAGCCGAGCGGCATTGAACTGGCAAGCGAGCTCATGGGCAACGCCCTGGCCAGCGATGCTCCGCTCGTGATGATGCCGCTGCAGGACGTGCTAGGACTGGGCGACGATGCACGTATGAACGTGCCGGGCGTGGCCACGGGCAACTGGACCTGGCAGGCTGAGGAGGCCGACGTTGCGGCAGCCGAGGAGAAAACTGCGAAGCTCCTGCGCAGCACCCATAGATTCTGGGGCGAAGCGTGATAAAACCCCCGATATAGGGTACAGTTACAGACGTTTGAATTTTTGCGGGCAGAGCGATCTGCCCGCTTTGTGCTGAAAAGGAAGTATTATGGCGCGCTACGATTACAAGTGCACGAGCTGCGGCAACGTGTTTGAGGTTGAGCACCCCATGTCCGAGACGCCCGAGGTCGTATGCCCCAACTGCGGCGCCCCGGCGGCCAAGACGTTCTCGGCCAGCGGCATTAAGTTCGACGGCAGCGGTTTCTACAACACCGACCAACGTACTGGCGGCTCCAGCACCAGCGCCACCAGCGGCTGCTGCGCCAACTGCCCGCATAGCCACTAGAAACCAAACAGCCCCGCGATCGACACCGATCGCGGGGCTGATTCTTTAGCTACCCAGGCATCTTTATGAGTTGCGGTGAAATAAGGACTATTTGGCGGGTAGATGCCGCTATTCAATCCCTATTTCACCGCAACTTAGTAGTTACTTGTGGACCAGCCTAGCGCAGAAGTGGCCGTCGTAGGAATCCGCGTTTACGGGCACGCTTTGGAAGAGGCCCCGATTGTTCTGGCGTACGGATACGAGCTTCTTGGCCTGATCGAACTCGGGGAGCTGCAGAATCTGTGCCTCGGAGAGCGGCGCTACAGTAAAGCCGGTGCCCTCAGGAGAGTTCAAGAAAGCATCCACCACCTGCGTGTTCTCCTCGTCGAAGACCGAGCACGTCGCATAGATGAGCTCGCCACCGGCAGCCACGCGCGCAGCAGCCTCTTTGAGCATCGTCAGCTGCAGCTTGGGCAGCTCGGTCGTAACGTCGTTCTCGGTCAGGCGCCACGGAATCTCGGGATGGCGGCGCATGGTGCCGGTGCCCGAGCACGGCGCATCGATAAAGACCGTGTCGAACTTAACCGGCTCGCCAAGCATGGCATCAAACGATGTCAGTACTTCATCAAGCTCGCAGGCATCACCCGAAACCGTGCGAACGCCCTGAATACCGGCCTTATGCAGGCGAGCGAGATTCAGATCGCACTTGCGATCATGCAAATCGAGCGCCGTATGCTGACGCTCATAGCCCGCACGCTTGGCCTGGCACATCATCACATAGGTCTTGGTGCCACGACCGGCACCAATCTCAAGGCAGCTACCAGGGCGCGTGGCAGCTGTAGCGATAAGCTGCGCATTGAGATCAGATGCCACCGCGGCAGCACGCTCAAACACACCCGAAGCAACGGTAACCTGGGCATCAACCGGGGCATGGCAGCCCGGGAAGACAGGCGCGACGAGCTGCGAGATATACGGATCGGGCTTGGTCGCAAAGGCGTTCTCATGCAGGGCCAGCGGCGCGGGGGCCAGATTGCCGGCAAAGTTAAGTGCACCCTCTGGCGTGTCGAACGATGCCATAATGCGAGCGCACAGCCAACGCGGTAGACCCATCAGGCGCGACAGACGAACCAAGCGTCGCTCAGACTCATCCACATCGGACGCAGTGGCAAAGTCCTCAACGTTGTCCGCGACCTTATGCAGCACGGCATTGGCCAAACCGGCGGCAGACTTAGCTCCGCTGCGCACCAGCTCAACACCCTGACTTACGGCAACGCGGCCAGGGGTATGAAGGTAGAGCATCTCGAAGGCCGAGATACGAAGCGCCATGCGAACACGCGGCGCAACCTTTTTAGGCTTATCAAGAAACTGATCGAGCAGCTCGTCCAAAATACCCTGCGTGGCGGCAACACCCAGCGCCAAGCGGGCGGCAAAAGCGGAATCACGCTGGTCAATAGCCTTGGCCGATGCGCGAGAGGACAGCACGTCACGCGCATACATACCGCGGCGATCGGCCTCCATTAGCACATCGAGCGCAAGCTTGCGTGCGGGAGACAGCTTGCTCATGACAAAACACCCCACGAAAGATCGGCACCCTGCAGGCCAGCAGCCCAGGCAGAAGCAGCCATAGCACGCTTGCCATCAGGCTTAACCTCGAGCAGCTCAACCGTGCCATCGGAAAGACCAAGGTAAACACGCTTGGCCTTAACGAGAACCTGACCCTCGCCAAGCGACACATCAGCCGGCGCAGCATCGAGCACGCGCACGGTCTTGCCGGCAATCACGCAACGAGCAGGCGCGGTATCGGACGAGGCCAGCACATGACGCACGCAATCAAGCGCCGCCATTTGCGGATCCAGGCGCATCTCCTGTTTAGAAATCTTGGCGGCATGGGTAACGAGCGCCTCATCCTGTTCAGTCCACACGGCGGTACCATCGGCAAGCGACGGCAGCGTATCGGCCAGCAGCTTACCGCCCAGCTCGCCAAGCTCCATCGTGAGCGCCTCGGCATGCTTACCGGCAACCGAGGTCGAGGCCTGCGCGCAATAAGCACCAGTATCAACGCCATGCTCGATGCGCATGATAGAAACGCCGGCAACATCGTCACCAGCAAGAATGGCACGCTGAATGGGAGCAGCGCCACGCCAGCGAGGCAACAAGGACGCATGAACATTCACAATACCAAGCGGCGCCATATGCAGCACCTCATCAGGCAAAATGCAGCCATAGGCAGCCACACAGAAAATATCGGCATCCGCAGCCTCGAGCTGATCGATAACATCCGCCGTCATACGATTTGCCTCAACAACCGGAAGACCAAGCTCAAGCGCCTTGGCCTTAACAGGAGACGGCTCCAACTTTTTACCACGCCCGCGAACAGCATCGGGACGAGTAATGACAAGCGAAATCTCGTTCCCAGCCTCAAAAAGCGAAGTCAGCGAAGGCACAGCAAAATCAGGCGTACCCATAAAGACAATACGCATAAAGAACGTCTCCCCTCAACCAAAGCCGAGACGGCTACAAAGAGCAGCGGAAAGCCAAGTACCCAGCCCATCCGCAATAACAATTCAACAAGAACAAATATACCCAAAACCAAAGAAAGAGCCGCAATAAAAGCAGCTCTTTCAGCAAAGCACCTATCAGCGAAGACGCCCATCCCTGGCCCGACGGCACCCGGGCGAACCGAGCCAGAACAACGCAGTCCCCGGTGCTGAGCGCCCACATCTCGTCCCGCGCGCAGTTTCGCAGCGCAGCGAGAATGTTTGAGCACGGGAAGATATAGGCGGGCGCCCCGGGGACGGACAAACCTACTCCGTCTCGCCCGGTCGAGCGCCGCGGGCCAGGGCGTCCTGGTACTCCTTGACGGCCTTGAGCCTCTGCATCGGCTTGAGTCGCTCGAACATGGTGTTGCCGTGCAGGTGATCGATCTCGTGCTGCAGGCACACGCAGAACAGGTCGCCCGAGGCCTCATAGCGAATCAGGTTGGCGTCCAGGTCATACGCCTCGACGACAACGTGGTCGGGGCGCTCAATCTCGCAGCTAATGCCGGGGATGGACAGGCAGCCCTCGCTAAACGGCACCAAATGGTCGCTCTGCTCAACAATGACAGGGTTGATGAGCACGTACGGGTCATAGTCGTTCTTGTCGCTGTAGTCGCAGTCGATAGTGACAAGCTGAATGAGCTCGCCAATCTGCGGGGCGGCCAAGCCGCAGCCGCCGTTCTCGAACATCATCTTCTTCATCTTCTCGGCAAGCGCCTCGATCGCCGGGGTAATCTCCTCGATGACGGCGCACTCCTGACGCAGACGAGGGTCGGGCGAAAGTACGATTCCGTTGGCTTCCATGGCCATCCTTTCGGGTTGTTACATCAAATCATAAGCATCGACGTCAACGCTCACGCTCACGCCGCGCACAGAGCCCACCTCTTTGAGGCAGGCGTCGATATCATCAGAGACATGGTACCCCACGGGCGACTTCACAAGCAGGTGATAGCGATAACGGTCCTTGGCTCTCTCGATTACACACGAAGCAGGGCCCAGCACCTGCGGCGCAGCACTCCCCGCCCTCAAAAAGTCAGGAGCGGCGACATGCCAGCGGCGCTTGAGGAGTTTCGCGATGCGACCGATGTAGTCTTGCGCTTCGTCTCGGTTCGCCGACCACACCAAGATGTTGACCAGGCGAACAAACGGCGGATACAGCGCGTCGCGACGCTGGTCCAGGTCGTAGTCGGTAAAGATCGAACGGTCGTGCTCGGCGACGGCGCGAATGACCGGGTCCTCGGGCAGATAGGTCTGGATGATGACCTCACCGGGGCGATCGCCGCGACCGGCGCGGCCCGCGACCTGCTCCAGCAAATCGTAGGCACGCTCCCCCGCTCTAAAATCGGGCAGCTTTAACGCAAAGTCGGCATTGACCACGCCCACGAGCGTGACCTCGGGAAAGTCGAGGCCCTTGGCGATCATCTGGGTACCCAGCAGCACCGCGCAATCGGCCGCATCGAACTGCTCGAGCAGCTTTTTATGCGCGTCCTTGCCACGCGTGGAATCGGCGTCCATGCGAATGATGGCGACGTCCTCGGGCAGCATCTGGTGCAGCGCGTCCTCAATCTGCTGCGTGCCCAGGCCCATTTTTGCCAGATAACGACTGCCGCATTTGGGACAGCGGCTCGTGGGCGCGGGATACGGCTGCACGCGCCAAGACGATCCGCAGGTGTGACACTGCAGCGTGTGCGTGCGCTCGTGATACGTAAGCGCGGTGGAGCAGTGGTTGCAGGTTGGGACGCAGCCGCACTCGCGGCACATCAGGAACGGCGCAAAGCCACGGCGGTTATGTAGTAGCACTGCCTTCTCGCGGCGCTCGACCACACGCTCCAGACCTTCCATCAAGGGTTTTGAGAACATAGAGCGGCTGCCGTGCGAGAACTCGCGGCGCAGGTCGGCAATGCGGACTGTCGGCAGCACGGCGTGTCCCGGGCGCTCGGGCATCTCGACGCGCGTCCAGGTGGCACCGTTATACGTGCCACGGCGGCAGCGGTCGAGGGCCTCGGCCGAGGGCGTGGCGGAGCCCAACACGAGCGGGCAGCGGTAGCGCCGCGCCATCTCGGCCGCCACCTCGCGCGCATGGTAGCGCGGACTAGAGCCCTGCTTGTAGCTGGTCTCGTGCTCCTCGTCGATGATGATGAGACCAAGGTCGCTGAGCGGGCAAAAGAGCGCCGAGCGGGCGCCGACTACCACGCGGGCCGCACCGCTGGCGACCATATCCCACTGGTCCAGACGCTCACCAGCAGAAAGACGCGAATGGAATACAGCGACCGTCTCGCCGAAGCGCGAGCGGAAGCGGCCGACAGTTTGAGCCGTCAGCGAGATCTCGGGCACGAGCACGCAGGCCGAACGGCCGGTCGCCAGCACGCGCTCAATCGCCGAGAGGTAGACCTCGGTTTTGCCGGAGCCGGTGACGCCGTCGACCAGCACCACGTCGCCATGAGCGTCCAGACGGGCGCGCTCAATCTGCGCGAGTGCCTGTTGCTGGCCGTTGGTAAGAGAGACCGGCGCCTTGCCGCTTGCCGAGGACAGCGTGGTCTGCTCGCTGCAACCGCGCCAGGCACGGCGCTCCTCCACCACCACGACGCCGCGTTTTTCGAGCGCCTTGATGGTCGCCGACATACTGTTATAGAGCAGGTTGAGGTCGCGCGTCGTGACCGGGCCGCACTGGAGCGCCTCGATGAGCTGACGCTGACGGACCGCGGTCTTTGGCGGCGTGTAGTCGAAACCCTCGGGCGTGAGCATGACCCAGCGGTTTTGGATGGGTTTAACGGCAGGGCGCTCAACGGTCCACACGCCGTCATCGCCCTTGACCACGCGCGGGCTTCCGCCCGGAGGCAAGAACAGGCGCAGGCACTCGGAAAGCGTCGCAACATACTCGCGGCTCATCCAACGTGCAATACGGGCGGACTCGGCGCCAAAGAACGGTTTGCTGAGGATGGTCTCGATGGGCTTGATGCGCGCGGTGTCGAGGGTAATGTTGCCTTGCAAGTCGCCCAGTTCGGGCGCAATATCGACGATATAGCCTGCGGCGGCACGGTTGCCAAAGTGGACCAGGACCGTGGATCCAATCTGCGCTTCGCTAGCAAGGGGTTGAGGAATGCCATAGGCAAACGGCTCGGACAGCGCACGCGTCGGGATGTCGAGAACCACGCTCGCATAGGCGGCGATGGGCTCAGGTGCGGGCTCGGGCTGCGCCGGGGCGGCGGCAGGAGCCGCGGACTTCGGAGCTTCCTCCGTTTCCGTCGAACCAAACAGCGAAAGTTGCTCGACCATGGCCCCAGCACCTCCTATCCCATACGTCTACAGAAACAAGAGCCCCGCTCGGGTGAACGGGGCTCGGATACATACGTTTACGCTGCTGCTACAGCGCCATCGTGCGGGCGCGATCGATGCGCGCCAGGCAGTCGTCGCGACCGACGAGCGCCATGGTCTCGCCCAGCGGAGGGCTCACCATGTTGCCGCAGACGGCGACGCGCACGGCTTGGAACACCACGCGCTTCTTGAGGTCCATCTGCTCGGGCAGCGGCTCAAGCGCGGCGTCGATGTCGGCAGCCGTCCACTCGTCCACGCCCTCGAGCGCGGCCTTGGCGGCATCCAGAATGGCGCCCATGCCTTCCTTGGCCAGGCCCTTGTTAACTGACTTCTCGTCATACTCGAGCGTCTCGGCCGTAGCGAAGATGGGAGCGGCGACGGTCACGGCGTCGGCCGGCATCTTGGTGCGCGGCTTGACAATGGCGGCAAGCGCGTCGATCCAGTCCTCGCCGTACTCGACATTACCCTCGATGAGACCCGCCTCGTGCAGCTCGGGAACCATGATCTCGTCGGCAAACTGAGCATCGGACATGCCATTGATGTACTCGGCGTTGACCCAGTCGAGCTTCTTGGGGTCGAAGGTCGCCGGGTTCTTGGAGATGCGGTCGAGCGAGAACTTGCTGGCCAGGACATCGCGCGGGATGATCGTGGTTTCGCCGTCGAGCGACCAGCCGAGCAGCGCCAGGTAGTTGACAAAGGCGTCGGACAGGTAGCCGGCGTCGCGGTACTCCTCCACCGAGGTGGCGCCGTGGCGCTTGGAGAGCTTTTTGCCGTCGGCGCCCAGGATCATGGAGATGTGAGCGAACGTGGGCACGGGAGCGCCGAGGGCCTCGTAGACCATGACCTGACGCGGGGTGTTGGACAGGTGGTCGTCGCCGCGGATGACGTGGGTGATCTTCATCATGGCGTCGTCGACGACGGTCGCGAAGTTATACGTGGGCGTACCGTCGGAGCGGAAGATGACAAAGTCGTCGAGTTCCTTGGCGTCGAAGGTCACCTCTCCGTGGACGGCGTCGTGGATGACGACGTCGCCGCGGTCCTCGGGCACCTTGATGCGCAGGACGTAGGACTCCCCGGCCTCGATGCGGCGGCGGGCCTCCTCGGGATCAAGATCGCGGCAACGGCGCTGATAGCCCTGGAAGGGGTCCTTGCGCTCCTGCGCGGCCTTGCGGTCGGCGTCGAGCTGCTCCTTGGTGCAGAAGCAGGGATAGGCCTTGCCCTCGTCCCAAAGCTTCTGAGCGGCCTGCTTGTACAGGTCCAGGCGCTCGGTCTGGGCGTAGGGGCCAAAATCGCCGCCCACCTCAGGACCTTCGTCCCAGTCCAGGCCCAGCCAACGCATGGCGCGCAGGATGATCTGCGTGTTCTCGTCGGTGGAGCGGGTGGGGTCGGTGTCGTCGATGCGCAGGATGAACGTGCCGCCGTTTGCGCGGGCGAAAGCCCAGTTATAGATAGCGGTGCGGGCGCCGCCGATGTGCAGCTTGCCCGTCGGTGAGGGTGCAAAGCGGACGCGAACGTCTGATGCCATGGAAATCTCCTCGATTGCAGGATGGATGTCTAACTGCACCAGTATAAAGCATCAAAGCAACCTCCGCACAAAGGGCACCGACCCAGTCATTGGGTAGCTAATTTTGGGACGGGGCTTTTTTAGCTACCCTATATCGAGATTGGTCTTAGGCTCCGAAGACTCCGGATTGGGTAGCTAAAAAAGCCCCGTCCCAAATTAGCTAACCAATGGCTCGGTGCGGAAAGGGTGTGAATGTTTGATTTACGCGTTATGATGTGCCCTTGCATAGAGAGCCCGGCGGAATGGTAACGGTCGCCGGGACACGTTTTTGAAAGGACAATCATGTCAGAAGAACTTCGTTCCATCCCACCCCAACACGGGTCCTTTGTTTTTACGTCGGAATCGGTGACCGAAGGTCATCCCGATAAGATCGCTGACCAGATCAGCGATGCCGTCCTCGACGCAATCCTCGCCAAAGAAATAGAGCTGCAGGAGCAGGGCTACATCGCCCCCAACGGCGTGCCCGCCAACGTGGAGAACGTCCGCTGCGCCTGCGAGACCCTCGTGACCACCGGCACCGTTATCGTCGCCGGCGAGATTCGCACCCAGGCCTACGTCGACGTTCAGGAAATCGCCCGCGGCGTTATCCGCCGCATTGGCTACAACCGTGCCAAATTCGGTTTTGACTGCGATACCTGCGGCGTTATGAGCCTCATCCATGAGCAGTCACCCGATATCGCTCAGGGCGTTGACGAGTCCTTCGAGACCCAGACCGGCGCTACCACCGACCCGATCGACCTGATCGGTGCCGGCGACCAGGGCATGATGTTCGGTTACGCCTCCAACGAGACCAAGACCCTCATGCCCATGCCTCACTACCTGGCAAGCCGCCTGGCCGAGCGCCTGGCCGCCGTGCGCCACGACGGTACCCTGCCCTATCTGCGTCCCGACGGCAAGACCCAGGTCACCGTGCGCTACGAGGAAGGCAAGCCCGTCGAGGTCACGACCATCGTCATCTCCACGCAGCACGCCGCCGAGATCGAGGACATGGGCAAGATCAAGGCCGACCTCATCGAGCACGTCATCACCCCGGTCATGGCCGCTGAGAACATGCCGTGGGATAACGCGGACATCTACGTGAACCCCACCGGTCGCTTTGTCGTGGGCGGCCCCATGGGCGACACGGGCCTCACCGGCCGCAAGATCATCGTCGACACCTACGGCGGCTACGGCCGTCACGGCGGCGGTGCCTTTAGCGGCAAGGACTGCACCAAGGTCGACCGCTCCGCCGCGTATGCCGCGCGCTGGGTCGCCAAGAACGTGGTCGCCGCCGGTCTGGCCGACCGCTGCGAAGTCGAGCTTGCCTACGCCATCGGCGTTTCCAAGCCCCTCTCAATCATGGTCGACACCTTCGGTACCGCGCATGTTGCCGAGGACAAGATCGTCGAGGCCGTAGAGAAGACCTTCGACCTGCGCCCAGGTGCCATCATCCGCGACCTAGACCTGCGTCGCCCCATCTACGAAAAGACGGCAGCCTACGGTCACTTCGGCCGCGAAGACCCCGACTTCACCTGGGAGAAAACCGACCGAGTCAAAGAACTCAAAGCAGCCTGCGGCCTGTAATTAAGAACCGCCAAGGTTTCAACGACATAAGCGCTTAAAAAAGAAGTACCGCTCCCAACCGGTACTTCTTTTTATTTAAACGGTGGTGAAGATGCTTCGATATGAGCCCACGCTGCGTCACCAGCTAATGAATTTTGCAGCACACGCGCCTCTACCATGTATCCTTAGTTCCGAGGGCTTTGGTATTTGGTCGGTCGCGAGTTCCGCACGAGCCGGAGGCCACTTAATGTGGCCTCCGTGCGAGCCAGGACTGTAGAGCAGGCGACCAAATACCAAAGCCCTCGGAACGACGGGATAGAAAAGGAGCACCCATGGCAGGCAAGCCGCAAACACTAGCTACGACCTCGGCATTCGAGATCTTGGGCCCCGTCATGGTCGGCCCCAGCTCATCGCACACCGCCGGCGCCCTCCGCTGCGCCCAAGTTGCCGCCAGCCTGTTGGAAGGTCGCATCACCAAGGTCACCTTTGGCCTGTGGAACTCCTTCGCCCACACCTACCGCGGCCACGGCACAGACCGTGCGCTCGTCGCGGGCATACTGGGCCTCGACACCGATGACGAGAACATCAAGCAGGCCTTCGACCTCGCACGCGAGCAGGGCCTCGAATATCACTTTGACATCAAGGGCGACGACGCGTCCATCCACCCCAACACCGTCGACATTGACATGGTCGACGACACGGGCGCCACGGCACAGGTCCGCGGCGAGAGCCTGGGCGGCGGCAAGATGCGCATCAGCCGCATTAACGGCGTCGGCGTCGACATCTCGGGCATGTATTCCACGCTCTTCGTGGCGCACAAGGACGTCCCCGGTGTACTCGCCGCGCTCACCAACCTGCTCGCCTACGCCCATGTAAACATCGCCTTCTGCCGCACCTACCGCACCGAAGTGGGCGGCCAGGCCTACTCCGTCTTTGAGACCGACGGCGCGCCCGACGACACCGTCGTCCCCATGCTGCGCAAGCTCGACAATGTCGATTACGCAACGTTTATCGAACTCCCCGGTTCTGCCTCGTCGCTCTCCCCCGGCGTCTCGGCCAAGGAAATCTTCGACGACGGCGAGCAGTTGCTCGATGCGTGTGAGGAACTGGGGCTCAGCATCGGCGCCGTCATGGCCCTGTCTCTTATACACATCTCCGAGCCCACGAGACGCTCATGAATCTCGTA
>URIK01000028.1 GCA_900547855.1 uncultured Collinsella sp. | reverse complement strand
CATGAGCGTCTCGTGGGCTCGGAGATGTGTATAAGAGACAGAGCTCGGGCAGGCCAAAGGCACGGGTCTTGAGCAGCTCGGGGCTCGTATGCTCGGCGGCATACCACGTCTCAAAGACGGACGCGTCGTTCAGGCGGTAGTCGGCCGAAAGATCAAAGCAGGAGACGCCCGATGCAAGCAGCGCGGGCACCTGTGCCATGGCAGCCGTGTGCGGCACGGCAAGAAAAACCGCATCGCAGCTCTTAAGCTCGGGGGCATCGTGCGTGGTAAAAAGCAGATCGCTCACGCCAGCAAAGCTCGGATATACCGCGGACAGCGGCTGGCCGGCATCGGCGTTGGACGTAATGGCGACAAGTTCAAACTCGGGATGGCCGAGCACGAGGCGAATGAGCTCGGCTCCGGCATATCCAGCCGCGCCGACGATTCCAACCTTCAATGACATATCAGACTCCTTGTCTGCGATTTATGCACCGATGCGCATTTCGCAGTGGTCGTTATGAAGTGGGTTGAAACTTTAGCACCAAAAGATGCATGAACACGTAAATGGTTTGCATATTCATGCATTGAAACAATCCCGACACATTCGCTTGAAGGAATTGACAAATGGAGCGGGCCCCGTATTGACCGGCGCTCCTAACGGCACCGGGCAATACGGGGCCCGCCCATGCGAAAACCAAGTTGTTAGGATGAGCCAGCCGGCTAGAGCTCGACCGGCACCCATTCGTCGTGATTGCAGATAAAAGCCTCGGGATCCTCGACGCTAAAGAAGACGAGCGCGGGGTCGTTAGGCCCCTCATAGTGCTCGCCCAGGTGCTCTAGATGCTTCCACCCGGCTTCGCGCATTTCGTCTAAAGCCCGGTCATCCAAGCCGGCACGCCCGCGCAAGATGAGCCAGCCATGGCCCGGCCACCAACTCGTGGCCTCAAAGCGCTGGTTTTGCAGTAGCTCTTGCCACACATCTTTGGTGCGCGCTGTTACAAACCACAGCTTGCCATCCTGGATCTGCGCAAACGAAAACGGACGCACATGAGGCTGTCCGTCAACGCTCGTCGCCAAATACCATGCCGGCACCGACGTCAGATACTCCAACACCGTATTCAATCCGTCCACGTTTCCTCCTGTACTAGTTAGTTTGGGAACCTGGTTTGTGCGAGCTAGAGCTCCAGGCGCTCCTCGCTGCCGTCGATATCACAGAAGCGCGCGGCAATATTGCGGACCGAAAAGAAAGCAAGGCGGCCGTCGTTGGCACTCTCGTGTTCCTCGCCAATGCCCACCATGTGCTTAAAGCCCGCTTGACGCACCTTGTCGCTCGCAACTGCGTCGTCCTCAAGTGCGGCTTCGCCGGTCAATACGATCCAACATTCCCCCGGCTTCCAGCCCGATACCTCAAACTTGGGATTCGCACTCAGCTCCGCCCACACGTCCTTGACGCGCGACGTGCAAAACCACAACTTACCGTCATCGACCATGGCAAACGAAAACGGCCTCACGCGAGGCTGATGCCCGTCACTTGCATCGGTCGTGGCCAGATACCACGCCGGAATGCGCCTGAGATACGAACAGGCGCGCTCAAGCTGAGCCGTGCGGTCGTTGTCGGTCATAGGGACCCCTTTCTTGCGCCCGAATCGCGCCTAAACAAGTTGAAGATTGATAACGATGACGCAGATGAGCAGCAACGCCGTCACCACCGCCGCCAACGCATCGCCGCGGCCAAATGCAAGCGCATGCAGGCGCGTGCGGCCCTGCTCGCCGTGATAGCAGCGTGCATCCATGGCGGCCGAAAGCGTCTCGGCATGACGGAACACGCCCGTGAACAGCGGAATCGCCACACTGCCGAGCATACGCACGCCGCCGAGCGGACCGCCCGTCACGCGCGCGCCGCGGCTTGCCTGTGCATCGGCCGTCTGCTTCATCTCAGTGGCAAACTGCGGCATAAAGCGTAGCGCGATACCCATGATCATGCCGAGCTCGTGCGCAGGAAGTCCCACACGCGCAAACGGCGCGAGCAGGCGCTCAAAGCCCGCGGTGAGGTCGAGCGTCGGCGTGGTGAGTGTAATGGCGCTCATACCGGCCATCATCAACGTCAGGCGGCACGCCATAAAGGCGGCAGAACGCAGTGAGCCCTCGCTTATCTGCAGAAAGCCGAGCTGCCACAGGATGCGCCCACTCTGATCGGTAAACAAGTTGAGCACCGCGACCACGACGACGATTGCCAGCAGCGGCGCCATCGACGACAGAACGCGACGAACCGGCACCCGAGACACGGCATAGGTCAGCACAACGAAAATTGCGACCGGGGCCAGTCCGCGGAAGCCACTGACCGTGAGCGTCGTGATCAGAAACACAAAGCCCAAGAGCAACTTGGTTCGCGGGTCCAGGCGGTGGATTGCACTATCGCCGGGATAGTAACTGCCAAACGAAAACGCCTCCATCAGCAGCCCTCCTCTCGCGCGACCGTCTTGGAATTAGCAATGTCCGCGACGTTAGAAGGACCGCCCGAGCGACCGATTAGCAGGTCTACCAACTCGTCTGCCAGCGACTCAACCGTATAGAGGCCGTCAAAGCGCAGCGGCACGCCTGCCTTCGCAAGCGCCAGCGCCGTGCGCTGGGCAGCGGGAACACCCAAGCCGATTGATTTAAGCTCATCCGCATGCGCAAAAACCTGAGCGGGCGTGCCCTCGGCAAACACCGCGCCCTCGTTCATCACGACGATGCGGTCGCAGCAATTGGCCAGGTCATCCATGCTGTGCGAAACCATGACAACGGTCAGGCCCTCGCGATGGAGTCGATCGATGAGCCCTAAGAAATCCCTGCGCGCAGCCGGGTCGAGCCCCGCCATGGGTTCATCGAGCACCAGCACCTCAGGTTCCATGGCGAGCACGCCGGCGAATGCCACGCGCCGTTGCTGACCGCCCGAAAGCTCAAAGGGACTCTTGTCGCCGACCGTGGAAAGGTCGAGGCCCACGCGCGAGAGCGATGACTCGACACGACGGTCGACTTCATCTTGCGGCAAGCCAAGGTTATGCGGACCAAACGCCACGTCCTGCGCCACGGTTTCGGCAAACAGCTGACGCTCAAGATATTGAAACACCACGCCGACCTTGGCCTTAACCGCGGCGGCGTCTTTCTTGTTTGACAGATCGAGCCCCAGCGCGCGAACGGATCCCTCCTGGGGGCGAATCAAACCGTTGAGATGCTGGACCAGCGTCGACTTACCCGAACCGGTATGACCTGCCAAGCCCAGGAACTCGCCGCGACGCACCGTCAGCGATACATCGCGCAGCGCCCACGGGCTGCTGGGGTCGTTTCCCCAGAGAGCCTGTTTGTTCGATTTGTCCGCAGTGGCCGAGCGCTTGTGCCAGCGGTGGCGCTCGCGCGGACTGAGCGAATAACTGTACGAAACATGGGATAGTTCGATGACGGGCTCCGACGCGTTGTCCTCGTTGTCTACCGGAACAGTGCCGTCAGCGATTTCCAACTGGGATGCGGAAGACTGTCCCGCGGTGTCTGCCCCACTTCGCTCGGCATAAGCCTGCGCAATCTCAGCGACCATATCCACCTCGCGCACCTGCGCATGAACAGGCACGCCCTTCGTACGAAGCGCCATGCCCAGACGACACGACTCCGGCATATCCAGGTTGAGCTGCGCAAGCTCATCCGCCCGCGTCAAAATTTCCTCGGGCGTACCGAGCATGGCAACGTGCCCCGCCCGAAACACCGCGACACGATCGGCCTCGGCGGCTTCTTCCATAAAGTGCGTAATCATCACGATGGTCATACCGCGAGCGTGCAACGCGCGGCAAGCCTTCATGAGGCCCTTACGTCCACGCGGATCGAGCATCGAGGAAGCCTCGTCCAAAATGAGAACGCGCGGCTCCATGGCAAGCACGCCGGCAAGCGCCACGCGTTGCTTTTGGCCACCCGAAAGCGCATGGGTCTCATGGCGCTCAAAGCCCACCAGGCCCACGCCCTTCAGCGCCTCACGTACGCGCTGCGCAATTTGCGCCGATGGCACGCCAAGGTTTTCGGGACCAAACGCAACGTCATCTTCGACAAGCGTTGCCACCAGCTGATCATCGGGATTCTGGAACACCATGCCCGCGGTCGAACGAATGTCGTAGACCAGCTCGGGGTCGGACGCATCCATGCCGTTGATGCGTACCGTGCCCACATCGGGCTGCAACAGTGCATTCAGATGCTTGGCAAACGTCGACTTGCCCGACCCATTGCCACCGAGGATGCAGAAAAACTCGCCGTCCTCGATATTCAGATCGACGCCGTCGAGTGCCGACACGGCACCGTCATAGCTAAAGGAAACGCCCCGACACTCAATCATGCGCGGCCTTTGACCTGGTCCTTTTTAGGCGTGATGAGGTTGGAGACTGCTTTATACACCACCAGCGTCAACACCGAGTTAAGCACGGTCTTGATAAGGTTGAACGGCAGCACGGCAGGAATCATGAGTGGGGCGATCACATCGACCGAGCCATACCAGAACCATACGCCAATGGTAAGGTTTGCGACCATAGACAGCGCCGTAGCGGCAATGACGCCGAGCACCAGGCCAATCACGGCACCCTTATAGGTATGCATCTTCTGGTAGACGATAGCCGCGGGCAGAATGTAGCCCAGCGTGGCAACCAGGTTCATAAGCGCGCCGACCCAGTCACCCGTGGTGAGCGCATGGATAACGATCGCCATGGCGGCAACAGCGGTACCGGCGCCGGGACCATACGCAAACCCGCACACCATCGCCGGTACCAGCGACGGGTCATACGTCAAAAACGGCGCCGAAGGAAGGATAGGCAGCTGCACGTACATAAACAGGGCGCCCAAGGCACACATCAGCGCCATGGTAACGAGCTGTTTGGTGCTCCACCTATTCGTGTTCTCAAAATGGATATGCTGCGACTGTTCAGACATAAGATCACCTGCCTCTTTCATCCGGACTCTAACCGTTGGTACTGGGATCTCACCAGTTCAGCCGGCATGCGAGCCAACGCACACACGGGTCGCGGACTCATCGGCTCGACGCAGATCCTCGCCTGCGCCACGGCACCCCTTTGGCACCGCCCGATTTACCGCCAGTGGGGAATTTCACCCCGCCCTGAAACAGCACTTGCAAGTGTAGCACGAGCAATCGCTCGCGCAAGTATGCCGAGGGTAATTTGTGGCGGGGATCAGTTGCCGCAACAACCACGTTCCCCACCCATCCCAAAGTAGCGCGCCTTTCGCGCAAAGCGCGAAACAGCGAAGGGACACGTACTCCTATCGGCCACGTCCTTCTACGCCCGCCGACCTCAAGGCCGTAAACGCAGGGAATCCGGGGGCGTGACGGGGGCTTCTCTCCGGAATATTCCGCAGGACGCAAAGAGGCTCCGCAGCGCGAAGCGCGATGCGGAGCCTCTTTGCATGTCCGAGGACGTTCCGGAGAGAAGCCCCCGTCACGCCCCCGGATTCCCGGTGGGAGTTCTAGACCTTGTCGGCCTTAGTACATACCGCCGCCCTGCTGACCAGCGGTGGCAGCAGCGATAGCGTCCTCAAGCTGAGTATTCTTGGGCACATCGGAGACGGTAGCCTCGGTGATGAGGATCAGGCTGGCGACAGAAGCAGCGTTCTGCAGGGTGACGCGGCTGACCTTGACGGGGTCGAGGACGCCCATCTCGATCATGTCGCCCCACTCGCCGTTGGCAGAGTTGAGACCCTGGCCGGCAGGCAGCTCGGCAACCTTGTCGACCACGACAGCGCCCTCAAAACCAGCGTTCTTGGCGATGGTAGCGACCGGAGCGGTCAGAGCCTTCTTGACGATGTCGACACCGATCTTCTCCTCGGGGTCGTCGAGCTCAACGGCGTCGAGCGCAGGAGCAGCATCCATGAAGGCGACGCCGCCACCGGCGACAATGCCCTCCTCGACAGCAGCGCGGGTTGCCTGCAGGGCGTCCTCGACGCGGTGCTTGATCTCCTTGAGCTCGGACTCGGTAGCAGCGCCGACCTTGATGACGGCAACGCCACCGGAGAGCTTGGCCAGGCGCTCCTGGAGCTTCTCGCGGTCGAAGTCAGAGGTGGTGTTCTCCATCTCACCCTTGATCTGAGCGATACGAGCGTCGATGGCCTCCTTGGAGCCAGCGCCACCGACGACGACGGTGTTGTCCTTGGAGATGGTGACGGACTTAGCGGTACCGAGCATATCAGCGGTGATGTCAGCAACCTTCACGCCCAGCTCGTCCAGGGCAGCCTGGCCACCGGTGAGGACGGCGATGTCCTCGAGGATGCGCTTGCGGCGATCGCCGTAGCCCGGGGCCTTGACGGCGCAGACGTTGAGGGCGCCACGGATCTTGTTGAGGACCAGGGTCGGCAGAGCCTCGCCGTCGATGTCCTCAGCGATGATGAGCAGGCCACGGCCAGCGCGCTGGACAGCCTCGAGAACGGGCATGATGTCCTGAACGCTGGAGATCTTCTGGTCGGTGATGAGGATGTACGGATCCTTCATCACGGCCTCCATGCGGTCGTTGTCCGTGACGAAGTAAGCGGAGACATAGCCCTTATCAAACTGCATGCCCTCGACGGTGTCGATGGTGATGTCGAACGTCTGGGAATCCTCGACGGTGATGACGCCGTCCTTGCCCACGACCTCCATGGCCTCGGCGATCTTCTCGCCGACCTCGGGGTCACCGGCGGAGATGGTACCGACGGAAGCAATCTGCTCCTTGGTCTCGACCGGCTTGGCCTGCTTCTTCATCTCGGCGACGGCGGCGTTGACGGCCTTATCGATGCCGCGACGGATGGCCAGCGGGTTGGCGCCAGCGGCGACGTTACGCAGGCCGTCGTTGACGATGGCCTGAGCGAGCAGGGTTGCGGTGGTGGTGCCGTCACCCACGGTGTCGTTGGTCTTGGTGGCGACCTCCTTCACCAGCTGAGCGCCCATGTTCTCGATGTTGTCCTCGAGCTCGATCTCCTTGGCGACAGAAACGCCGTCGTTGGTGATAGTCGGAGCACCGAACGTGCGCTGCAGCGCAACGTAGCGGCCCTTGGGGCCCATGGTGACGGTAACGGCGTCGGCCAGAGTGTTGACGCCCTTGGCAAGCTTAGCGCGGGCATCGGTGTTGAACGTAATGTTCTTTGCCATGGTAGGTAATCCTCCAAAAGAAATGTGACTCGCGTCGCCGCTTCCGAGTCCTATGCGGCGGGCGCGTTCAAAGACGAATCAGAGATTCTGACGAGACTAGGCCTCGACGACAGCGTAGATGTCATCGGCGCGCATGAGCAGATACTTCTCGCCGTCGACCTTGACCTCGTTGCCACCGAACTTACCGTAGATGACAACGTCACCGACCTTGACGTCCATGGGGATGCGCTCACCCTTGTCGTTGACCTTGCCGGCGCCAACGGCAACGATGGTGCCGCGCTGCGGCTTCTCCTGGGCGTTGCTGGCGATGTACAGACCAGAAGCGGTCTTCTGCTCGGCCTCGTCGGGCTTGACCAGAACACGATCTGCAAGCGGCTTCAAAGACGACATGCTTGTCTCCTCCTTTTTGGGCCGCGTGGTTATGCCACGCGAATTAACCCTTTTTGTTTGCGTACGCGTTGAATGGTACCCACGAATGGCGGGTTATACAACACGGAGTCAAAAAATCTTATTTTTTGGCACTTAGATTTTCTGAATGCCGGGGGATAACTTAGCGATGCCTCCCGTGTGGCTCCGGAGGGGCGGGGCGTAAGGTTTCCTGCTCGGGCAGTCCTGCTCGCACGAAGGCCACATTAAGTGGCCTTCGGCTCGTGCGGAACTCGCGATAAACCTTATGCCCCGCCCCTCCGGAGCCACACGGGAGGCAGGTTAACTAATTCGGGCCCGACATTCAGAAAAGTCAGTGCAGCAAAATGGCGATGCGGATAGCGACATAGACATGATTTTCGCTGCGCGCACGGGTCCCCTGGGGAGCACCGTGCATTTTTGGGAGTATTCAGCAAGCTAGGACGGCTGCATACGCGCCGGACATACCTTATTGGTCCCAAGAACGCCTTCAGCGGGCGGTTTTGGTCGGTGAGCAGACCCCGTTGGGACAAATGGGCGTACTTCGCGCCGTACCGGAGCGCAAAATGACGTCAATCTCCGCAACGTTACTCAGCCGCAGCGGCACCGGCAGAGCTCGCGGTGCTGAATACTCCGTTTTTTTGCACGGCACGGGCGGGGGTACATCAGGATCAGGAAGGACATCCCAGCCTTTTTATGCAATCTGTAATGGGAAGTATGCAAAACACTAAGAGTCAGCATTGCTGATGTCCAAATTGAGCGCACGAGACAGCAGCACCTCAACCCCGCGCCCAAATCCAACAGAGCGGGGACGCTCCTAACGAACCCCCATCGGCAAACAAATGCGGCTCGAGCGCCATCCCAAAATAGACTGCCCGAGCCGCGTTTAACGGTGCGGTATGAACGTCAGCGCTCGTAAATCAAGTTGCCTGCCAGGTAGGTGGCCTGAACCTTAGTGGTCTGGAGCTCTTGGGGATCGATGATGAGCGGGTTTTGGTCCAGGACTACCAGGTCGGCATACTTGCCGGGCTCCAAACTGCCGAGGTTTTGCTCGTCGCCTGCCGCGTAGGCGCTGCCCAGGGTGTAGTTGCGCAGAGCTGTTGCCGCATCGATACGCTCGCTCGGTAACCAGCCGCCCTCGGGCCAGTGGCTTTTGGGGTCTTGGCGCGTGATGGCCGTGTAGAGCACGTTCATGCTGGTAACGGCTGTGATGGGACTATCGGTGCCGAAGGCTTGGCGGATGCCGCGCTGCTTATAGGTCGCAAACGGCCACATGATGCGGCTGCGCTCCAGGCCCAGGTCGCGCTCCGGTCCACCCGGGTCGAGTGTAATGTGGCAGGGCTGGCTCGAAGCAACCACGTTGAGCTTGCGCAGGCGATCGATGTCCTCGGGCAAGAGGTTCTCCAGATGCTCGAGCGTGTTATGACTGTGCTGGGGCAGGCCATACAGTTCGGCGGCCTCCTCAAAGATATCGAGCGCGGCATGGATGGCACCGTCGCCGATGACGTGGATGCGCACGGTGTGACCACGCTCCGCGGCAGCGAGGACCAGCTTGCGCATACGCTCGGCAGGAACCGTCAGACGGCCCTGGTCGCCCGGGAAGCGCGGATTGGTATAGGGCTCGGTGAGATACGCCGTATGCTCGCTCGACACGCCGTCGAAGAACTGTTTAAAGCCTGGCGCCGAGAGCAGCGCGTTGTTCGCGTAGCGGGTCTGCAGCTCTTCCAAGCGCGACTGGTCATCCAACAGCGTGGGGAACAGATGGGCTCGGATGCCCAGCTTGCCGGCTGCCTGCAGTTTGTCGTAGACGTCGTCGCGGATAAAATCGCAGCCCGGCATGGGCATGAGCGACATATCGCAGATCGAGGTGATGCCCTGCTCGGCCATACGCCTCATTTGATCGGCGTAAGCGCTTGCAATGCGATCCTCGCCCAGCCATTCAAGGCAGCGCGGTAGCAGCTGCATGGCAGCCGCCTCGTGAGCAATGCCCGTGAGTTCGCCGTTTGCATCCTTGTCGTAACTGCCGCCTGCTGGTGGCTCGCTGTCGCGCGTGACGCCGAGTGCCTCGAGTGCGCGGCTGTTGAGCCAAAGCGTGTGCCCGTCGCCCGAATACATAACGCAGGGACGATCGGGGAATGCCGCATCGAGCGACGCCTTGGTAGGATGCTCGGGCGGGTCCCAACGGTAGTCGCGCCAGCCCTGCGTCACAACCCAAGCGTCGTCGGGCAGGTCCTGGGAAAACTCGAGCGCATGTTGCACCAACGCCGCCTCGGACGTGCCCATATCCATGAGCATGTACGGCGAGGAACCGACCGAGGTATGGAAGAAGTGCAGATGAGCGTCATGGAAACCGGGGCAGACAAACTGCTCGCCGTAGTCGATAACCGACGTGGCGGCGGGAGCGGCGGCAATCACGTCATCGGGCGCACCGACTGCGACGATACGGTCGCCTGCGATGGCAATCGCCAGCTCGCGGGCGGTATCGATGCCGTCTTGCGCGGTAAAGACGTTCTTGGAGCGGATAATCCGATCGATATGTTGCATGGGCATCCCCATCTCTGGCAGGAAATTCAACACCCCCGAGTGTACTCCCCCACTCTTGTTACAAAACCCCAAGCGGCAAACGGCAACTTTACCAGCCCTAGCGGCAGGTGGCATACTGGAGAGAGCCTGTACGATTTTGCGATCAACCCAGCAAGGAGCAAATCGACCATGACGAAGACCAAGGCACAGCAGATTATGGCGGCGACCGAGGCTCGCGCGGCTGACGACGTCACCGCAGCCATCAAAGATATCGCTACCGAATTTGAACCATATATCATCAAGCAGCGCCGGCACTTCCATAAGCACCCGGAGCTGAGCCTTGCCGAGGAGCGCACGACCTCCGACATCGCCAACCAGCTCGACGCCATGAATATCCCCTACGAGCGTCCCCTTAAGACGGGCCTTGTGGCGACCCTTCGCGGCACCGCGCCGGATGCCTACCGCGAGGACGGCACGCCACGCCGCCGCATCCTGCTGCGCGCCGACATCGATGCCCTGCCCGTCACCGAGCAGACCGGCGAGGAGTTCGCCAGCGTCAACGAGGGCTGCATGCACGCCTGCGGCCACGACTGCCATATCGCCATGATGCTCGGAACGCTGCAAATCCTGCGCCATATGACCGACGACATCCACGGCGAGGTCCGCATCGTCTTCCAGCCCAGCGAGGAAAACGGCCAGGGCGCCAAACTCATGATCGGCACGGGCGTGCTCGACGGCGTCGATGGCGCCTACGCCGCGCACATCTGGAGCGAGGTTGACGCCGGCACTGTAAGCTGCGAGCCCGGTCCGCGCATGGCCAATACCGACTGGTTCCGCATCGATGTCCGCGGCACCTCGTGCCACGGCGCCATGCCCCAGCGCGGCCACGACGCCGTCATGGTGGCCGCCGAGATCGTCAATGCCCTGCAGACCATCGTCTCGCGCGAAATCAGCCCCTACGAGCCGGCCGTCATCACCGTCGGCGAGCTGCACGGCGGCACCGCGCGCAACGTTATCGCCGGCACGGCCTACCTCGCCGGCACAGTGCGCACCTACGGCGATTCGACCCACGAGGAAATGCCGGAGCTTATGCGCCGCATCGTGGAGCATACTGCGGCCGCCTTGGGCGCCGAGGCAGAGCTCACCGACTACACCATCGCCAACTACAAGGTCGAAAACGACGCCGCCTCGAGCGAGCGCTGCCGTCAGGCTGTAATCAAGTGCCTGGGCCCCACCGGCCAAGGCCATTATCGCGGCACGCTTTCGGGCGAGGATTTTTCGGAGTACCTGCGTCGCGTACCGGGCGTGCTCGCCTTTGTAGGTACGCGCAACCCCAAGATTGGCGCCACGTACGCCCAACATTCCTGCTTCTACAAGATCGACGAGACCGTGCTGGCAAAGGGCTCCATGGTGGCCGCCCAGTATGCTATCGACTTTTTGGCCGAGCCCACGCAAGAGGAGCTCGACGGCCCCGCGATTACCGCGGTCGCCGAAACCAACCCCGATCTGGCCGCCAAGTTGCGCTCTGCCAAAGCGACGACCGCCGAGGCTCGCGACGCCATCCATGATGCCCGAACGGCTCGCCATGCCGCGATCAAGGGCATCCACGAAGCCCGCGCTGCTGCACGCCGCGAGGAGAAGCACGACGAGTAGTCGATTCGCTGGCATCTCGCAGTCATAGCCACATCGCGATGTCAAAGCGGGGGCGGACGTTTCGACACGTCCGCCCCCGCTCATTCTTCAAGCGCTATTTCTACTATTTCTACCCCGTCCCCAAATGGCAGACGGCATGGCTACTCGTCCTGAGGTTCCTCGTCGGAGCTTGGCTCGGACGCCGACTCAGGTGCAGGTGCCGGCTCAGGCTCAGGCGCAGGCTCGGGCCCAGATGCCGTCTCAGACTCGGGCGCCGGTTCAGGCTCGGGCGCCGGCGAAGCATCCGGAGCGCTGTAACCCGAAGGAGCGGACTTCTTCTCGAAGGGCAACACAAAAGTCAGAACGTCGTCCTTATCCTCATCGGCCCACTCGCTTGCATAGCGTGCGGCCCAATAGCCAACGGCACGGTGCTTGAGCATCTTGCCAAAGACCGTAAGAAATACGGTGACGAAAGCGACCAGCACCAAGAACAGCGCGAGCGTGACGCCACCGCCGGTAACAATTGCCTCAATACCCGTAGGACGATAGTAGTAGCTATACATACCGACAGAGGCAATGGCGCCAAAGACGACCGTCAAGATCCATGTGACAACGTTGGCGACCAGGCCCGTCAAAAACTCGGGAAGGAACGAAGCACAGAACAGCTTGGTCTTGTTGTGCTTAAACGCCGCCCAGACCTTATCGAGCGAAAACGCGCTCTCGACACGCCCGGTCACCGCAAAGTGCATCACGGCGATGTCGGCGAACATCTTAAAGAAGACACCCAGAATCGCCGAGGCAATTAGCGCCAGGACAAGCAGGCCGAGCGAACCGAACAGCGCAGCCTCGAGTGCATAGGAGCCGTAATAAGAATACGAGCCCGCGGCGCCAATTACCACGCCCTCCACCAGCGAAAGCACTACACCGATAACGGGAATGGCAGCGATAACCTCGAGCACGACCGAAATAACGCTCGAAAAGACTCCGAGACCAAACGACGTGGAACGCATGAGTGGACGGTCCATGCCGTCATCGACCTTGAGCGAAAGATCACGGCCCCACTCGATACCAAAGCCGGAACCACACACACTCGCAATGCAAGCTGCCAAAAAGCCGATGGCAGCCGCAATGCCGCCAATAACGGGAATAAACAACACGAGCACCGACACAACGCAAATCAGCGCCGGCAAAAACGCGATTTGGCATACACGCTGAAGCACGCCCGGAGTCTTGGTCATATCTTGGAACGCCTGAGCCACACAGCCCTTTGGCGCATTCGCCACGGGCGGTTGCGGAACAAACTGCTGGGGCTGAGGCTGTCCCTGGGGAGCGGGGCCAGAGGCACCGGCATTAGGAGCACCACACACGCCGCAGAACTTGTCGTTATCGCCCATGGGGGCGCCACACTGCGAGCAGAACATAGAATCATCCCTTCGTATCTTGAACGAATCACTTGGATCGCAAACGATGTCTTTAGCATCATTATTGCCCAATGTGGGGTCAAATACTCAAAGATGACCGATTTGCAAGGTACGCGGCGCCAGCAGGCGGTTCGTTGAATATGTCTGTGCTAGTTCGTTCCGCGGAAGCCCTTGCCGACGATCTCGGAGCTGTCGACGATCGTGATAAAGGCACCCGGATCGACTTCGCGCGCATAGCGGCGTAGTTGCACGGCCTCGCGACGGCTCAGCACGCTCATGATCACCGTCACGCACTTGCCCGAGAAGGCACCGTAGCCGCGACTGATGGTCGCTGTGCGGTTGAGATGCTTGACGATAAACTCCTCGACTTTGCGCGGCTCGGAGCAAATGACCGTGCAGACTTTGCGCAGGTGAATGCTCTCAATGGCTTTATCGACCACAAGCGTCTTGGCAAACAGGCCGAGCACGCAGTACAGACCGACACGCGGGCCATACAAAAAGGCCGCGATGGCCACGATGCCGATATCAACCAACAGCAGCGCGCGGCCAATCTCGAGCGTCGTGCGGCGCTTGAGGATCATGGCAAGAATGTCCGTGCCGCCCGTCGAGGCGCCGATGTCAAAGACAATAGCGCTGCCGAGCGCCGGCAAGATGACGGCAAAGCACAGGTCGAGCCACATATCGCCCGTCATCGAGACATCGGTCGGAATAAAGAGCTCAAACAGCGAAACATAGGCGGACAGCGCAAACGAGGCGAAGACACTCCAAAGAATCGCCTTGCGTTCCAAAAAGATAAAGCCCAAAACGACGAGAACCGCGTTGATAATCCACATAAAGACGCCGACGGGCAGGGTCGGGAACAGCGTGGACAGAATGACCGACACGCCCGAGGTGCCGCCAAAAGCAAAGTGATTAGGGGTTTTAAACGCAACGATGGCAAAGGCCGTAAGAATCAGGCCCAGATTGAGCTCGGCGAAAAAGCGCGGGAAGCCCGGCGCCTGGCTGCGCTTTTGGCCGGCACGCTCGCCGCGCTCGATATCGGTGCGATCAACCACGCGCTCCATCGGCACTACGGGAGGACGATGCACCTCTTCGGCAGCACGCGATGCCGCCTCTGCCGCGGCGGCCTCAATCGCCCATGCCTTGCTTTCTGTTTCGTGCTCGTCGGCCATTACGGCAACCCTTCGTTAACAATTTGGAAACAATGCGCCCATTAGGGTAACGCGGAACGCGACGATTGCAACCCCTAGTTAGACGAGCGGTATGCCCACATCGGGGGGCATACAAATAACGGCCGGCCACGCTTTTGCTTGCGCGGTCGGCCGTTTAACGTTTTCGCAGATAAAGCCTGCCAAAACAAACCTGTCCCTTTTTGGAAGGTTACTCGTGCTGGCTGGTGCGGTGCTCGTACTCCTCGGGGGTGATGACGTCCTCGATGCGCAGGTTGACGCCCGCCACCTCAAGGCCGGTCATCGCGGCAAGGCGCTCGGTGACACGTGCCTTGACATCGTCGAAGATCGCGGGCGCATAGGCGCCGTACTCGATAATGACGGAGATGTTGACGACCACGCGATTGTCATCGGTGACCTCAACCGTCACGCCCTTGGTCAGATTCTCGGCACCAAACTGCTCCTGCACAAAGTGCATAAGGTTACCCTTCATGCCCAGGACGTGCGGCACCTCGCGGGTGGCCATGGCGACGATCTTCTCGATCACACCGTTGGAATAGGTCAGCGAGTCCTCGGACTCGTCTGTTTCCTCATCATCCTCGTCCGCGTCATCGGCGGACTCGGCCTCGACGAGCGCCTCGTCCTCGAGCGTCACATCCTCGGCCTCGGCGGCGACGGTCTCGTTCTCCTCGAGCTCGGTATCGGCCACATCGACCTTCGTATTAAAAGCCATGGTTCCTCCTTATGCCTGCCGCAGATGCGACAGTCGAATACATATTAGCGGCCGCTAAACAGACGGCCGAAGAAGTTGACGATCCCGTTCTCGCCGTCGCGAATTTGGCCGATCACAGCGCCGATCAGCACGAAGAATGCGATGACGAGCGTGTCCCACAGGCCCAACGTGAGCACCAACACGGCGAGGATAAAGCCAGCGACGGCACCGAGCGTGGTGTTGGGATGACGCACAGCATAGCTCCAGATGGCAGCGCCCGTACCCTTGATGAGACCCATAGCCTCGTCAAAATCCGCGGCTGCCGCATCTTGTAACTCGGTTGCCTCTGCTTTGGAATCAAAAGGTTCGCTCGCCGGTGTGGCGCTCTGGTCAATCGTCAGGCGCGGCGTACGAGCGGTCTTATCTTGATTGGTATCACTCACCGGAAACCTCCACGGTCTGGACGGTAGTCTTGGACGGCAAAAAACGGACGCGCGTGGTCGTACCCGGCGTGCCGAGCATGGTGTCGCAAGCTTCCTCGATGCGCTGCTGCATCGCGGTAGCCAGAGATGCCACGTCCTTATCGTCAAGCGCGATAGCCTCGACCTTAAAACGGACGTGCGAATCGTCGGAACCTTGGACGCGGGCCTCGACATGCTCGATCATCACGCGATCGTCGCGCTCTGCAGCAGCCCTGGCGCACGAAGAAAGCGCCGCGAGCGTGACCTCGATATTGCGCCTGTCTCTTATACACATCTGACGCTGCCGACGACTAGTCGAGTG
>URIK01000027.1 GCA_900547855.1 uncultured Collinsella sp. | reverse complement strand
GGGCTCGGAGATGTGTATAAGAGACAGACACATTTCCTACACATCTTGGAATCCGACTAACGTTTGCCAGCCGTTACCTACCGCTCGCCGAGCATCTCTTTATATAAGGCAGTCTCATGGTTAAAGCGGATACGTCCCCCTAGCTAAAGCACAGCCAGCATCGAGCAACTCATCACGTTCTTCCACCGAGAACCCCTCGGCGTAGACGCGCACCACTGGTTCGGTCCCGCTAGGACGGACCAGCAGCCACGTGTCATCCTCGAATGACAGACGCAAGCCGTCCATATGACTAACGTTTTGCGGCACCTTGCCACAAATCGACTTGGGGTTTACGCCCGGCAGCAGGGTTCGTAACGTTTCGGCATCTTCGGCCTCAAGGCGCAAGTCGCGTCGACCGTAACTCGTCTTACCAAAACTGTCCTCGAGTTGGTCGACCAGAACGCCCAAAGGCGCGTCCGTCTTTGCCATAAGCTCACACAGAATCAGACAGGCGAGGATTCCATCGCGCTCGGGCATATGCGCGGCGATGCCGATACCACCGGTTTCTTCGCCGCCCATGAGGACGCCGCCCTTCTTCATCTCTGCCGCTATATATTTGAAACCGACTGGCTTGACGGTCACGCGGCAGCCAAGCGCCTCGGCAATGCGACGCACGAGCGTCGAGCATGAAAGATTGACGACGACGCGCCCCTCCAAATTACGAAATTGAACCAAGTCGCCCAAAACGAGCGCCATGATCTGATGCGGATGTATATATCTGCCGCGCTCGTCAACCGCGCCGATACGGTCGGCGTCGCCGTCGGTCACCAGGCCAGCGCAAGCTCCGTCCTCGATAACCGTGCGCTCGCAAGCGTCCACCCACGGTTCAACGGGGTCGGGGCAGATATCTTCTTGGTCAGACGCCTGCCCGGCGTGAATCTCGTGCACCTCAACGCCAAGCTCGCGCAGCAAGTCGGCTAGATAGCCCTGGGCTGCGCCGCCCATGGGATCGACAACCACGCGCAGGTGCGCGGCGCGGATGGCTTCGGCATCGACAAACGATGCCACCGCCTGCATATAGTCAGGAATGATATCCGCGGTGCGATATTGCCCCTCGATCCCCATTGGCTCGGGAGCCATGGTCTCTTCGAGCTCTTCGATGACATCCTGGTTGGCGGTCGAGCCGTCACCCATGCGAATCTTGAGGCACAGATAGCCCTGCGGATGATGGGACCCCGTCACCATGAGCGCGCCGCACGCCTCACCGTCATAAGCCGCCGCCCACGTAAGGGCAGGGGTCGGGACAGGTCGCGAAGCGAGCACGGCGTCTAGCCCGTGCGCCGCTAGCACGCCCGCCGCAAGCTCAGCGAACTCGCGCGCCAGGGGCCGGGTATCGAACCCTATATATACCGTTTTGCCCGGATTGGTCTTTTGCCACAACTCGCCGACGGCATCGGCGATACGGGCAACGTTATCGGCAGTGAAGTCCTCATCGACGCGAGCGCGCCAACCGTCAGTTCCAAAATGAATTATCGCGCACACGCGCAGACACCTCACAGTGTTTGGATCATGGTACGCATGGGGTATACCCGCAACATGCACTCGGCAACCTGCCAGCACCAGCATTCACCATTTGGGCAAATGCTGCCGAAGACATGCAGGCAATAAAAAAACTGCCCCGTATGGAGCGGTTTTGCCCTTTATATATCGAGCGCCTCGGCCATCGCTGCCGTAGTGATTGCCGTGGTTCCACAGCAACTGCCCATCATTGCGGCACCGGCATGTCTCCATTCGATGCATGCGCGCGCGAAAGCTTCGGGGTTCTCGTGCCATACGGGGCCATCCTGAGTCTGGACCGGATCGCCTACGTTGGGACGCACCGTAACGGGAGTAGTCGCCGATGCAACCATCCTGGGCACCGCCGCGTTCGCGGCCGCAAGCGAACAGCAATTAACACCAACCGAGTTTGCGCCGTGTTTTTCGGCGTACAAAACGGCTGCCTCGATGTTGAGGCCATCGCCCAACAGGTCGCCTTTATCGTCAACGACAAAACTCACCAGAACAGGCATGCCGTCGGCGGCGTCTCGGGCGCCGGCAAGCATGGGCTGCAAATTACGGATAGACGTCACCGTCTCGATCAGCAGACCGTCAACACCAGCATTGAGCAAGGCGTGCGCCTGTTCGCGCGCAATGCCTCGGATTTCACGATACTCGGCAGAGTCCTCGGCAAACCACTCAATACCGATCGGGCCCATCGAGCCCAGCAGCAGCTGAGGGTGCGCCTGGCGGGCATCGTCGACAGCCCCGCGATTGACCTCCGCCACGGACGGCGCAATCTGGTCGTGCTTGAGGGCATAGCTCGATGCCTGAAAGGTGTTGGTAATGAGCACCTGCGCGCCGGCGGCGACATACAAGCGATGGATACGAGAAACGGTCTGCGGCTCTGCCAGATTCCAAAACGCCGGTGGAATGTCGGCGGCATCGTACTCACTCAACAGAACACTGCCCATGGGACCCTGCGCCAACAAGGTCTCGCTCGACAAGCGGCGCGTAAGTTCCTCGGCACCAAAGCGGTTGTAATAACTCGTATCCATAATATATCCCGCTATTCCTCGACGCTGATTCCCTGCTTTTCGAGATAGGCGAGCCAGCGGTTCATCGTGTCCTCGGAAAGCGCATGCTCCATCATGCAGGCCTCGGAATCGGCTCGCTCAAATTCGACACCGAGCTCCTGAACCAAAAACGTGCGGATGAGGCGATGACGGTACCAGATAGCCGTACCAACCTCGCGGCCACGATCGGTCAGGACTACCTTGCCGTAGTGCGATTGCTCGACAAGTTCGGATGCCTTGAGCGCCGAAACCGCTTTATTGACCGATGCCTTGGAGACGCCAAGGCGCTGCGCGATGTCGACCGATCGCACGCCGTTGGTTTCCCCCTCTTCGCTTTCAATGCGAACCATGCACTCCAAGTAGTCTTCGTTCGCCACCGTCAGATGTAGTTCGCGCGAGCTATTTGTCGTATCCATGATCTTCCGTCCCTTCTGCATTCAATGGCTGATTCTACCCCATCCAAGCGTCGTGGTATGCCGTGGCATACCGTGCTAGAGTTCTTGTTGCACACGACGACCAAGATTGGAGCGGTCTTTATGGAAAACACCACCACGAGCCCCGATGTCCTCGAGCGCTTTTTGCGCTACGTCCAGATCAACACGCAGTCCGAGGATGCAAACTGCGACCAGGTACCCTCGAGCGCCGTTCAGTTTGACCTTGCCAACGTGCTGGCTGAAGAGCTGCGCGAGCTTGGTGCGGAAGATGCCTACGTGACCGAGCACGCCTATGTCTGCGCGCATATCCCCGCAAGTGCGGGCGCTGAGGACAAGCCCGCCCTGGGCCTGATCGCCCATCTCGACACCACCGAAGTTGCACCGGGCGCCGGCGTGAAGCCGCACATCGTACACTACGAAGGCGGCGACCTGGTCTGCGGCACGGTTGACGGTAAGCCCGTTGCCATGAGTACCGCCAAGCTTCCCGCCCTGAACGACCTCGCGGGTGAGGACCTGGTCTGCAGCGATGGCACCACGCTGCTGGGCGCAGACGACAAGGCAGGCGTCGCCGAGATCATGTCGCTTGTCGCGCGTATCGCTCAGGACCCTTCTTTGCCCCATCCCGCACTCGGCATTTGCTTCTGCCCTGACGAGGAAATCGGCCACGGAGCCGAGCTGTTGGATATCGCTACCTTTGGCTGCAAGTACGCCTACACGGTCGACGGCGGCCCCATCGGCGAGCTGGAGTGGGAGTGCTTTAACGCCGCCGAGGCGACCGTCCGCTTTGAGGGCCAGTCCATCCACCCGGGCGACGCTAAGGGCCGTATGGTCAACGCAGGCAATCTGTTCTGCGACTTCAACGCGTTGCTCCCCTACGTGCAGCGCCCGGAGTATACGGAAGGCTACGAGGGCTTTTATCACCTTGAGGGTGTATCTGCGACCGTCGATCACGCCACAGCGCGCTATATCATCCGCGATCATGACGCCGCCAAGTTCCAGCAGAAACTCGACCTTATTGATGCCGCCGCCTCGATGCTCAACCAGCGTCTGGGTGAGGAGCGCGTGACAGTCGAGATTAAGCAGCAGTATCGAAATATGGCCGAGATCGTTCGTGACTATCCCGAGCTTATTGATGTTGCCAAGGAAGCCTACCTTGCCTGCGGCGTTGAGCCCCAAGTGCTGCCGATTCGTGGCGGCACCGACGGCGCTCAGCTGTCGTTCCGCGGTCTGCCCTGCCCCAACCTTTCCACCGGCGGCTATTGCTACCACGGCGTCAACGAGTTCGTCCCGGTCAGTTCGCTCGTCAAGATGACCGACGTGCTCCAGGAGCTCGTCGCCCGCTTTGCATAAGCCTGGCTGCACAAGTCCAAAAGACGAATTGCCCCGTCCTCAACCAAGAACGGGGCGATTTTTTTACTGCAACGAGAATAGGTTGACGCACGCCAGCCTCTTAACGCAAGGAGTGTCCCAAACTGCCGGCACAAAAGGAACGTCCCCAAGTGCCAAGTGTTCCGGCAACGCCGATGTTTTGGCAACGACAGCGAGCGGGTCGCATTTGAGACAAGGTGACGTGAAACGAAAGGGCGCTGACCTTCTGGTCGCGCCCTTGAAGTTGAACGTCAGATTGTCCAAATGCGGCCCGCGCAGCGTCGAGTCGTTACGGCGTTTGGTAAAACGCCGTAACTCTAGTAGTTGGCTTCGTAGCCGTTGCCGTCGCCGGTGGGCTCTTCGTAGTAGTCCGAATCGCTTGAATCGCTTGAGTCATCGGAATCGTCAGAGCTGACCGATGAGGTTGCGGTACCGTTTGCGTAGTCGTCAGACGTGTTGTTGTTCAGGTCACCGATCGTAGAGCTGGAACCGTCGGAAAGACCCATGGTGTTGGGACCCTTGGGATCCTTGCCGGCATCGACGCGCTCCATCATTTCCTTGAGCTCGTCCTCGTAGACAAAGACGTAGCTCACACCGTCGATCATGGTGCTGTCGTCGGCGTACGAGGGCAGGTTGGCCGAGTAGATACCGTCGACATCCATACCGCGCATGGCGTTGACCGTAGTCACGATATCCTGAACGCTCATATCGGTTACGAGCATATCGGACAGCGAATTAACCAGGCCAAAGATCTTTGTGGCATCGAAGTTATTGAGAATCTGGTTGGCAAGGGCGCCAAGCACCTGACGCTGGTGGCGCATGCGCGTGTAATCGCCGTCGGCATAGGTGTAGCGGCAGCGGGCATAGGTAAGGGCGGTGGCACCGTCCATATGCTGCTGGCCAGCGGTAATCTTAATATCCAGGTGCTCGGGGTCGTCAACATCATCGGTTGCGTTAATGTCGATACCGCCAACCGAATCAATCAGCGCCTGCATACCGTCGAAGCTGACCTCGGCATAGTGGGAAATCTGAACACCGCACAGCTCGTTGACCGCCTCGACCATGGCCTCGGCGCCGCCAACGGTATGGCAGGCGTTGATCTTCATGGTCTCGCCCTTGTACTCGACCTTGGTGTCGCGCGGAACGGAAATGAGCGTCGCCTGTTTTTGCGTGGGGTCGATGCGTGCCAGGATAATCGAGTCGGCACGATACGTATCCTCGCCCGGACGGCCGTCGGTGCCAAGAAGCAGCACGTAGAACGGATCCTTTGCCTCATCGGTGTCAACCAGAACCCGACGCAGATTGTCGGTAATGACATTAGAATCGCCGAGCTTGCCCATAATGGTGGCAAACCACAGGCCGGCAGCGGTAGTGGCACTCAGCAGCACGCCAAGCACGACAATGAGCGCGACGTGACGAATCGTGTGGCTACGGCGACGTTGACGAGCGCGCTCGGAATAGCGAGCCACGTTATCGCGACTGTAGATCTTGGCCTGCGCACCAGTTGAGGGTCTTCGGGTGGTGGTATCCGCGAGGGGTTTTTTATTAAACATAGGCAACCTGTATTAGTAGATGACGGGATCGGGGACGGTAGCATGCTCGACATGCGCGCCAAGCGCCTGCAGCTTTTCGACAAACCGCTCGTAGCCGCGCTTGATGTGATGGATGGCCGAAACCTCGGTCGTCCCGTCGGCGATCAAGCCCGCTACGACGAGGGCCGCTCCGCCACGCAGATCGGGCGAGGTAACCTGTGCACCCGAGAAGCCCTTGACGCCATGAATCATGGCATGATGGCTCTCGATACGAATGTCGGCACCCATGCGCACCAGCTCAGAGGCAAACATAAAGCGATTCTCGAAGATGTTCTCGGTGATAACGGAGCTACCATCGGCAAGGGCGGAGAGCACCATAATCTGCGCCTGCATGTCCGTCGGGAAGCCGGGGAACGGAAGCGTCTGGATGTCGACCGGCTTGATACGCTCGGCACGGTTTACATGGACGCCATCCTCGACGCGCTCGCAGTCGATACCCATGAGCTCCATCTTCTTGAGTACCATGCCCAAGTGAATGGGGCAAAAACCCGTGACGTCGACACCGCGATCGTCGGCCATCAACGCACCGGCGACGATAAAGGTGCCGGCCTCGATGCGGTCGCCCACTACGCGATGGGTAACGGGATGCAGCTCTTCCACGCCCTCGATGGTCACGACAGGCGTACCGGCGCCGACAATCTTAGCGCCCATCTCGTTGAGCATGTTGGCGAGATCGACGATCTCGGGCTCGCGGGCGGCATTGTCGATAACCGTGGTACCCTTCGCGCGCACGGATGCCATAATGAGGTTCTCGGTCGCACCGACACTGGCGAACTCGAGCGTGACGGTGGTACCGCGCAGACCTTGGGGCGCATTAGCGTTGATGTAACCGTGGGCGGTATCGAACTCAACGCCCAGGGCCTCGAGACCAAGAATGTGCATATCGATCTTGCGAGCACCCAGGTTGCAGCCGCCCGGCATGGCGATCTTGGCGCGATGGAAGCGACCCAGCAGGGGTCCCATCACGGCTGTGGAAGCACGCATCTTGGCAACGAGCTCGTAGGGGGCCTCCCAAGAATCGACCTGAGAGGTATCAATCTCGAGCGTGTGCTCGTCGAGAACATCGATCGTAGCGCCCATGCCCTTGAGCACCTTGCCCATCACGTGGACATCGGAAATATCGGGCACGTTCTGCAGCGTCGTCTTGCCCGGCGCCAGAAGCGTTGCCGCCATGAGTTTGAGTGCGGAGTTCTTGGCGCCCGAAACGGGCACGGAGCCTCCGATGGCGTGGCCACCCTCAACGCGGATAATATCCAAGGTCTACCCTTTCAAAAAGCATGCCCGGGATGGCTGGGCCATCCCGGGCATGATGTGTTCGCAAATGGTCGAACGCTAAATCGTTTGACTATTGGGCAAGCTTGAGCTTACACCATGCGATTTCATTATAGAGGTAGGCGCGGCGTGCATCATCCTCCGACAAATTACCCAGCTTCTCTTCAAAACCTTGAATATCAGCTTTAAGCTTGTCGGCATCGACGGTCGCCAAATCGCAAGCGCGCTCGGCGAGAACGGTCACGACATCGTCCGCAACCTGGGCATAGCCGCCGGCCACGGCAAACGTGTGGTCGACAGTGCCCATGGCCTTATCGGAAACGCGAACGTAACCGCGGTCGATCGTGCAGATCTCGCTGGAGTGAGCAGGCAGAACGCCAAACTCGCCATCCGTGGACGGAATCGACACAAACGCAGCGTCGCCCTCATAGGCGCAGCTCACGGGGCACACGATGCGGATACGCATAACCTACTTCTCCCCCATCTTGCGGGCGCGCTCGCGCACGTCCTCAATCGTGGAAGCATAGCGGAAAGCCTGCTCGGGCAGGTCATCGGCCTTGCCGTCGACAATCTCGGCAAAAGAGCGGACGGTATCCTCGACGCGGACGTAGACACCGGGGTTGCCGGTGAACTTCTCGGCGACGTGGAAGGACTGCGAGAGGAACTGCTGAATCTTACGGGCACGGTTGACCGTAAGGCGCTGCTCCTCGGACAGCTCGTCCATACCCAGAATTGCGATGATGTCCTGAAGGTCGGAGTACTCCTGCAGGAGCTCCTGGACCTTGACAGCGACACGGTAGTGCTCCTCGCCGACGATCGAGGGATCGAGAGCGTCGGAGGAAGACGCGAGCGGGTCGATAGCCGGGAACAGGCCGAGCGACGAAATGCTACGCGAAAGAACCGTGGTGGCATCGAGGTGCGTAAACGTCGTGGCAGGCGCCGGGTCGGTCAGGTCGTCTGCGGGGACATAGACAGCCTGGACGGAGGTAATGGAGCCCGTCTTGGTCGAGGTAATGCGCTCCTGGAGGTCGCCCATCTCGGTTGCCAGCGTGGGCTGGTAACCAACGGCGGACGGCATACGGCCCAGCAGTGCGGAAACCTCGGAACCTGCCTGGGAGAAGCGGAAGATGTTGTCGATGAACAGCAGAACGTCCTGGCCACGATCACGGAAATACTCAGCGGTGGTAAGGCCGGCCAGACCGATGCGCAGACGCGCTCCGGGCGGCTCGTTCATCTGACCGTAGACCAAGCAGGTCTTGTCGATAACGCCAGACTCGCTCATCTCGAGGAACAGGTCGGTGCCCTCGCGGGTACGCTCGCCGACGCCGGTGAACACCGAGGTGCCGCCGTGCTCCTGGGCGAGGTTGTTGATGAGCTCCTGAATCAGAACGGTCTTGCCGACGCCGGCGCCACCGAACAGACCTGTCTTGCCGCCGCGGATGTAGGGCTCGAGCAGGTCGACGGCCTTGATGCCGGTCTCGAAGATCTCGGTCTTGGTGGTGAGCTCGTCGAAACGGGGCGCTGCATGGTGGATGGGGTAGAACTCCTCCACCTCGGGCATGGGCTTGCCGTCGACGGGCTTGCCCATGACGTTCCAAATACGGCCGAGCGTCTTGGGGCCAACGGGCATTTTCATGGGCTCACCGGTATCGGTGGCGATGAGGCCGCGCTGCAGGCCGTCGGTCGAGGACATGGCGACCGTGCGGACGACGCCGCCCGGAAGCTGGCTCTCGACCTCGAGGATCGTGCTCAGATGACCGATCGGGGTCTCGGCCTCGACCGTGAGCGCGTTGTAGATCGGGGGCACCGCGCCGTCAAACTTGACGTCGACGACAGGGCCGATGATTCGCACGATGCGACCATCACCGGCAGTCGTCTTCTTGGTGGCTTCCTCGACCGCAAGCTTTACGGTGTTATTAGCCATTACTGTTCCTCCAATGCTGAGGCTCCGCCGACGATCTCGTTAATCTCGGTCGTGATCGAAGCCTGGCGCACGCGACTATACGTGCGGGTAAGGGTCGAGATGATCGCGGTGGCGTTTTCCGTCGCGGAGTGCATGGCCTTGCGGCGTGCACCCTGCTCGGCAGCCGCCGAATCGATCAGGGCCTGGTAGATGACCGTCAGGATATAAGACGGCACAAGCTTGCCGAGAACATGCTCGGGAGAGGGCACGAACTCGAACGTGGACGAGATGCGCTTAGGGGCGTCGGTCTCGTTCTTACGCGGACCGTGGGCCATAGCGATCATCTCGGGGTCGAGCGGCAACAGATGCTCGACGCGAAGCTCCTGATCCACGCGGTTCTTGGCGTGGTGGTAGACAAGCTCGACACGGTCAAGCTCACCGGCACGATACGCATCGCAGATATGAGAGGAGATCATGCGGGCCTGATTGAAATCGGGCTCAGAGGAGTTGCCCTCAAAGTGCATGACAACGTTTGCGCGGTCACGGAAATACGTGGCCGGCTTACGCCCGCACGCGATGATCTCGCACTCGATGCCGTCGTTCGCCCAAGAAGCGGCGAGCTTTTCGGCCGTGCGCTCCACCGTCGTATTGAAACCGCCGGCAAGGCCGCGGTCCGAGGCAATAACGACAATCAGGCCATGCTTGACGCTCTCATGCTTCTGCAGCATGGGATCGGTGCCCGAACAGGAGGCGTCGCCGGCGACCGTCAACATGACGTCGGTCAGCGCCTCCTTATAGGGCTCGGCCTGCTTGGAGCGATCGAGGGCACGACGGATCTTGGCCGTAGAGACCATCTCCATCGTGCGCGTGATCTGCTTGGTCGTGGTAACCGAGGAGATTCGCTTCTTAATGTCGCGAAGGTTGGCCATGGGGCTTAGTTCTCCTCTGATCCAGAAACATCCGAATGGTGCTTGGCCATGAACTGCTGTTTGAAGTCGCCGATGACGCGCAAGAGCTCAGCCTTGGTGTCATCATCGATCTTCTTGGCGCGAACCTTGTCGAGCAGCGAACCAAAGCCATTGTCCATGTACTCGATGAGCTCGGCACGGAAGGGCAGCACGTCGGCGATCTCCAGGTCATCCAGGAAGCCCTCGTTGCCAGCGAACAGCGTAACGATCTGCTCGCCAACCTCAAACGGCTTGTAACGCGGCTGCTTCAGGAGCTCGGTCATGCGAGCACCATGGGTCAGCTGCTTCTGAGTAGCCTCGTCGAGGTCGGAGCCGAACTGCGTAAAGCCGGCGAGCTCCTGGTACGAAGCGAGGTCCAGACGGAGGTTGCCGGCGACCTGCTTCATAGCCTTGGTCTGCGCGTCGCCACCGACGCGGGACACGGAAATGCCCACGTCGACTGCCGGGCGCTGTCCCTGGAAGAAGAGTTCGGACTGCAGGTAGATCTGACCATCGGTAATGGAAATGACGTTGGTCGGAATGTAGGCCGAGACGTCGCCGTCCTGGGTCTCGATGATCGGCAGAGCCGTCATGGAGCCATAACCGTTCTTCTTGGACATCTTGACTGCACGCTCGAGCAGACGAGAGTGCAGGTAGAAGATGTCGCCAGGATAGGCCTCGCGTCCGGGCGGACGATGCAGCGTCAGCGACATCTGACGGTAGGCCACAGCCTGCTTGGACAGGTCGTCGTAGATGACGAGCACGTGGCCGCCGGGGTTGGTCTCGCTGGCGGGCTTGCCGTCCTCGCCGTTGTACATGAAGAACTCGCCGATAGCGGCACCGGCCATAGGCGCGATGTACTGCATAGGGGCGGAATCGGCAGCGGTGGCCGAAACGATGATGGTGTAGTCGAGCGCACCGTGCTGAGCGAGGGTCTCGCGGATGTTGGCAACCGTGGAGGCCTTCTGGCCGATGGCGACATAGATGCAGACCATGCCCTTGCCGCGCTGGTTGAGGATAGCGTCGATGGCGATGGCGGTCTTACCGGTCTTACGGTCGCCGATGATGAGCTCGCGCTGACCGCGGCCAATAGGCACCATGGAGTCGATAGCGAGCAGACCGGTCTGAACCGGCTCGCACACCGGGGTACGATCGATGACGCCGGGAGCCTTGAACTCGATGGGGCGACGGTGCGTGGCGACGATGTCGCCCAGGCCGTCGATGGGCTGGCCGAGCGGATTGACGACGCGGCCGAGCATGGCACGGCTCACGGGGATATCCATAATGCGGCCAGTGGTGCGGCACTCGTCGCCTTCCTTGATGGAGTCGACGGCACCGAACAGAACGGCGCCGACCTCGTCACGGTCAAGGTTCTGGGCAAGGCCGAAGACGGTCTCACCGGTATCGGAGCTCTTGAACTCCAGAAGCTCGCCTGCCATGGCGCTCTTGAGGCCGGAGACGCGCGCGATGCCGTCGCCTACCTCGTCGACCGTTGAAACCTCATGCGTATCGACCGTCGCGGAGAGGCTCGTGAGCTGCTCCTGCAGTTTCTTGGCGATATCCTGGGCATTGAGGGTTTCGGACATTAGGCTTCACCTCCGTACGAATTAGCAGAGTTTGCGAGGGTCTCCTGCGCGATGCGCAGCTGCGTCTTGACGGAAATGTCACGACGCTCGCCGCGGGCCTCGAGCACCAGGCCGCCCACGATAGACGGGTCGACCTGCTCGATAAGGAATACCTTCCGGCCGAAGTCCTGCTCGCATTTCTTAGTGATGGTTTGACGCAGCTCGTCGTCGAGCGGGATCGCCGTGGTGACGGTCACGCCCACTACATCCTCGTCTTCCTCGGCAACATACTTAAAGGCAGCTGCCACCTTGGGAAGAAGGTCGAGCTGGTCGCGCTTGGACATGGTGTCGAGCACGGCGATGATCTCGGGGCTGGCAGAAGCCAAGCGCTCGATCATCTCGAGGTCCTCGAACACATGGTTCTCGGCCTTAGCGGCTTCCAGAAGGGAGCGCGCGTAGGTCTCGAGCACCTTGTCCTGATAGCGGCTAGTCGGCATTCAGGCTACCTGCTTCCTGGATGTAGCGCTCGATGAGCTTCTTCTGCTCGGCATCGTCCTCGAGTGCCTCGCCCACGATCTTGGTGGCGACGGCAACGGACAGGTCGGCGATGGAGCTCGCGGCACCGGCGTAAATGGACTTGCGCTCGTCCTCGACGGTCGTATGGGCCTTGGCGATGATCTCCTCGGCCTCCTTGTGAGCAGCCTCGATGATACGGGCGCGCTCGGACTCGGCGTCCTTACGAGCCTCGAGAACGATGTCGGCAGCCTGACGACGGGCGTCGGTGACGATCGAGTCGGACTCAGCGCGCTTGGCGATAGCCTCCTGCTTGGTCTTCTCGGCCTCGTCGAGGCTCTCCTCGATCTTCTTGCCGCGCTCCTCCATGGTTTTCATGATGCCCGGCAGGGCGACCTTGGCCAGCACGATCCAGATAATCAGGAAGGCGATAAGCGCCGGGATGAACTCCGCCATCTTAGGGATGAGGATGTCCGCACCGGCGGCGCCGTCCTCGGCGAACGCGGAAACCGGCATGAGCAGCGCGGCCGCGGACGCGGAGAGTGCGATCGCGCTCTTCTGGGATGAAAGATTCATACTTGACGCTCCGTGCTATTTAACGATCAGCGCGACAACGAAGCCGATCAGAGCCAGAGCCTCGCCGAAGGCGGAGCCCATGATGAAGACGGTGAACACGCGGCCCTGGACCTCAGGCTGACGGGCCATAGCACCCGTAGCACCCAGAGCAGACAGGCCGATAGCAAGACCAGCGCCGATAACACCGAGACCGTAACCGATAACTCCCACGATTCCTCCTTTGTCGTGCGTGTCTTATTTCACGCAGGATAACCTTTTTATAACTGCCGGGCTCCATGGGTACGGGCACCGGCGGTTTAACGAATTGCCTTACCTTTAAGGCGCGAACGGAAGACTACTCCTCCTCCGCGACCTCCTCTGCCTCGGAGACATACACGGCGGTAAGGACCGTGAAGACGTAAGCCTGGATGGCGCCGACCACAAGCTCGATCGCATAGATCAGGATGAGGATGGCAAGCCAGGCTAGCGAAGGCAGGGCGCCAACGGCGTGGGCCGCGGAAACCTGCTGAAGCAGCGGCTGCATGAACATGCTCGCCATGATGGCGAACGAGCCCATGACCACGTGTCCTGCGAACATGTTGCAGAACAGACGGACGGCGAGCGTGATGAGGCGCAGGAAGGTTGAGAAAAGCTCGACGACCCACACGAGCACGTTCATCGGGAAGCTCACGCCCTGCGGGGCGAGGCTCTTGATGTAGCCGATCACGCCGTGAGCCTTGCATCCGTAGTAGATGAAGTACACGAAGGCGAAAATGGCGAGTGCGGCGGTGGAGCCGATTGCGCCGGTGCCGGGCTTCATTCCCGGGATCAGGCCGATCATGTTATTGATCAGGATGAACAGGAAAAGCGAGCACAGGAACGGGAAGTGCTTCTTCCAGTTCTCACCCACGACACCCTTGCCGATATCGTTCTCGACGTACTCGATGATGTACTCGAAACCGTTGACGAAGAAGCCCTTGGGAACCAGGGTCTGCTTCTTCTTGAACACGGCCAGGACGATCAGGAGCACGATCGTGGAGACGATCAGCCAAAACGAGTACTGCGTGATGCCGCAGCTCAGATCGCCCACGACGGGGGTGGAGCTGAACTCGCTGACCAGATGATTAATCTCATCAGGCAGCTTTTCAAAAATTTCCACGACTTACCTTTCGACCTCATGAGGATCTCGCAGCGCCTTGGCGACGCGAACCGCGCAGGCGGCCATAAAGGCCACGAAGCCGATCGCCTCGCCCAGGAGGAACATGCGAAATGCCTCTCCGAACAACACAAACACAACCAAGGTAAAGACGAGCAGAGCGATTGCCGAGACCGCCAGACTCACCATACCCTTGAGCATGTCCGCATTCTGCTTATCGTCAAGAACCGGCTTGAGCGTAAAGACAAAGGGAAGGAAGGCAATTGCGCCCGCGATGGCGCCTGCAACGATAGCGAGCAGATCGGCTATCTGAAACACTGGCGTCCTCACTTTCCTTTTTAACGCCTCACAGAACAGTTCCCGCCAAACATTGGTGACTATTGTACGAGCCAATCGTTAAAGTACAACCGAAAAAGCATCGGTTAATACGCACCTGTTCGTTTTCTTAAGACCTTCTTTATGCCGCAGGTACGGTAATACGTTTTTCTCGAACCCTGCAGGGCAAAACGTCCGTTAACAGGAGTGCGCGCGGTCGCCTTTTGTTCGACCGCGCGCACCGTTTCTTCGTATTTGCAGCCGCGGCCGTCTTAGCCCAGCGACTAGAGCGTGCCGTAGATGCGGTCGCCGGCGTCGCCGAGGCCGGGAACGATGTAGGCAGCCTCGTTGAGATGGTCGTCGATAGCACACGTATAAATATGTACGTCAGGATCCTTCTCGGTCAGCGACTTGAGGCCCTCGGGGGCCGCGACGATGCACAGCATGCGGATGTCCTTGACACCGCGCTCGCGCAGGTAGCTGATGGCCATTTCGGCCGAACCGCCCGTGGCGAGCATGGGGTCGACGACCAGGCAGATGCGCTGGTCGATATCCTTGGGCATCTTGCAGTAATACTCGTGCGGCTCGTGGGTGACCTCGTCGCGCTCCATGCCGATGTGGCCCACGCGAGCGGAGGGCACCAAGTCGAGAATGCCGTCGACCATTCCAAGGCCCGCACGCAGGATGGGCACGATGGCGAGTTTCTTGCCGGCGAGCCGTTTGAACGTGGCGGTAGTGATGGGGGTCTCGACCTCGACGTCTTCCATAGGCAGGTCGCGCATGGCCTCGTAGCCGTCAAAAAGCGCGAGCTCGCGCACGAGCTGGCGGAACTGGTTGGTGCCGGTGTTTTTGTCGCGCAGGATCGACAGCTTGTGCTGGACGAGCGGGTGATCGACAAGCGTCACGCGGGACGCATCGTAGGTGACGGTCATGGGTTGATTGCCCCTTTCGTTGCGGCCGCAAAACGGCCTTGCTGACAAGGCGCGCAGCAATGTTGCCGCCGCACGCCATGCATTAGTTTAGCGGTTTGTTGTATCGAGCAGCCCATCGCAGCCCTACTGTGCGGTACTGAGCGAGCGCCTGACTGCATCACGCCAGCCCGCAAGGTTTTGTTCGCGGCGCTCGGCGGACATGTGGGGAAGGAAGGTCCTAACGATCTGGGCATTTTGCTCCAGCTCTTCCAGGTCTTCCCAATAGCCGACGGCAAGACCCGCCAAGTACGCGGCACCGATTGCCGTGGTCTCCACCGTCTCGCATTGCAGCACGGGGATATCCAGCAGGTCGGCCTGGAATTGCATGATGAACTCGTTGCGCGAGGCACCGCCATCGACAGACAGGCGCTCAATCGAAAGCCCCACGTCCTGCTCCATGGCGCGCAGCACGTCGTAGCTCTGATATGCCATGGATTCGCAGGCGGCACGTACGATGGTCGCACGGCTCGAGGCGCCGGTCAGACCGCACACGATACCGCGAGCATGCGGGTCCCACCAGGGAGCACCCAAACCCGCAAAGGCGGGAACGAAGTAGCAGTCCTCGTTGTCGCTAATCGAAGCGGCGAGTTGTGCCGACTCGCTCACGCTCGAGATGCTGTCTCTTATACACATCTCCGAGCCCACGAGACGCTCATGAATCTCGT